>NZ_JBFUFR010000028.1:0-93008 GCF_056403315.1 Roseateles sp. P2_H4 | reverse complement strand
CGCCGCGGGAGCGGCCTCCAGGCGGCGCACGGCCGAAGGCAGGTCGGTGGGCAGCGTGGGCAGCTCGACAGTCCGGCTCGGCGTGCGCAGGCTGGCGGCCGAGGGCAGGGGCGCGACGCTGGCCTCGGGTCTGGCTTCCAGGCGGCCGACGGCGGGAGGCAGTTCGGCGCTGGGCGTCGGCAGTGGCGCCGTCCGGGCGGGGACGGCGGTGAGGTTCTCGCGTTCCACGGGCTTGAAGCCCTCGGGCAGGTCCAGCGTCGCGGTGCTGGGGGGCGCCGGCGAGGGCTCCTCGGTGCGGGCCGCTTCGGCGGGCACCTCCTGGGGGTTGTGGCGGCCCAAAGAGGCGGCGCCGGGCTGGGCGGCCGGGTCGGTCGGGCGCGCTGGCGCGCCGGCGCCGCCGCGTGCATCGACAGGCGCCGGATCGCCAGCCTCGGCGCCGCTGCGGCCCAGCAGCTTGACGGTCAGGCTGCCCCAGACGCCCTGGCCCGGCGCGGCCGTGCCACTGGCATTGCCGAAGACGAGGACGAGCCAGATGTGCAGCAGCGCCGCCAGCAGCAGGCAGCGTTGCAGCTGGCGCGGGTCGGGCGGCGGGCGGCGGCGGAGGGCGACGGCGGCAGTCACGGCTGGCGCATTGTGGCCCGGCGCCAGGGCCGTTTTGTTACCAGGCGCGGCGCTCAGAAGATGGTTTGCGCGAAGGTGTCACGCCCCGCGGCCTTGGCGCGGTACAGGGCGCGGTCGGCGCGCTCCAGCAGGTCCTCGGCGCCTTCGCCGACACCCCCCCAGCAGGCCATGCCGACGCTGGTCGTGACGAGGATCTCGCTGCCGGCGGGCAGGGTGATGGGCGGGCGGATGGCATCGACGAGCTTGGCGGCCACCTGGGACGCCTCGGCGTCACTCTGCAGGCCTTCCAGGATGACGACGAACTCGTCGCCGGCCAGGCGCGCCGCGGTGTCGGTGCTGCGCACGGCGCGGCGGATGCGGGTGGCGAACTCCTTCAGCACGGCGTCGCCGGCGGCGTGGCCGTGGCCATCGTTGATGCTCTTGAAGTGGTCGACGTCCAGGAAGATCAGGGCCATGGCCCGCTGGGCGCGGCGACTGCGGGCCAGCGCGAGGGTCAGCCTCTCCTCGAACTCGCGGCGGTTGGGCAGGCGGGTCAGTGGGTCGATGCGGGCCAGTTCCTGCAGGCGGCGTTCGACGTCCTTGGTGGCCGTCACATCGGTCGACAAGGTGTAGACGCCGGCGATCTTGCCGTCGGCGCGCCGGTCGGGGATGTAGACGGTGTGCAGATGGCGGGTCAGGCCGAGAGCCTGGGACACGACCTCGAACTCGATGCGTTCGCCGCGCAGGGCCTGCTCCAGCGCCGGCTGGCGCTGGGCGTAGAGATCCGGGCCGATCAGAGCCTTCAGATGACTGCCGACGGCCAGCTCGGGGTCCACGCCCATCCACTCCTCGAAGGTCTTGTTGACGAAGGTCAGGCGGTGATGGCGGTCGATGTAGGAGATCAGCACCGGCAGGTTGTCGGCAATGGCCTTGAGGTGGGACTGCGCGTCGCTGAGGCGCTGTGCCGCGAGCTGGCGCTCGGTGATGTCGAAGGTGACGGCGAAGACACCGATGACGCGGCCGTCGGCATCGAATTCGGGTACATAGGTCTGCTGGTAGTGGCGTGCCTCGCTGTCGCGCGGCCCTGTCTCGGACTCGAAGACGACGGTCTGACCCGCCATGGCCTTGTCCAGCCAGGGTTGGATCTGCTCGACATAGTCGGCGTCGCGCACCTCGGCGATGCGCTGGCCGAGCGGTTTCTCTGGCTGCAGGCCGAGCAGGGTCTCGAACTGGCGGTTGGCGAACAGATAGCGGCCGTCGCCGTCGAGGTGGGAGATCAGGGCCGGCAGGTTGTCGGTGATGGAGCGCAGCCGCCGCTCGCTGCGCTCCTGCTTCAACTGGGCGCTGCGCAGGGCCGTGATGTCGAAGGTCATCAGGTAGAAGCCGTTGACGTCGTTGGTCTGCGCGTCGTGCATGGGCACGAGGTGGATCTGGAAATAGCCGGTGCCGTCGCGCCAGGGCAGGGCGCCCTCGAAGGTCTGGCGCCGCCCCTGCAGCACCGCCCGCACATGGGCCTCGTGCAGCGCGTAGCTCTCTTCGCCGAGGCCGGCGCGCATGGGCATGCCGATGGCGCGGTCGCGCCCGAGGCTGTGGACCCTGAGGGCCAGGTCGTTGGCGAACACGCAGCGCTCCTCGGCATCGAAGACGCCGACCATGGCGGGAATGGCGTTGGTCACGTCGCGCATGCGCTGCTCGCTGGCGGCGAGCTCGCGGGCGGCCGCCCTGCGCTGGCTGACGTCGCGCACGAAGGCGTGGGCGGCGTAGCCGTCGCTCGTGTCCATGGCGGCGACGGACAGCTCGACGTCCAGCCGCCGGCCGTCGCGGTGCTGGGCCACGACCTCGACGCGCTGGTTGACGACGCGGCCCTGGCCGCTGTGGCGAAAGCGCGCCATGCCGGCATCGTGGGCGGCGCGCGTCTCGGGCGGGATGATGAGTTCGGACGCGCGCCGGCCCATCGCTTCGGCCGCCGTGTAGCCGAACAGCGCTTCAGCCTGCAGGTTCCAGTCGGTGACGTGGCCGTCGCCGTCCAGGCCGATGAAGGCGTCGCCGGAGTTGTCCAGGATGGCGCGGCAGCGCGCCTGCTCGCCCGCCAGTTGCTTGACGAGGGGCCGCACATGCTGCCTCAGCACCCAGGTGCCCAGCAGCGTCAGCACCGCCAGCAGCAGCGCCAGCCAGCTCAGGCGCTGGCGGATGACGGCGAAGACGGCCTCGATGTCGGCCTTGACGACCATGGCGAGACCCGTGCGCCCGAGCGGCACATAGGCCGCGACGACGGGCACGCCGCGCAGGTCGGGCGTCAGCGTGACGCCCGTCTCGCCAAGCAGGGCGCGGTTGATCGGCAGGTTGACGTTGCCGTTCGCGTCGAACATCGGGATGGTGAAGGGCTTGGGGTAGAGCTTGGACGGCACACAGGACGCGACCTTGTCGGTGCGGCTGCAGATCAGCACGTCGGAGGAAGCGTCGCTGTCGCGGACCCGCATGACGAGGCGATCCATCAGCGCCAGGCGCTGCTCGCTCAGGTAACGGCCCACGACCTCGCCCTTGTCCGTCACCGGCAGGTCCGTCGCGAGGATGAAGCCGCTGGCCCAGACCAGGCGGCTGGTCGCGGCGTAGTCGCGTGCCAGCGCCAGCGACGGCGTGTCGGCCTGGGCCGCGAAGACGCCGGCTTCGGCCAGCGGGACGCCGGCAGCGTCGACAAAACGGGCCGCGGTGACGCCGGCCGTCAGCAGGCTGCGCGTGATGCTGCGCAGGCGCTCGCGGCGGGCGGAGTCCCCGGGGTTGCTTGCCAGGTTGGCGAGCTGCTCGACGACGATGGGCCGCGTGGCGACGGTCTGGGCCAGCCAGACACCGCCGTCCATGGCACTGACCAGTGACTCGCCGGTGATGATGGCCGTGGAGTGCACGTCTTCCTTGCGCGAGCGCTCGAACTCCGACTCCAGCGCCGCGAAGCCGCCGGCGCCCGCCGCAACAGCCACCAGGGCCAGCACGGCCAGCGAGCGCCGCGTGATGCGCTGCTCGTGCAGGTCGATACGTTCGCGCACGCCGCTCCAGCGCAGGCGGATCTCCCACAGCGACAGGGCCAGCAGGGCCAGCCCGGCCGCCGTTGGCAGCGTCAGGCGGTTGAAGGAGCCCCATTGGTAGAGCTGCTCCAGGTTCAGCAGATAGCCGAGGATGCCGACGACTGCGATGAGGGCGGCGACGATGATGCCCGCCGCGCTCAGGCGCCGGGCGAGCGCGCCCGGCAGGCCGGCGAGCAGGCCCTGGCAGCCGAACAGCAGCAACAGGGCCACGCAGCCGTTGGGCGAGATGCGGCCCGGGTGGGGGTTGACAGCCGTCGGCAGCACGCCGGGGCGCGTGATGTCTATGCCCAGCGACAGGTCGCCCACGGCCTCGACGAGCATCAGCGCCGGCAATGCCGCCATCAGGAGCGCCAGGCCCTGCACGGCGCGTCGCGCGGTCGCGCTCGGCGCCTGGCCGCCGGGCCAGCCCGCCATGACCCAGGCCGTGGCGGCGCCCAGCAGCAGCAGCACGGAAGACACGATGCCGATCTCGGCCAGCCCGGGCAGGAAGCTGGCGACCTCCAGCCGCAGGCTCCAGCGCATGGCGACGAAGCCGGCGATGAGCATGCAGGCCAGCGCGGTCCAGCGGGCGGTCGACAGGCGAGACAGGAGCATCATCGGGCGGCGGCAAGCAGCGATGCCCGTCTGTATATCAGCTTGGGGCGCGAGTGGCTCAGGGCCAGCGCGTCAATTCGTGGTGGACRGGCGGCAGCCAGCCGCCCTCGGCCGTGATGCTGCGCTCGACGACGTGGGTAGCACCGCTCGCCTCGCGGACGAGCACGGTGGCGCAGCGGGTGCCGTAGACGGCCACCCCGGGCCGCGTTGGGTCGGGCATGCGGATGAAGCGGGGCGACAGCAGGCGTTCCCGCGCCAGGCCGACGCCGGTGTCGGGCAGGGCCGCGTCGGGCGCCGGCGTGGGGTCGGCCAGCGCGGCAAGGAGTTGGTTGGCCAACTGTTCTGCCGAGACCGCGCCGTCGAGGGCCTGGGCCATGGCTGCCTTCAGGCCCAGCGTCTTGGGCCAGGGCGTGTCGAGGGCCGCGTTGGACAGCGCGTGGATGCCGGGCGGCAGTTCAAGCGGCGCGGACGCGCGGTTGCTGATCCAGTGCCAGGTGTTGCTTGGCAGGTCGCCGGTGATGAGGTTGAAGCCGTTGTAGCCCTCCTTGAGCCCGGCCGCGAAGCCGTCGGCGCCGTCCGTCGAGCCCAGCCAGTCAACGACCAGGGCGCCGCGGGAAGGGGCGTCGGGATTCTGCCGGCTGGGATCGCGCACATTGGTCAGCAATGCGAGACGCCCGGCGCGGCTGAGACCGAACCAGGTGCCGCCGGCGGACAGGTCGCGGCCGGCCAGGATGTCGGGGCGTTCGGGCCACCAGGCCATGGGGGCAGCCTCGCGAGCGAAGAACTCGTCGCGGTTGGCGGCAATGGCGAGGGGGAAGCGCGGGTGGGCGTTCAGCGCGAAGGCGGCGAGGCACATGGACGGGGGCAGATCCTTCAGTAAACCCTGGCGTTGAAGGCTGGGGTGCCCGCCTATCATCGGCGCAACGACACTGGAGAACACAGTGCAGCGACGTCATCTGGGGCTGTTGGGGCTTGTCTGGACGTTTGATTCGCTGGCGGCCCCGCCGGACGCGCCATTGCGGCTGCTGAGCGAGGAATTTCCGCCCATCAATTTCACCGAAGGGGGCCGGCCCAGTGGTTTGGCGGTGGAGGTTGTGCAGGCGGTGCTGAAGCGCCTGGGCCAGACGCGGGACATCGAATTCCAGCCCTGGGCACGAGCCTACCGCGAGGCCCAGGGCCGCGAGCCGATGGCGCTCTTTTCGGCGGCGCGCATCCCCGAGCGTGAGAGGCTGTTCCAGTGGGCCGGTCCCATCGTGACCTTCTACAGCAGCTTCTACGCTCGCGCGGGTGCCGAGAGGCTCAAGCGCCTCGACGACGCCCGCCAGGCCGGCGACGTGCTGGTCGTGCGGGACTGGTACACCGCCCAGCAGCTCATGTCCGAGGGCTTTCACAATCTGCGCTACGTCACTGACCCGACACAGGGCCTGCGCATGCTGCTGGCCGGGCGCGCGCCGCTGTTTGCGTCCGAGCGCATCAGCATGCAGGGGGCGCTGGCCGCCGCCGGGGTCGACCCAGCCTCGCTGGAGGAGGTCTACACCTTCGCCAGCAGCGACGGCTACATCGCCTTCTCGCCGGGAACGCCCAAGCGAACCGTGAAGGCCTGGCAGCGCGAGATCGATGCGATGAAGCGCGACGGCAGCTTCCAGGCCATCTACAAGCGCTGGCTGCCGCAGGACCTGCCGCCGCGCTGAATCAGCGCTGAACCTGGCAGGACTTTTGGTCGTGCTTACGTGCAACTCGACCGGTGTTTTTCCCACATAGGAGAACCATGAAATTCATGTTCGGTGTCCTGGCTTTGTGCCTTGGACTCTTCTTCTCGTCGGCATTCGCCGCCGACGCGCCGCAAACTGCGGGGCAAGTCAAGCTCGACCTGCTCAAGCAGCTCGAGAAGGACGGCTACCTGAGCCAGAAGCTGGCGGAGGAAGCCAAGCTGAAGTACGTGGATCCCAAGGACATCAGCGTCCCGCTGGCCACTGTCAATGATGCCGTCAAAGCCGAGGCCTCGTTCTACCAGCGCTATGTCACCTTCGCCAACTTCTTCAAGCTGGTGGCCATCGTCCTGCTGCTGGTGTGGGCTTCGGGCTTCATCGCGCTGTTCGCCAAGGGCCTCTTCGCGCTTATTGCTTCGGTGTCCAAGGAGGTCTACCAGACCGTATTCCTGGCGCTCACGCTGACGATGACGCTGCGGCCGGAGCTGCTGTGGGCTTCTCAGGCCTTCTACTTGGCTCTGTTCGGCGCGTTCGCCAACGTGATGCTGGCGACCTGGGTTGTAAAGAGCCATCCAAAACTTCAGGAAGCCCTTGCCAAGCTGTTCAACCTTGGCGTGCCGCCGATGTCGGTGGCCAGCTTCTGGGGCATGGTGTACTTTGGTGCCCTGGCTCTCGCTTACCAGTCGCAAATCTTCGGCTTCTTCGCCGCGATTTGTCTTTCCGGCATCCTGAGCTTCGGCATGTATTACCGCCCGGGTGTGCTCACGCTGTTCTTCAACGACAAGGCGACAGGCGCGGTCATCTGGGGACATCTGGTGGTGCTGGCTGCTTACAGCATCACGAAGGTGATGGGCTTGCTGCCTGCGCAAGCGGGCCTGTTCGCCATCGGCCTGGAGTACTACTGCACCATCGCTCTGGGCGTAGGCTTTCTGGTGGGTGCTTCGCCGTTCACCAGGAGGTCCGGCGGCTTCCTGATCACCTTCCTCGTGGTCTTTGTCGCGGCGATGATCGGCTACTACCTGTACGACCTCAAGGTCGTTGGCAGCATCATTTGTGTGTTCGCTGTTCTGCTTTTCCTGGAGTGGATCGGCTACCTCAGCTACAAGACGGGCTTCCTCGTCGGCACCTTCGTCTGCGGCATCGTGCTGTTCGTCGCGTCGCTGCTGATGGAGAGCTTCGCGAGCTTCCTCGTGCTGCGGCTGGCGTAACTCGCCAACTTCCTCAAATGCCCTGGCTGGATGATTGCCGTCGACCTGACCGCGCTGCTGGGCAACGCCGCGGGCGTTGAGCCCAAGCCCAATACGCCGTTCGCTCTGGCGGCGCTCAGCATTCGACGATATTGACCGCCAGGCCCCCGCGGGCCGTTTCCTTGTATTTGGTCATCATGTCCGCGCCGGTGTCGCGCATGGTCTTGATGACCTTGTCGAGGCTGACGAAGTGGGTGCCATCACCGCGCAGCGCCATGCGCGCCGCGTTGATGGCCTTGACCGAGGCGATGGCGTTGCGCTCGATGCAGGGGATCTGCACCAGGCCGCCCACCGGGTCGCAGGTCAGGCCCAGGTGGTGCTCCATGCCGATCTCGGCGGCGTTCTCGACCTGCTCCGGCGTGCCGCCCATGACGGCGCACAAGGCGCCTGCGGCCATCGAGCAGGCCACGCCCACCTCGCCCTGGCAGCCGACCTCGGCGCCGGAGATGGAGGCGTTTTCCTTGTAGAGGATGCCGATGGCGGCAGCGGTGAGCAGGAAGTCGACGACGCCGCGTTCGGTGGCATGGTGGACGAAGCGGGTGTAGTAGTGCAGCACCGCGGGCACAATGCCTGCCGCGCCATTGGTGGGCGCGGTGACGACGCGGCCGCCGGCGGCGTTCTCCTCGTTGACGGCCAGCGCATAGAGGTTGACCCAGTCCATCACCTGCAGCGGGTCGCGCAGCGCGGCCTCGGGGTTGGCCGTCAGGTCGCGGTGCAACTGGGCCGCGCGGCGCTTGACCTTGAAGCCGCCCGGCAGGATGCCTTCGGTCTTGCAGCCGCGCGTGACGCAGGCTTGCATAACTCCCCAGATCTTCATCAGGCCGGCGTCGATCTCGGCCTCGGTGCGCCAGTGGCATTCGTTGCGCCGCATCAGCTCGGCGATGGAGATGCCGTGGCGCTTGGTCAGTTCCAGCAGTTCGTCGCCGGACTTGAAGGGGTAGGGCAGCACCGTCGTGTCGGGGGCGATGACCTTCTGCTTGCTGCCGTCGGCCGCCACCTCGTCGCTGACGACAAAGCCGCCGCCGACGGAGTAGTAGACGCGGTTGGCGATCTCGTTGCCGTCCGCGTCGAAGGCGATGCAGCGCATGCCGTTGGCGTGGAAGGGCAAGGTCTCGCGGCGCTTGAAGACGAGGTCCTTGGACTCGTCGAAGGCGACCTGGTGCTGGCCGACGAGGTTCAGGTCACCGGCGCGGATCGCGTCCAGCAGGGAGGGGATGGCTTCCACATCCACGGAGTCCGGCTCATGCCCGGCCAGGCCCAGCAACACGGCCTTGTCGCTGCCGTGACCCTTGCCGGTGGCACCGAGCGAGCCGTACAGGACCACCTGCACGCGGCTCGTCTTGTCGAGCAGGCCGTCGTGCTGAAGCCGCAGGCCAAACAGGCGGGCGGCACGCATCGGGCCGACCGTGTGCGAGGAGCTCGGACCGATGCCGATCTTGAAGAGGTCGAAAACGGAAACGGCCATGACTGCCTCGATTGGTTAGAGGGCGGCTTTTGGCCGCCCGTTTTCATCCAGCGGAGCCCGAGACCCGGGTTTGCCGGGCCTCGTGACTCGCCCCCATTTCAGAGGGCATGGTGATGATCAGGCTTCCTCGTACTCGCTGAGCGGTACGCAGGAACAGAACAGGTTGCGGTCGCCCCACACGTTGTCCACGCGGCCCACCGGCGACCAGTATTTCTGGCGGCGCAGCGAGGGCAGCGGGAACGCGGCGGCTTCACGGCTGTAGCCGTGGGCCCACTCCGTGGCACTGACGACCATGGACGTGTGCGGCGCGTTGACCAGCGGGTTGTCTTCGCGCGAGACCTTGCCGGATTCGACGTCGGCGATCTCGTGGCGGATCTGGATCATCGCGTCGATGAAACGGTCCAGCTCGGCGCGGGACTCGCTCTCGGTCGGCTCGACCATCAGCGTGCCGGCGACGGGGAAGCTCAGCGTCGGTGCGTGGAAGCCGTAGTCGATGAGGCGCTTGGCCACGTCTTCGGCGCTGACGCCGGAGCTGTCCTTCAGCGGGCGCAGGTCCAGGATGCACTCGTGGGCCACGCCGCCGCCCTTGACGCCGTCGATGTTGCCGCTGAAGTGGATGTCGTAGTGGTCCGACAGGCGGGCTGCGACGTAGTTGGCCGACAGGATGGCGACTTCGGTCGCCTTCTTCAGACCCTCGGCACCCATCATGCGGATGTACATCCACGAGATCGGCAGCACGGCCGCGTTGCCCAGCGGCGCGGCGGAGACGGCGCCGATGTTGGTGGCCTTGCCAAGCCCCGCGGTGCGGTGCGCGGGCAGGAAGGGCACGAGGTCATCGACGACGCAGACCGGGCCGACGCCCGGGCCGCCGCCGCCGTGCGGGATGCAGAAGGTCTTGTGCAGGTTCAGGTGGCTGACGTCGCCGCCGAACTCGCCGGGTGCCGCCACGCCGACCAGCGCGTTCATGTTGGCACCGTCCACGTAGACGCGGCCGCCATGGGCCTTCACCATCGCGCAGATTTCCTTCACGTGGGTGTCGAACACGCCGTAGGTGGAGGGGTAGGTGATCATGATCGCGGCCAGCTTGGCGGCGTGCTGTTCGCACTTGGCCTTCAGGTCGACCAGGTCGATATTGCCTTCCTTGTCGCACTTGGTCACAACGACCTGCATGCCCACCATCTGGGCCGACGCCGGGTTGGTGCCGTGGGCGCTTTCAGGGATCAGGCAGACGTTGCGCTGGTGGTCGCCACGCGACTCATGCCAGGCCTTGATGGCCAGCAGGCCGGCGTACTCACCCTGCGAGCCGGCGTTGGGCTGCAGGCTGATGCCGGCATAGCCCGTGCATTCGGTCAGCCAGTTCTGCAGCAGCTGGTCCAGCTCGGTGTAGCCGGCCAGCTGGTCCTGCGGCGCGAACGGGTGCACGCCCGCGAACTCCGGCCAGGTGATGGGGATCATCTCGGCCGTGGCGTTCAGCTTCATCGTGCAGGAGCCCAGCGGGATCATGCTGCGGTCCAGCGCCAGGTCCTTGTCCGACAGGCTGCGGATGTAGCGCAGCATCTCGGTTTCGCTGTGGTGGGTGTTGAAGACCGGGTGGCTCAGGTAGGCGCTGCTGCGGCGCAGTTGCGTCGGGATCAGGCTGTCGACGCCGGCGGCGAATTCGGCGACGGTCGGCACGGCGGCACCGGCGGGCGCAAACCAGCTCCAGATCGCCTCGAGGTCGGCGCGCGTCGTCGTCTCGTCCAGCGCGATGCTGACGTGCTTGTCGCTGATCTTGCGCAGGTTGGCTTGCGCGGCCACGGCCTTGGCCATGACGGGGGCAGGATCACACTCCACGAGCAGCGTGTCGAACACATGCGGCGTGACGACCTTGGCACCCAGGCGCGTCAGGCCGGCGTGCAGGATGGCCGTGTAGCTGGCCACGCGCTCGGCGATGCGCTTGAGGCCTTGCGGGCCGTGGTAGACGGCGTACATGCTGGCCACGACGGCCGGCAGCACCTGGGCCGTGCAGATGTTGGAGGTGGCCTTCTCTCGGCGGATGTGCTGCTCGCGGGTCTGCAGCGCCAGGCGCATGGCCGGGTGGCCTTGCGCGTCCTTGGACACGCCAACGAGGCGGCCCGGCATGGAGCGCTTGAACTCGTCCTTGCAGGCCAGGAAGGCCGCGTGCGGGCCGCCGGCGCCCATGGGCATGCCGAAGCGCTGGCTGTTGCCGGCCACGATGTCGGCGCCGAACTCGCCGGGCGAGACCAGCAGCGTCAGCGCCAGCAGATCGGTGCAGACGATGAAGGCGGCGCTCTTGGCGTGGGCCTGGTCGGCGAAGGCCTTCAGGTCATGGATGAGGCCGGTGGTGCTGGGGTATTGGCAGACGACGGCGAAATAGTCGTTCTCGGCCATCAGCGCGGGCGCCATGCCGACCTTGACGTCAATGCCCAAGGGCGCGCAGCGCGTCTGGATGACTTCGATGGTCTGCGGGTGCACGTCGCCAGCGACGATCAGCGTGTTGCTCTTGCTCTTCACGCCGCGCTTGGCCAGCGTGACGGCCTCGGCGGCCGAGGTGGCCTCGTCCAGCATGGAGCCGTTGGCGATGTCCATGCCGGTGAGGTCGGTCACCATCGTCTGGAAGTTCAGGATGGCTTCCATGCGGCCCTGCGAGATCTCGGCCTGGTAGGGCGTGTAGGCCGTGTACCAGGCGGGGTTCTCGAGGATGTTGCGCAGGATGACGCCCGGCGTGTGCACGCCGTAATAGCCCTGGCCGATGAAGCTCTTGTAGACCTTGTTCTTGCCGGCGATCAGCTTCAGCTCGGCCAGCGCGCCGGCCTCGGTGATGGGCGCGGGCAGCTTCATGCCCTGGGCGCGGCGGATGGACTTGGGCACGACCGCGTCGATCAGCGCGGTCCGGCTGGCCACGCCGACGGCGGCGCACATCAGGGATTCATCGACGGCATCCGGCCCGATATGGCGGGCATGGAATTCGGAGGCGTCTTCGAGTTGAGAAAGCGGCGTCGGCATGGC
Organism: Roseateles sp. P2_H4; assembly: GCF_056403315.1. Lineage (NCBI taxonomy): Bacteria > Pseudomonadati > Pseudomonadota > Betaproteobacteria > Burkholderiales > Sphaerotilaceae > Roseateles > Roseateles sp. P2_H4. The sequence continues at coordinate 81,304 of NZ_JBFUFR010000028.1, read as the reverse complement.
GGGTCTTGCTTCGAGGATTTACAGGGTCTTCAACAGGGCGTCGTAGGCGGTCGAGTCCATCAGGGCATCGAGCTGGCTGGGATTGCTCAGCTTGACCTTGAAGAACCAGCCGGCCTTGAGCGGGTCGGTATTGGCAAGCGCCGGGTCGTCGCGCAGGGCTTCGTTGACTTCGACGACTTCGCCATCGACGGGCATGTAGACGTCGGCCGCGGCCTTGACGGACTCGACGACGCCGGCGACTTCCTTCTCGGCATAGGTCTTGCCGACTTCGGGCAGGTCCACGAAGACCACATCGCCCAGCGCGTCCTGCGCGTGCACGGTGATGCCGACCGTCGCCGTGCCGTCGCCGTGCACGTCAAGCCATTCGTGATCGGGGGTGTACTTGATGCTCATCGTTCAGGCTCCGAGAGGTTTAGCCGCGGTAGTAGCGGTTGGGGGTGAAGGGGGTAGCGGAAACAACCATCGGCGTGCGCTTGTCGCGCACGATGGCGAAGACTTCGGTGCCAGCGGCGGTATGCGCCTTGTCGAGATAGGCGAGTGCCACCGGTTGGTTGACCGTGGGGCCCAGTGTGCCGCTGGTGACGGTGCCGATCTCGGTGCCGTCGGCTGCCACGATCTTGGCGCCCTCACGCACAGGCATGCGTTCCTTGCCCACCAGGCCGACGCGCTTGCGAGCCGCGCCGCTGGCCAGTTGCTCATCGATGACGGCCGCGCCCGGGTAGCCGCCGGCACGCGCGCCGCCGGCGCGGCGCACCTTCTGGATGGCCCAGGTGATGGCGGCCTCGACCGGCGTGGTCGTCTCGTTGATGTCGTGGCCGTAGAGGCACAGGCCCGCTTCCAGGCGCAGCGAGTCGCGCGCGCCCAGGCCGATGGGCTTGACCTCGGCATGGCTCAGCAGCTTGCGGGCCAGAGCCACGGCGTCGTCCTGGTGGACGGAGATCTCGTAGCCGTCCTCGCCGGTGTAGCCCGAGCGGGTCAGGAAGGTGTCGATGCCGTCCAGCTTGAAGAAGCCACCGGTCATGAAGGTCAGTTTGGCGACCTCAGGGTTCAGGCGGGAGAGCACGTCCACGGCCTGCGGGCCTTGCAGGGCCAGCAGCGCGCGTTCAGGGACAGGAATGACCTCACAGCGTGCACCGATGTGCTTTTGCATATGGGCGATGTCCTGGTCCTTGCAGCCGGCGTTCACCACCACGAACAGGTCGTCGGGGCGCTTGCAGACCATCAGGTCGTCCAGCAGGCCGCCCTGGTCGTTCGTGAACAGGGCATAGCGCTGCTTGAACACACCCAGGTCGACGATGTCGACCGGCACCAGGGTTTCAAGGGCGGCTGCGGCGTCTGCGCCAACGAGGCGCACCTGGCCCATGTGGGACACATCGAACAGGCCGGCGGCGGCCCGGGTGTGCTTGTGCTCGGCCATCACGCCGGCGGGGTATTGCACCGGCATGTCGTAGCCGGCGAAGGGCACCATCTTGGCGCCGAGTTCGACGTGGAGGGCGTGAAGAGGTGTTTGCAGCAAAGAGGACATCAAGGGCTCCGACGGAATTCGGGTTTGGATGTCCTCGCCGTCCGGGGTACCTGAGAGATTGACCCTGGCGAATCGCCACGGGCTTGCCCCTTCGGTGGACCGACTCAAGGATCGGCCTCTCTCCAGTGAGGAACGCGTCGAGTGTCTGTCACTCGCCACGTCTTGTCAGTCCTTCTGCCTGAGCGTTGTTGCGCCTTCGGCGGCCCCCAATTGCAACGGGGCGCTCTCCTGACCGGGGGGATTCTAGATGCCAATGAAGGACGCCCAAAGATCTAGGGGGCTGCACTTTCAAAACCGGCGCGGCAGACTGTTTGCAAACCCAGGAGACAGGCCATGAAGCTTTCGCGCAATTTGACGATCCTCGCGTTGGCACTCGGCTGCATCGGCGCCCAGGCATCCACGCTCGTGACCGCGCAGTTGGGCGTGAACCCGAACTTCAGCGGTGGCACTGGGCCGGTCAACCCCGTGCTGACCCAGCAGGGGTCGGCGGAACTGACCAGCGGCCTGGTCACAGGGGGCGCCAGTTCCAGCGGACACGCCCACGCCTTTGCCCAGATCGGCACGCTGAAGGTGGATGGCGACTCGACCGGCAGCCTGAACAGCGTCGCCCGCGCCATCTGGCGCGACGATTTCAAGCTGGACCTGCCGGGCGTGGCCGCCAACACGCAGGTGACGGTGAATTTCCAGCTGAACTTCGACGGCAGCCTCAGCGTCGGCAACTCCAACATCGGCTCGGCGTCCTGGCAGGTCAGGGCGGATGTCGGCGGCGGTGCCTACGACCTGGGCGGCGATGCCACCCTCTACAACAACTCGCCGGTGCTAGGCGTGCACGGCTATGTCGGCGACCCACTGACCACGCTGCATGGCACGGCCACCTTTCTGACCGGCCAGATGCTGCCCCTCATCGTGGAGCTGACGGGCACGGCGCAGACGGCGAATGACGGCCATGGCGGCGCCTTGGCCACGTCCTCCTTCGACCTGTCGCACACGCTGCGCTGGGGCGGCATGACCGTCTCGCTCAATGGCGTGCAGCAAGACCAGGTGGCCCTCACCTCGGCCTCGGGCTTCAACTATCTGCAGGCAGCACCGGTGCCCGAACCGGGCACCTTGCTGATGGCGCTATGCGGCGCCGCCGTTTTGTTGGCCCGGCGGCGCTTGTCCCGCACTTAGTCGCCGACGTGGCCCGCTTCCAGGGCCTCGGTATCGATGGGCATGCTCTGGCCGTCCGCGCCTTCGAAGAACAGCGGCTTGCGGGCCTTGGCCACCGGCGCGACCTGGTTCATCGTCTGCGCGTCGTAGAGGCGGCCGTTCTGCATCACTTGCGCGATGCGATCCGACTGGCGGATGTCGGCCAGCGGGTTGCCATCGATGACGACGAGGTCGGCCAGCTTGCCCGGTTCCAGCGAGCCCAGGTCTTTCTCGAAGCCGAAGTTGCGCGCCGGGTTGATGGTCGCGGCGCGCAGCGCCTCGTGCGGCGTCATGCCGCCCATGACGAACATCCACATCTCCCAGTGCGCACCCAGGCCCTCACGCTGGCCATGGGCGCCGATGGAGGTGTTGACGCCAGCGCGTGACAGCTGGGTGGCCGTGCGAGCCACGCGGACGATGTTGAAGTCCTCCTCGGGCGCGGTGACGCGGCGCACGGAGCGCGGCTCCAGCACGCTCTTGGGCACATAGCGGCTCAGCAGCGGGTGCTTCCAGACGTCGGTGCGGGCATACCAGTAGTGCTCGCCGTCCAGGCCGCCGTAGCCGACGTTCAGCGTCGGCGTGTAGCCCACGGCGTTTTGGCTCCAGAGCTGGCGGACGTCATCCCAGACCTCGGCCAGCGGCAGCGAATGCTCCACCGTCGTGTGGCCGTCCACGATCATGCTCATATTGAGCTGGAACAGCGAGCCGCCTTCCGGCACGACCATCATGCCGGTCTGGCGTGCGGCCTCCAGCACCTGCTGGCGCTGGTCGCGGCGCGGTTGCTGGTAGCTCTTGACGCTGATGGCGCCTTCGGCCTTCTGGCGGTTCAGGTGGGTCAGCGCGTCGTCCAGGCCGTTGATGGTGGACGAGAAGGGCGTCTTGGCGCCGTAGAGGATGGTCCCGGTCGAGTAGATGCGCGGGCCGGTGACGATGCCGGCGCGCTGCATCTCGCTCTGCGTGAAGATGGCCGAGCTGAGGTTGGACGGGTCATGCAGCGTCGTCACGCCGAAGGCCAGCGACGCCAGGTTCACCCAGCTCGTCTGCGGGATCAGGCCGGAGTCGTTCATCGCACCATGCCAGTGGGCATCGATGAAGCCCGGCACGATGGTCTTGCCGCTGGCATCGATGCGCTTGGCATCGGCGGGGATGGCGATGTCCTTGCCGACGGCGGCGATGCGGTTGCCGTCGACGATGACGGTGCCGCCCTCGATCACTTCATCACCCTTCATCGTCACGATGCGCGCGCCGGTCAGCGCGATCTTGCCGCTGGGCTTGTCGCTGGCCTGCTCGAAGCCGATCTTCTGCGCGGTCGCCTTTTCTTTTTCAGTGCTCTTGCCCTCGGCGTTGGCCGTGAACAGCTCGTCGCCCAGCGCGAAGTGCAGGCGCCTGCTGTCGCCGCTCCAGTGCAGGCCGGACGCGGCGTTGACGTCGAGCTGGCGCACCGGCAGGGCGTCCATCTTGGCGCCGACGCTGATGACCTTGCCCGACTGGCCCTGCACGCGCGGCAGCGGCGTCACATAGGCATGGAAGCGCTCGACGAAGCCCAGCCACTGGCCGTCCGGCGACACGCTGTACTCGGAAGCCACGTCGCTGCGGGCGATCTCGGTCTCGCTGCGGTCGTTGAGATTCAGGCGCATCAGCGCCTTGCGGATCTCGACCTCGCTGGTGTTGCTGGTCTTGGTGAAGAACAGCTCATCGCTGCGGGCGCCGAACTGGGCGCCATCGCCTTCCTTGGAGATGCGCTCGGCCTTGCCCGAGCCGTCGGCCGCGGCGAGGTAGAGGCCGGTGTCCAGGCTGTGCCAGGGGTTGGTCAGGCCGCCGCCCTTGACCTTGCGGTAGACGAGCTGCTTGCCGTCCGGCGACAGGCGCGGCTCGAGGTATTTGCCTGGCTCCTTGACGAGGACGGTCTCCTTGCCCGAGGCGACGTCCAGGCGGCGCACCGTGCCCTGGGTGTCGTCACGCCAGGTCGCATAGACCAGGCTCTTGCCGTCACGCGACCAGCTCGGCGCGAACTCGAAAGCGTCGTTCTGCTTCGTGAGACGGCGCGGCGTGCCTTGAGCGCCATCCTGCAAGTCCTTCACGTACAGCGAGCCGAGCGCCGAATAGACGACGCGCTTGCCGTCCGGCGACACCTGGGCGCCGCGCAGCTGGTGCACGGCGAACTTCTCAGGCGCGACTTCCTGCGCATAGCGCATCGGCTCGCGCAGCTCGCGCGTGTCCTTCACGTGGAAGGGGATCTCGGTGGCCTTGCTCTTGAAGGGGTCGACGCGCCAGATCTTGCCTTCGGCCCAGACGACCATCTCCTTGCTGTCGGGCATCCAGGCAAAGCTGGGGTAGACGCCCCACATCGCCCAGATCTCCTGCAGGTCGCGCGACAGGCCGCCCCAGGCCGGGAACTCGCGGCCGCTCTGCAGGTCCTTCAGGAACAGCGTGCTCTGGTTGCGCACGCGGCGCACGAAGGCCAGGTATTTGCCGTCCGGCGAAGGCGTCGGGCGCACCGCGCCGCCGGGGCCTTGCACGAAGGCTTCGACGGCGCCGTCGTTCAGGTCCTGGCGGAAGATGGTGTAGATGCCGGCGGTGCCGTCCTTGTTGTATTCAAAGACGCGACCCGGCGTCGTGTCCTGGCTGTAGTACAGGTATTTGCCATCGGCCGAGATGGCCGGCTCGCCCAGGTCCTTCTGCCAGTTGGGCTTTTCGTTGAGCTGCACGCCCTTGTTCTTGGCCGCGTCGCCGTCGACGTGGAACATCCAGATCTCACCCGAGCCCGCGCTGCGCGTGCCGGTGTAGTGCTTGCGCGCCAGCAGGTATTTGCCATTGGGGTGCCAGACCGGGTTGTTCAGCAGGCGGAAGTCTTCCTTGGTGACGGCGTGGACATTGCTGCCGTCCGCATTCATGACCCAGACGTTGTCACCGCCGCCGGCGTCGCTCAGGAAGGCGATCTGCTTGCCGTCCGGCGAGAAGCGGGCCTGCTGCTCCCAGGCGATGGAGTGCGTCAAGGCCTTGGCCTCGCCACCGGCGATGGGCAGCGTGTAGAGATCGCCCAGCAGGTCGAACACGACCGTCTTGCCGTCGGGGCTGACATCGACGCTCATCCAGGTGCCGGTCCTGGTGTCGATGGTGGCCGTCTTGGCCACGCCGGGTGGCGCATTGACGTTCCAGGCAGCGGGCTTGGCGGCTTCTTGTGCGTTCGCGGCCAGGGCTGCGGCCAGCAGCAGGGCGGGGGCGGCGTTCAGACGGTGCATGGAGGCAGGTGTTGGGAAGACCAAAACCTTCGATGCTAGCGAAGGGCCGCTTGCCCCGCCCGTTCGTCACGCCCCGGCCAGGGCCAGGGCTTCGCTCAAACTGAGGGTTTGTCCGGAGATCCACGCGGCCTTGGCCTGGTCGCCGCTCAGCTGCGCGGTGGCCAGCCGGCGCACGCGGGCCAGCGAGCGGGCCTCGCGGCCGCCCAGGGCGCCGAGGTGGCGCTGCCAATACTGCTCGGCAAACGCGGCCAGGCGCAGGGCGCGCTCGGGGTCGCGCAGCCTCGCCAGCGGCCGGGGGAAGAGCTGCAGCGTCAATGCCCGCGCATGCAGATGCTGGTGGGCGTGGGCGATGCGCAGCGCCTGCCGCGCGGCCGCGAGTGCGGCGGGCCAGTCGCGCCGGGACTCGTGAACCATGGCGAGGGAATAGGCCGCGTCGAGCTGGCCGACGCCGTCGCCGTCCGCCTCCGCCATCCGCTGGCAGGCCGTGATCCAGCCCACGGCCGTGGCGATGTCGCCCAGTTCGATCAGGCATTGGGCGCGGTTGCGCAGCCGCGCGGCCGCCTGGCGGGAATGGCCGACGGCCTCCCACAGCTCCTGGGCGCGGGCGTACAGCGCCTCGGCCTGGGCCGGCTGGCCGCGCGACACGGCGATGGCGGCCAGTTGCTGCCAGGCGCGCGCTTCGGTGGAGGCGTCGCCGACGCGGCGGGCCAGCGCAATGGCTTCCTCCAGAGGCCGGGTCTGGCCCTGTTCGCGGTTGTCGCCGGCCAGCAGCACCCAGGCGCGCCGCACCAGGGCGGGTGCGCGAGCGGCCGGGTCGCTGCCGGCGAGTTGCAGGGCCTGCTCGGCCTCGGCCAGCGCCAGGCTGCGGTCGCCATGCGTGAACGCCAGGTGGGCGCGCAGCTCATGGCCGGCGGAGGAGGGCGGCGCCAACTGCAGCAGCAGGCCGAGCTGGTCCACCAGCGTGCGGTCGACGCCGTCGCTTTCCCAGCAGGGGCGCATGGCCAGCGCCAGGCGCAGGCCGTTGGCCGCGTCGCCGTCGTCGGCCGCCTGGGCGATGAGAGCCCGGGCCTGCTCGCGCCGTGGCAGCCAAGCCGTGATGGGCGCCTGCAGGCCGAGGGAGTCCGCCCAGTCGCACAGCGCGGCGCGCAGGCTGCTCCGTGCGGCGCGCTGCTCGGCCGGGTCGACGCGCGCGAGCACGCCGCGGCGCAGCAACTCCAGCATGCGATAGCGCGGCTCGGCGTCGCCGCCGGCCTGGATCAGCGAATGCCCGGTCAGCTCGTTCAGCAGGGCCGGCGTGCCGTCCAGCGCCGCGACATCGGGCCAGGCGAAGGCGCCCGGCAGCGCGGCCAGGCGTTGCAGCAGCGCGCGCGGTTCGGGGCCAAGCAAGGCGAGGCTCCAGTCCAGCAGACCGGCCACTGAGGCGTGGCGCGGCGCCCGGGTCGGGCTGGACAGCCAGGACGGCAAGGCTTGGGCATCGGCACGCGGGCTGCGCCACTGCTCCAGCATCTGCGCGGGCGAAAAGCTGCGCACCCGGGCGGCGGCCAGCTCCAGCGCCAGCGGCAGGCCTTCCAGCTCGGCGATCAGTTCGGTCAGCGCGGCCTGGTTGTCGCGACTGGCATGGAAGTCGGCCCGCACGGCGCGGGCGCGGTCGACGAAGAGGGCCAGGGCGGTGTCCTGGGCATCCGACAACGGAGCCACGTCGACCAGGGTTTCGCCGTCCAGTTCCAGCGCATGCCGCGACGTGACGAGCAGGCACAGCGTGGGCGCCAGTGCCAGCAGCCGCTGCACGGCCTGGGCCACGACGCCGATGGCCTGCTCGGCGTTGTCCAGCACCAGCAGGCTCAAGGCCCCAGGGTCCTGCAAGGCCGCTTCGATGGCTGGCCAGCCGCCGCCGCGCGTCACCGTCAGCCCGCGCTCCAGCGCGGCGACGAGGCCGGCCTCATCGCGCACCTCGGCCAGGGCGGCCATGCCGCAGCTCCAGTCGAGCTGGCTGAACTGGCGCCAGGCCAGCTCCACGGCCAGGCGCGTCTTGCCGACACCGCCCGGGCCGATGAAGGTGAGCAGGCGCAGCTGGGGCAGGCGTTCGGCCAGCGCTTCGAGCCGGCCGGGCGGCGCGAAGTAGCGCGTCAGATAGCGCGGCAGGCTGGTGGCGAAGGAGGGCAGGGCCGGCGCCGGCACGGGTGCGAACTGCAGCACCGGGGGCGTCGGCGCGCGCTCGGGCAGGGCCTCGGCCAGCGCGGCGAGCCGGTGGCGCTCCTGCACGACCCAGTCGTCGAAATAGCCCGGCAACAGCTCGCCGCTGTAGAGGGCCAGGGCCCGTGTCGCGTCGAACTCCTGCGCATCGCAGGCCAGGGCGCCGGGCAGCAGCGAGATCTGCAGGCGGTCGGCCTGGAGCAGCGGCGCCTCGGGCGTTTCCAGCAAGGCGCGCAGCGTCGACAGGGTCTGGCGCAGCCGGTTGCGGCCGGCGTCGAGCTCGACACCGGGCCACAGCAGCTCGACCAGTTCCTCGCGCGGATGCTGACGCTTCGGCGCCAGCGCCAGGCGGGCCAGCAGCAGCGTCGCCGCGCGGCTGGGCAGGCGTGTCAGCTCGACACGGCCGGCGCGCTCGATCTCAAAACCGCCGAGCAGGCGCAGCCTCAGCATGTCAGGGGAGCAGCCACCAGACCAGCAGGCCGCCGAAGATCAGCCACTGCAGCCCGTAATAGGCGAAGCGGCTCCTGGCCTTGATGCGCTTGCCGAACAGGCGCACCTGCTGCACATAGGCGAACAGCCGGTTGATGCCGCCGGTGCGGTCGGTGTCGGAGTTGGGCGCCGAAGCCGCACGGATCAGCGTGTGGCTGATGAAGTGGTTGAACCAGCGTGCCACCGGGTTGTTCAGCGGCCTTTCGATGTCGCAGAACAGGATGATGCGCATCATGTCGGACTGGTTCTCGGCGTAGTGCAGATAGGTCTCGTCGAAGATGACGCCCTGGCCGTCGCGCCAGGAGTAGCGCTCGCCGTCGACCGAGATGTAGCAGCTGTCGGCGTTGGGCGTGACGAGGCCGAGGTGGTAGCGCAGCGAGCCGGCGAAGGGGTCGCGGTGGGTGACGAGGCGGCCGCCCGGTGGCAGGGCCGCGAACATCGCGGCCTTCACGGTCGGGATGCGCTGCAGCAGGCCGGTCGTCACCGGGCAGAGTTCGCGTGCGGAGGCGTGGGCCTCGTCATACCACTTCAGGTGGAAGCGCGTCCAGCCGGTCTTGAAGAAGCTGTTGAAGCCGGCGTCGTTGTACTTGTCGCTCTTCTTGATCTCGCCGGCCGCGGCCAGCAGATAAGCCTCGGCGCGGATGTCCTGCCAATGTTCTTCCAGCAGCTTCAGCTCCGGGAAGCCCGCCACCGGCAGATAGGGCTTGGCCGGCAGCTTGGAGAAGATGTACATCAGGCAGTTGATGGGCGCCATGAAGGTGGAGTGGTCCATCAACTGGCGGAAGAAGCGCAGGCGCACACGGCCGCGGAAGTGCACATAGAGCGTGCTCGCGATGAAGATCGCGACGACGCTCAGCTTGATATAGGGGATGTGGTTCATCGTCCGTAGAAATCAGCCTCGCCGGGCGGGCGGGACTTGAAGCGCTTGTGCAGCCAGAAGTACTGGTGCAATTGTCGGCGCGCCTGGGCTTCGATCACCGCGTTCATGCGCGTGGCGTCGGCCACGATGTCGTCGCTCGGGAAATCCTGCAGCGCCGGCTCGATGACCAGCGTATAGCCATCGGCCTCGCGGCGCGGATAGCAGGGCAATACGGCCGCCTTGGTGACGGCCGCCATGCGCGACAGCCCGCCGATGGTGGCCGCCGGCACGCCGAAGAAGGGCACGAAGACCGAATCGCGGTGGCCGAAATCCTGGTCGGGCAGGTAGTAGAGGCGATAGCCTTCCTTCAGCGCCCGCAGCGTCGGTCGCGTGCCCTGCTGGCGCGCAAAGATGATGCCGGTGCCAAAACGCAGCCGCTTGGCGCGGAAGAAGGCGTCCAGCCAGGGGTCCTTCTGCACCGAGTAGATGCTGACCAGCGGCGTCTCCAGCGACACGCGCAGGCCGGCCAGGTCCAGGCCGGTGAAGTGGGGCATCATCAAGATCACATTGCGGCCGTCCAGCGCGCGCAGATGCTCCAGGCCTTCGATGCGCATCAGGCGCTTGAGGCGCTCGCGCGAAGCGAACCAGCCATAGCCGTACTCCAGCAGCATCTGCACGATGGCGACGAAATGCCGGCGCAACAGGCGACCGCGCTCGGCCTCGCTGAGCTCGGGCAGGCACAGGCGCAGATTGACCTCGCCGATGCGGCGGCGCGAGGTCGGCAGCGCCGCGATGAGGCTGCCGATCAGCCAGCCCAGCGCCGAGATGACCCGGAAGGGCAGCCAGCTCAGCAGCCAGACGAAACCGACAAGCAGCCTCAGGCCCACGATGCCCTCGGTCGGTTTGTCAAATGTTTTCGTTCAAAAACAAGCACTTATGGGAGTTTGGTGGCTGCGTCGGCCGCCATTGTCGTCTCAGGCCGGCATCTCCATCCGCCTCAGCCGCAGTCGTTGCGCGGCCAGCATCAGCAGCGGGATGGCCGCCAACCAGGCGAAGGCCCAGGCCGAGGGATGCATCCACCACGCCGCGGCGACGAGGCCGCATTGCAGCAGCATCGCGTTGCCGAAGCCCACGCCGCGGCCGCCGGCATAGCTGGCGATCAGCATGGCGGCCAGCCACAGGCCCAGCACGATGCGCAGGGCGAGCCAGAGCATGCCGGGCGCATCGATGGCCAGCAGGCCGACCAGGGCCGGCCACTGCAGCAGCGCGAAGCTGCAGGGCTCGGACAGGGCGCGATGGCAGATGGGTTGCGAGGTCATGGCCAGCTCCAGGGCAGGTTCAGCGCCGGTACAGGCGCAGGCGGAACGCGGTCGTGGCGACGACGTTGTCCCAGTTGTTGGGCGCCGCGACGGCGTCGAACTGCGCCTGCGTCCGGTAGGGCTTGCCGGCGTTGATGCGCTGGGCCATGGCCGCCTCCACGCCCGGCAGGCGCATCAGTTCGGCCGCGGACATCTCGCTCACATAGGCCGGCGTGCGCGGCGCGTCGGACAGCGCGTAGTTGTCGACGTTCTCGTCCACGGTGTTGGTCAGGCTCAGCGGCGGCACCTGCGAGCCGGGCTGACCGGTCGACAGGTCGGTGGCCGTGCCCGTCACGGTGCGGGGCACGGCCCTTTCCGCCTGGATGATGTCGGCGATGACGGCGTCGTCCGGGTTGCCGGTGGCTCGCAGGCGGGCCTGGTCAGCGGCGCGGGCGTCGCGGCCGAAGGTGGCCCTGACCTCGAAGCGCACCGGCACCGCGGGCGAGCCGTGCACGCGGGTCTTGGCGTGCTCCTCGAAGCCCGCCGACATGCTGCTGTTGGCCGACCTTGTCAGCGGCGTCAGGTTGGCCCATGAAGCACCGGTGCCGCCGAGGTGGTGGTTCAGCAGATGGCCCATGATGTAGTAGGTCGAGCCACCGTGGCGGCGCCGCCCGAGGGCTTCCCACAGGCCGCCCGACACGCTGGGCTCGCTGCCGGGCGGGTGCACGGCGGTCAGCCTTTCGACCGTGACCGAGTGCCCCATGCCGGCTTCCAGGTTGCCGAATTCCGGGGCCGTGGACGCGCCTGCGCCGCCGCCCATGATCTCCTTGGCGAGGTCGACCAGCTGGGTCGTCAGCAGCACCACCTCGGCCTCGGCGTTGGCGCCGGGGGTGGTGGCGGAACCGTCCGCCGCCGGGGGCGCCGCGGTGCGCTGCACGCGCAGCAGATCGGCATACAGGCCGCGGGCCCGGGCGATCTTGGTCTGCTTGGCGGCGCTGGCGCCGGCGGCCTGCGCATCGAGAAAGGCGCCGAAGGACTGCGGGGTCGACGCGATGGTCAGCTGCGCCGTGGGGCCCTCGCCGGTGAAGTAGAGCTCATGTCCTTCACCGTTTTCGTCGGTGAAGCCGAAACGGCGGCGCCACCAGCCGACGACGGCGCTGGCCGCGTCGCGCACCGCCGCCACGCCGCGGCGCGCCATCGCGATGAAGGCCTGGCCCAGCTCGATGGCGCGGTCGATCAGCCAGTCGATGGCCTGGTCGACCAGCGCGCGCACCGTCTCCAGCAGCTCGTGCATGCGCTCGCCGATGCGGCCCAGGCCGAACTGGTTGGCCAGGAAGCCGATGGCCACCGGCATGGCGCGGTCCAGCGCGTCCTCCAGGAAGACGGCCGCGCCGTCGATGGCGCCGTGGGCGATGTCCAGGATGCCGTCCAGCACCTTCGAGACGATCTCCAGCATCTCGCGCAGGTACTGCATGAAGGACTCGATGGCGTTGTAGACGGCCACCAGCGTGTTGATGACCGGCATGATGCCGGTCACGTCCAGCAGGCTCATCAGCCAGCGGGTGGCGCGGCCGATGATGGCGTCGGTGACCCAGCTGATGACGCCGTCCAGCACGCGGTCCCACAGGTTGGACAGCTGGTTCTGGATCTCCACCCACAGCCCCGCCGGCCCCTCGTTGATGAGGATGGACAGGAAATGCCAGGCGCCCGTGGCCAGGTTCATGATCTGGCGCAGGCGGCGCACGGTGGCGGCGTCGAGCTTGAGCGTCAGGCGCTCGAAGATGTGCTCGACGGTGATGCCCAGCACCTGCAGCACGAAGCCGAAGATGGAGCCGATGGAGAAGTCGCGCGGCGGCGTGATGCCGGCGGACTCGGCCTGGCCGAACAGCCAGCCGCTGACGCCATTCAGCAGATGGGTGCCGATGTTCTCGAAGAAGCGGCCGAAGCCGGCCTTCACGGCGCCCAGCAGGTTGATGAGGAAGCCGACCGGGTCGGTCAGGATGTCGCCGATGGCCGCGGCGGCCTTGGCCAGCACCTGCACCACCAGCTCCGGCGGCAGGCCCAGCACGCGCAGCACCGACTGGAAGAAGGTCCAGGCCGCGCCGGCCAGGTCGCCGTCGACGAACACCTGGCGCAGGATGCGCAGCGCCGTGGCCTGCACCCGCGGCCACAGCGTCGGGTCGCTGAAGAACTGGCCGAAGACGGGGATGCGCGCCAGGATCTGGTTGAAGACGAAGTTCTTGATCGGCTCGCGGATGCAGCAGGGAATCGCCTCCCAGACGCTGGACAGGATGAGCTGGGGCAGGCGCATCAGGTCGCCCACCACGCCGATGAGCTTGCGCACCACGCCCACCGCGTTCTCGATGAAGGGCGTCAGCGCGTCGAAGCCCTGCAGGATCCAGTCGAACAGGCCGCGCACCTTCTCGTCCGCCCAGCTCACGAGGCGCAGCGCCGCGTCCTCCAGCCAGCCCAGGGCATTGGCCAGCATGGCCATCAGGCTGCTGGAGCGCAGGCTGCCCATCAACGACGACACCGCGTTGCCCAGCGCGCCCACCTTGGTCGACACCCAGCCGCCCGCGTCGACGATGACGTTGCGCACCGTGCCAATCACTTGAGTGACCGACGGCAGCACGGTCGCCAGCGTGTCGCGGTTCTCGGCCACGCCGTCGCCGCCTTCCATGGCCGTGGCCGAGGCATTCAGCTGCGTCGACATCTGCTGCATCTGCTGGCCGAAGTTGCGCATCCACGGCGGCGGCAGCATGTCGGCCACCTTCTGGGCCGTGGCGGCGATGGGCTGCCAGACGGGGGCGGTCTGCTCCTTGACCCAGTCCCAGGCCTCGCCGGCCTTGGTCGTGATCCAGCCGACGATGCCGCCCGAGCTGTCGCCGCTGCCGGCCTCCTCCGGGCCGAAGAGCTGCTCCTTGACCCAGCCCCAGGCGTCACCCACCGCACTGCGTATCGGCTCGGTCCAGTTCCAGATGTCGGTGCCGAAGGCCTCGATGCGCGCCCACACGGCGCCGGCCTTGCTGCGCAGCCATTCGATGGCCGGCGCGCCGTAGCCGTTCCACAGGTCGGTGAAGAAGTCGCCGATGGGCTGCAGAAAGGTCGTCAATCGGTCCCACGCCTCGCCGGCCACCTCCGTGACGAAGGTCTTCAGCTCGTCGATGGCATTCAGCAGCGGCTGGCAGTCGCCCGAAAGCAGGGCCGCGGCGATGCCGGCGGCGCGCTCGACCAGGCCGGTGAAGACGCCCAGCATCGCCGTCAGCGTGCCGCTGGGGTCCAAGGCATTGAGTATCGAGGCCAGGCCGTCCAGCGCCGAAGACACCATGTCGCGCAGCAGCGCCATGGGGCCGCGCTCGATGACGGGCACCAGGCTGGGCGCCACCTCGCGCACCAGGCGCATGGCGACGGCGCCGATGGCTTCGCCGACTGCCTCGACGGCAGAACCGGCTGCATCCACGCCGGCGTCCACGACATCGCCGCCGAAGTCGGCCACCGCGCCGGCTGCATCGCCCAGGGTGTCCAGGATGCCGTCGCGCTGCACGCCGGCGGCAGGTGTTTCCTTGGCCGTCAGCGGTGCGCTGCTGGCAATCTTCTTGGCGTTGGCCTCGGCCTCGCGTTCGGCCTTGTCGTGGTGGGCGCCGCCGTCGGCGGCGCTCGGCTGGGTGGCGGGGGTGTCCGCGCGGCGCTGCTGCACGACATGGGTGAGCTCATGCGCGAGCAGGCCGCGGCCCGACGGGCTTTCCGGCGCGAAATGCGCGGCGCCGAAGACGATGTCGCTGCCGGCCGTGTAGGCCCTTGCGCCCATGCCGGCCGCCGATTCGGCGGCGGCGCCGTCGGTATGCACGCGCACGTCGGCCAGCGGCGAGCCGAAGCGGCCTTCCATCTCGGTGCGCACCGGCGCGGGGAGTGGCTGGCCGGGGCCGGCCTTGTCCTGCAGATAGCGGGGCAGGCCTGCGGCCGATGATTTGGCTGCCGCTGCCCGCGGTGGCCCGCGGCTGGCCGCGCCTCGCGGCTTGCGTGCGGTGGCGGTGCGCGCCTGCATGATCGATCGCTACAGGTCCGCAGGCGCGCTGCGCCCCAGCTTGCGGTACTCGGCGCGCAGGCCGTCGGCGATGTCGGCGTAGTCGATGCGTGCGCCGCGGGCACGGGCCTGGGCGGCGGCTGCCAGCACGGCATTGCGGACATGGCCGCCGGCGAAGTCGCCCAGGGCCGCCAGCCGGTTCAGGTCGGCGGCGCTGCAATCGCTGGCCTCGCCGAGATGGGCCTGCCAGAGGCTGCGCCGCGCCATGGCGTCGGGCGTGACGAAATCGACGATGAAGTCCAGCCGCCGCGCAAAGGCCGGGTCGAAGCGGGCGCGGCTGTTGCTCGTCAGCACGACGATGCCGCTGTGGGTCTCGATGCGCTGCAGCAGGTAGTTGGTCTGGGCATTGGCGAAGCGGTCGTTGGCGCTGGCCACTTCGGTGCGCTTGCCGAACAGCGTGTCGGCCTCGTCGAAGAGCAGGATGGCGTCGGCATGCTCGGCGCGGGCCAGCAGCTCGGCGAGGTTCTTCTCGGTGTCGCCTATCCACTTGCTCAGCATGGCCGCCAGGTCGACGCGGTAGACCGGCAGGCCCAGGCGATGCGCCAGCCATTGGCCGGCCAGGGATTTGCCGGTGCCGGAGCCGCCGGTGAACAGCATGCGCACGCCGTCGCAGGCGCGCGTGCGGGCCGCAGCGCCCAGGCCGGCGTGCAGGGTCTCGCGCTGCATGCAGCGCTGGGCGATGCGCTCCAGCTCCGCGCGCAGCTGTGGGTTGGTCACCAGGGCGGCATCGGGCACGGCCTCGCTCAGCGGCTGGGCCAGCGCGTCGAGAGCGCGGCCCGAGGGCGTCATCAGCGCGGCGCGGTGCAGGCTCTCGCTCGTCGCCTGGCCGGCGCCGAGCAGGCGGGCCAGGCGGGCGTGGTCGCTGATCTGGGCATAGCCGGCGCGGTAGCGGCCGGCGGCTTGAATGGCCAGGGCGTCGTCGGTCAACGCGGCTTGCCACAGCGCGTTGCGCGTCGCTGCATCGGGCAGCGGCACGCGCCAGTCGGCCATGGGGCCATCGCGGCGCACGCCGCCGTCCAGGCCGGTGACGACCAGGGCCGGGCCGTCGTACACGGCGAGGGCTGGCAGCGAGGTCACGGTGCCGGGCGCGCTGTCGATCTCGAAGACGGGCACGCGGCCGGTCAGCACCAGCCAGGCTTCGGCGCCGGGCGGCAGGGCGTCTGCATTGGCAAACCAGGCCGGCTCGGCGCCGAGGCGGCGCACGAGTGCGGCGGCCAGGCCACGCGCCTCGTGCGGCGCGGCGCTGCGGATGACGAGGCCGGAGCGCGGCATGGCGGCCAGGTCGCGGGACCAGTCGGCCAGCGCCGTGTCGAGCAGGGGAACGGCGGCGACGGGCCAAAGCGCGGGCGTCGGCGCACCGGGCCAGTCGCAAGCCACGCCGGCCAGCGCGGCGGCGATGGGGGCGGGCACGCGCAGCGCGGTTTCGCACAGCGGGCGTGAGGCGTTCGGTTCCTCGCTTTGCAGCAGGCCGTGGCGCATCGCGCGGCCATAGGCCAAGGCGTGCAGGGTCGTGGTCTCGCTGCGTTGCGGGTCTGTGTCGGAAAAGCTTTCGTGCAGCGGCGCGAAGGCGCGGGCGAGCAGGGCCAGCGCGGGCCGCGGGCTGGCCTGGGGCGCCTGCATCCAGGCGATGACGCGGCAGGCGAGCGGGTCGTCTTCCACGGCGGCGACCAGTGCCAGCACCAGAGTCTCGATGGCGCTCAGACCAAAGGCGTCGCGAGCGCGAGCCAGGGCTGCGTCTCTGTCCAGGCTGGCCAGCGCGTGCTTGCGCCAGTTGTCGCCGCCCGCGGCGGCCAGCGCCTCGCGCAAAAAACGCTCCTCGGGTGCAGCAGTCGGTTCGCTCGGATGAATGAGCAAGGCACCCAGCGCCGCCAGGCCGAAGTCGCGCGGGCGCATCGTCAGTTGGGGCGGCAAGTCGGCGGGGTTCATGACGGGTAATGGAAGTGCACGATGCGGCCCAGCCAGGGAACGAAGCCGGGGTTGATGTCGAAGCCGGCGCGGCGGATGCGCAGGTCCAGCGCCGTGGGCGGGAACTCGATGTCGATGCGCTCGGGCGACACCCAGGCCGCGCCGTGGCGGCGGGCGATGCGCAGCAGCGGCAGGCCAGCGTCGTGGACGGCGGCGAGGCGGGCGGTGCGCAGCCAGTACGGGCTCTCCGCTGCCGGCAAGTCCAGGCCTGCCACAGCGGTGTGGATGAGGTCGTCGTCGGGGATGCGAAAGCGCCGGCACGCCGCTCGCATCGCGCCGGCCCAGGCGGCCAGCGGGTCGTCGGCATCGTCCAGGCCGTGGCGCAGCAACAGGGGCAGCATCAGCCACAGGCCGGACCAGGGGCTGGCAAGGCCGGGGTCGAGGACGGTCTGGGATTGCGAGGCCGTGACAGCCCGAGTCGCAGGCGGCGTTGTGGCGATGGCCGCTCGGAAATGGGGCGCCGCCACGGCCGGCCCGTCCAGATTCGGTGTGTGGATTTTCGTCGGTTCGCGCTCAGACAAAAGCGCGGCTGGATGCGCGGGACTGCACTCGATGACCGGGTTTTCAGCGACGACGGGCATCCCCGTCATCACCTCGAACAAACGGGAGCGCGGTGTCTCGGCACTGGGCGCGGGTGACGCCGCCAGAGGTGCACGCGCCGCGGCGTGAAGTCGCCGATGGCGCCATGCCGGCGTTCCGCTCGGCGCCTTCTCGATCAAGTTCAGCACCGCCTGCACCTGCACGTCGGTGATGGCCGCGATGAACTGCGCCGCCATCCGGTGTTCCGCGATCAACTCGAGCAGCAGGCGTGCCTGCAAAGCCTGCTTTCGCAGATCGACGGCAGAACCCGTCGACGGCATATCTTTTTCGGTGGCCAGCATCAGTGCCACGGCCCGCTGCGGCCATGCCGTGTCCACTTGGGGCGGAAGCAGCCGCTGCCAGAACCAGGCCGCGGTCGGCTCTCCCCGCAGCCAGCGCCGCAGCAAGGCCTGGCGCGCCACCGCCAGGCTGGTTGCCCAGACCGCCTCTGCCGTGTCGCTCGCCTGCTCGATGGGACAGGCCTGCGCCGCGAGTTGCCGCCAGGCCCGCTCGAGTTGCGCGGCGAGCGCCTGCGCACTGGCGCCCGCGGCCGTACGCAGGCGCAGCCGGCGCACCAGCACGAGACGATTCAACAGCGCGGGCGGCTTGGTCGACACGCGCAGCGCGTCCTCCACCTTGGTCATCAGGCCGGGCACCGCCAACCGCGACCTCAGCCGCAGGCGTTGGACGGTGACTTCGGCGGTTGCCATGGTCGATCAGCCCAGCAGGAAGTTCACGGTGGACCGCGCGCTCGGCGTGAAGCCGGCCTGCACGGTCTGGGTCACGCTGACATGCGCGATACCGCCGACGATGTCGGCCACCACGGCGTGCGCCGCGATGCGGTTGACGCCGAGGGAGGCACTGAGCACCGGGTCCATCAGCTGCACCTTCATGCCGACACGCAGACGGTCGGGCAGGGAAGGCTGCACTTCGAAGCGCACGCCGGGATGGATGGGAATCGGCCGCACCAGCCGGCCGGTCAGCAGCTGGCCCGCCGGGCTGTGGCTGGCGGCCAGCAGGCAGACGCGCACCAGGGCCGCCATCAGCGCCACGGCGCGCGGCTGGTTCGCGTCGACACGGCGGCGCAGCCAGGACGCCAGGTCGCGGATGTCCTCGCGGTCGTCGCGCTCCAGCTCGCCGAAGTGGGGCAGCGTCGACAGATCGCCCAGGTCGCCCACGCTGTCGAACTGGCTGAAGCGCTCGGCCCAGTCGAGGCGGATGCCGGCGCGCACCGTCGACAGGCGCGCATGCAGGCAGGTCGCGACCTGGGCGATGCGGGCGATCTCCTCGGTCATGCGCCGGTTCAGCAGATTGCGTTCGGCATTGGCGGCCGCCAGGTCGGCCAGCGATGCGCTCCGGGCGATGAGGTCGATCTTGCCGACCAGGCCGAGACTGGCCGAAGACAGGGCAACGGCGGCGAAGGGCAGGGCTTCGCTGCGGGCCAGGTTGACGCTCTCGGCCTGGGCGCGCACGGCGTTGAAGGCGATCTGCTGGCTGGCGCCGCCGGCCAGGCCGTTGAGCAGGGTCAGGGCGCTGACGTTGGTGGCGGTGATGGCGCTGGCCGTCAGCGGCAGGGCCGTGAGCACGCGGTCGGCGACGAAATGAGTGTCGAGCAGGCTCAGGTGGGCGCGCAGGGCCGGGAACCAGTCGACCGGGGCCTGGCGCACGATGCCGATCATGGCGGCCACGTCGCCGGGTGGGTCGTCGTGCTCGGCCAGGCAGGCGGGCACGGCGTCGGGCTCCAGGGCCGAATCGAGCAGGCGCGACGGCAGGGCCACCGTGCGGCTGCCGATGCGGGCCCGCGCGAAGGCGAGGAATTTCACGTGCTCGGCAATGATGGCGTCGCGCGTGGCGTTCAGCGCGGCGGCGCGCTGCTGGTCCTCGGCGAGCAGGGCGCGGGCGGTGGCCACGTCCTGGCGCGACTCGGCCAGCTCGCGCTCCACCAGAGCCAGGCGCGAGGCGAGGCCGCCGAGGCTGGCGTCGATGGCCGCCAGCGATTTCTGGCAGCGCGCCAGCGCGTCGCGGTATTTGCGCACGATGCCCTCAGCGGCGCGCAGCACGGCGATGGTGTGGTCCGACAGGTCCACGCCGCCGAGGAAGTAGGCCGATTCGTCGCGGGCCTTGTCCTCGGGGTCGGGGTCGAAGCTGATGTCGGCAAAGCGCAGCCTGAGGGCGCTGAGCTTGATCGGCGCGGCGCGCAAGGGTTGGCCGCCGGGGTCGAACTCCTTGAGCACACCGGCGATGGTCTGCTTCTCGGCGATGCCCGGCACCTCCAGTTCATCCAGGTCCAAGCCCAGCGCCGCGAGCTTGCTGATGACTTCGAGCCGCGTGGCGACGGTGAAGTCCTTGGCCTCGATGGCGCGCGGCCRCTCCAGCCGCGAGGCGATGGAGGTGGTGCGGATCTCGGCCTTGCCGGTCAGCGCTGAGGCGTCGGTGACCTTGGTGCTGGGCGGCGGCGCCGCGGGCACGGGGGCCAGCGGTATCAGGCCGCCCAGGTTGATGCGCGGGTCGAGGTTGAACTGGCTGCCGATGACGCTGCCCAGGTTGCCGGCGTTGATGACGCTCCCGACACCCGACGCCACCGGCGTCAGGCCCGCGATCGGTCCGAAGTTTGAAATCGGCGCGCCTATGGTGCCGATGTTGCGGATGGGCGCCGGTGCAGGCGCCATGAAGCCGCCGACGCTGGCGCCTATGCCCACATTGCTGCTGACGTTCAGCGCCGTCCTTTCCACCGCCGCGGCGGCGGCCCTGCCGACGGCCCGCCCCGGCACGGCACCGCCGGTACGCGTGCGGATGGGGAAGGTCGGTGGCTTGGTCGCGCCGTCGGGGCGCGTCAGCTGGGCCTCGCTCTTGACCGTGCCATAGAAGTCGGAAAGCTGCTCGCGCGTGGCGCTGGCGTTGTCGAGGTCGGCGATCTGCGTCAGCGCGGGCGAAACGGCGAAGCGGCTGGCCTGCGATTGCTTGAGCACCGTCTGGCGCAGCCGGTACATGTCGGTCTGCACGCGCAGATAGCCCAGGTTGACGGCATCGTCCGCCTCGTCGATGCGGCTGGACAGGTCGTCCACCGTCTGGCGCAGGCCATTGGCCTGGATCAGCGCCGCCAGCGTCTGGAAGCCGCGCTTGGCCGCGTCGGCCTCGGTGGGGTTGAGCTTGCTGTCGTCGCCGGTGATGGGCGCGAGTTTGCGGCCGGCGATCAGCGGGTCGGCCAGCAGGGCGGCCAGCTCGGTGGACTCGCGTGCGCCGTTGGCGTTGGCGTCGGTGTCGTAGGCGCTCTCGAAGGCCGTGTCGGCATCCCCGGCGGCGACGAAGTCCCAGGACTCGCCTTCGCCGCGCAGCGTGCCGGAGTCCAGCGTCTTCTGGTCGAGCCAGACGGCCTCGGCGCCGTTGCGCAGCACGCCGACAGGGCCGAACAGGGCCTGGCCGTCGTAGAGGGTGAAGGCCACGCCGCCGACGGCGCTGTCCTCCAGCGCCAGCGCGGCGGCAGGGATCTCCAGCCGGTGCCAGCGACCCGGCGTCGGCACGACAGGCGGTGTGTCGGTGGACTGCTGCAGGCGCGAAGGCGTGCCGTCCTGGCCCCAGCCGATCAGGTTCTCGCCCCAATAGGCGCGGTGCTCCCAGCTGCCGGCGATCTGCCATTGCAGCATCAGCGTGCGCGGCGGGAACTCGCGGTCCAGCTGCACCCAGGCGAACAGCACGTCGCCCTTTTGCACGGCCAGGGTCTCGGTGGCGTGATCCAGGAAATGCTGGTGCTGGCCGCGCACATTCGCCGAGCGGTGCAGCAGGCCGGCCGGCGCGGGCTGCAGCGGTGCCAGGCGTTCCTCCTCGAGGCGCAAGGGATCGTCCTGCGGATCGGGCACGGTGTCGGTGTTGTCGGGGCCTTCGGCG
This sequence comes from Roseateles sp. P2_H4, assembly GCF_056403315.1. Taxonomy (NCBI): domain Bacteria; kingdom Pseudomonadati; phylum Pseudomonadota; class Betaproteobacteria; order Burkholderiales; family Sphaerotilaceae; genus Roseateles; species Roseateles sp. P2_H4. The sequence continues at coordinate 59,997 of NZ_JBFUFR010000028.1, read as the reverse complement.
GCCATCGTCAGCGTCTCGCGTTGCAGGCGCTGGCGCTGGCGGCGGCGCAGCCAGTCGGCGCGGTCGTCGACATGGCGCTCGATGGCATCGGCGATCTTGTGATCGGCGTCGGCCACTTCGGTCAGCAGCAGCTTGGGGTCGAAGACGGTCTGCGGTACGGGCACGTAGACGCAGAGGCTGTCGCGCACGGCCAGGTCGATGGGGGCGAGGCCGGCGGCGGCTTCCAGCACCAGGTCCAGTTGCTCGAGGGGCACAGGCAAGGCGGCCACGTCCAGCGTCGACGGGAAGAAGACCTGGCGCGCCGCGCGCGCGTTGACGGCGTCGCGCGGCAGCAGGCCCGCCGGCGGCAGTGTCAGCATCTGGTCGCCCAGGGCCACGGTGTCGGCACCTGCGGCGGCGGCCTCGGTGAGGTGTTCGGTGAACTGGTCGATGCGAGCCTGCCAGAGGAAGCGCGTGCCGGCGCCGAGATGGGCATTGGCCTCGGCGCGCGGCCGGCCACCCAGGCGCGCGACGGCGGCGCGGTCGGCGAACAGCGGCTGCCAGACGGTGTTGACGGCCACCAGGGCCAGTGGCACGCCGCTGGCATGCCAGGGCATGCTCTGGCTGTTGCCGAGCTGGGCTTCGCGGGCGAAGACGGCATGGGCCAGCGCATTGCGCCAGGTATTGCCCGGCGCGGGCAGGGGCAGCCATTCGTCGGGCCAGACGTAGAAGACAGGGCGGGCGGCGTCCTGGCGCACCTGGTCCTCGAAGGCCTCGGCATCGAGGTCGCGTTCGCATTGGTCGAAGGGGTCGGCCCCCTGCACGACGCGGTGCTCTATGGGTTCCAGCACGACGATGCCGACCCGGGGCAGGGGCCGGCCCAGGGTCAGCAGCGTGCGCAGGCTGCGGCCGGTGGCGCGGGCGAAGAGCACGCTGCCGTCGGCGTCCGCCGGCATGGCGGGTGCCGGGTCGGCGTCGGACAGCAGCCAGCGTGGCGCGACAACGGGCAGGTCCAGCAGGTCGAAGGAGAAGGCAGCAGGAGCGATGACCTCCTCGCCGCCGGCGCTCAGGGCCATGCCGGGCTCGATGGTGATGCGGCGCGCGGTGGCCAGCTCCAGGCCAGCAGCAGGCGGCGGTGCGGCCGCGGTGTCAATCGCCGCGATGGCGTCGTCATCGAAGGCCAGGGCCAGGCCCTCGACCACGCCGGCACTCAGCGCGCGGTTGAGCAGGGCGATGCGGCGGGCGCGCTGGTTCTGCTCGGCTTCCAGCAGCGGCGCCGTCAGCGCGCGGCCGGCGAAGGCGTTCATGCGCCGCTCGCCATCGGCTGCGGTGCGGCTGGACAGGCGCGGCTGCACGGCCACGGCCACTTCGCCGCTGCCCAGCGCCAGGCGCTGACTCCGCGCGGTGCCGGCCGGCGGCGTGACGTTCAGCGCGACGATGCGCGAGCCGTCCAGGGCGGGGGTGCTGCGATCGCTGGCCATGGTGATTAGCTCCGGTTCAACGCGGCTTGGCAGGCGTGAAACGCGCCGCCAGCACCTTGTCGAGGTTGGCCTTGCCGCGCGCTGGCACCTTGATATCGGCCGACAGGCGCTCGGCCTCCTGGCCACTGCTGCGGGCCAGCGTGCGGCCCATGTCGAGCAGTTGCTCGCTGCCGGCGAGCTTGTGCAGGGCTTCCTTGTCTTTGAGCAGGTCGGGGCGCTGCGCGGCCAGTCTGGCCAGTCCATTGGCCACGCCGGGTGTGTTCAAGGCCGTGGCGACATCGGCCACGGCGGCCTCGTCCAGGGTCTTGTGCGCTTCCAACTGGGCCAGCGCGGCATGCGCCAGCAGCGGTTCGGAGAATTTGGCGGCCGACAGCAGCTTCACCGCCTCGGCCCGCGCAAGGGAGTCGGAGCGGGCCAGCAGCTTCTCGACGCGTTCCGTTTCACCCAAGGCCTTGAAGCGCTCGCGGATGATGTTGTCGGGGTTGGGACCTTCGTTGATGACGGCGACGGCCACGCCCTCCACCTCGGGCCGCGGCGCCACATTGCGCCGCCGCGCATACCAAAGCGTGGTCTGCGCATTGACGAGGCTGGCCCAGGCCGTGTCGACCGGGTCGGTGATGGCCGGCGGCGGGAACAGGCCCGTCTTCACCAGCCGCGTGTTCTCGAGCAGGCGCAGCGATTCGGCCGGCGAGCGCTTGACGGACAGGCGCGTGGCCGGCACGACGAGGGCACGTGTGAGCCGCTGGCGCAGCAGGCGAGCCTGCGCGGCCAGGGCTTCGCGGGGCACGGGGACGAGGATGCTGACGAAAGTGGAGGTCTGCGCTTCGGCGGCGAGTTGCAGGTCGATGGGCGGCAGCGTCAGCGACTCCTCCACCAGCATGGCGATCTCGTCCTGCGGCACCAGCGTCAGCTCGGCGTCGATGCCGGCGGGCAGCCAGCTCTGGCTGAAGTCCGCCGTGTTGACGGCCGCGGCGGGCAGCGGGCCGGCGGCAGGCAGGGCGGAGAAGAACTGGGCCGCGCTGGGCCGGGCGCCCAGCGGCCGCTTCATGACATCGTCGAGCTGCGCCTGGTACTGGGCCAGATGGGCCTCGCGCAGCAGGCGTGGTGCGAAGCCGAAGCCCAGCACGTCGGCATGCGATTGGCCGGCCGTGCGGCGCGCCAGGTGGACGTCGATCCAGCGCACGGTGTCGCCGGTCAGCGCCACCAGGCCCAGGGCCAAGGTCTCGGCCGGCAGGCTGGGGCCGGCCTGCTGCACGAAGACCTCGCGCGCCAGCTCGCCGCGCAAGGCCTCGACACGGTCGCCGGGCGCGTCCGCCACATAGTGCAGCGTCAACGCGCTGGCCTCGACGATGTCGCCCGGTTCGACGGTGCGTTCGGCATCCAGGCCGGTGGGGTAGCTGGAGACCGGGTTGGCGCTGAACTCCAGCGCGCGCAGGCCCAGCACGAAGATGCCGGTGCGGTTGCGCAGCGGCGGCGTGAGCAGCTTCTTCCTGCCGCTGAGCTGCTGGGCCAGCGTCTGCAGCTGGAAGAGCTGGGCCAGGGACACGCGCACCGGCCCGGTCAGGGCGACCAGTTCGCCCGCCGTCGTGTAGCCGAAGCCGGGACTGACCTGCAGCTCGGTGGCGACGCTGCCCTGGGACACTTCCAGGCCCTCGACCACGCCCGCGCCGAGAGCCCGTGCGAAGCCGGCCTGGCGGGCCAGGAAGTAGGACTGCTCGCGGGTCAGGTCACGCGCGGAGAGGAATTTGCCGTCGAACCAGCGCGGCCGCACCCGGTGCGACTCTTCCACCATCAGATTGGCCTCGCGCAGCGCGCGGGCGGTGTCCACGCTGACGACGGTGCGCTGCGTGCCGCTGGCGGCGCCGAATGAGACCTGAGGGGCTTTCTGGATGGCCATTTGAATCTCCGATCAGTTGCCCACCGCGACGCAAGGCCCCGATGTTTTGCGGGCCGAGCGCTGGGCCGCTCCCGAGCCGGCCCGCGTCGGGCGATGTGCATGCGGCTTGAAGTCGCATGCATCGCCGTCCCCTCGGGGGACCGACCGGACTCGCTCGCGTTCAGCGAAGAGAGGATGGGCGAGGGGCTGCTTCATTTCAAATACCGAAGACGGCCGCCAGCGCATCGGCGGGATAGGCGAAACGGCGGCTGGTGTTGTCGATGTGGGCGGCGTCCAGCGCCGGGAAGACCGGCGTGGGGCGCGTACCTGCGGGCACGGCGGCCGGCGCTTCGACGGTCGGGATCAGCAGCCGTGCGATGAAAAGCGCGGTCGGGTCGGCCAGCGAGTCCGAGCCATCGGCCGCTGCGCCGTGTTCGGGCAGCGGCGGCAGGGCCTCACCGTCGGGGCGGGCCAGGTCGCGGGCGTGCGCATTGGTGGCGTCGTTCCAGCCGTCTAGCAGGGCGTCGCGCAGCGCGTCGGGCCGGGCGGCCGGGGCCAGCGCCCGCACGGCCTGGAAGCGCGAGCGAGGCAGGAAGTCGGTGGCCGGTGCGTCCTTGGCGTCGGGCCTCAGGATCAGCTCGAAGCGGAAGGCGTCGCGCACGCGGTTGGGCACCAGCGCGTCGGTCGCGTCGAAGGCGCCCTGGGCGAAGCTGGGCGTGCGGCCGCGGGCTTGCGGCGTGAAGCGCAGGAACAGGTCGGCCACCACGCCCTGGGCGCCATGGGCGGCGCGCAGCGCGTCGGCGGATTGCGCGACGAACCAGGGCTCCAGCCGCACGCACCAGGCGCGGGGCACTTCGATGAGGCGGCCCAGGCGATCGATGGCGAGACCCGGGCCGACCTTGAGCTCATGCTCGGTGCCGGCCGCGTTGGCGACCGCTTCGGCGCGCAGGCCGATCAGCGTGCCGGCGCCGGCCAGGTAGGCCAGCGCGCGGGCCAGGCGCGAGCGGTGGTAGGTCTGCTCGTCGCGGAAGTCGTCGCTGCCCAGCAGCACGCCGGTGTCGTAGAAGGGACGATCCGGCCGGTCCAGGCGATCGGCGGCTTCAAGGGCATCGACTTCATCGAGGGCGTTCATCGGATCAGTCCTATATCAATGGGCGTCACGGGGCGGACGGGCAGGACCCGACCGGCAGTCACGCTGACATCCAGCGACACCGCCTCGCTCTCCACGCCGCTTTCGTTGACGACGACGAGGCTGAAGCGGTGCTTGCCGGCCGCGAGCTTGTTCTCGACCAGCAGCACCGGCTTCTCCTGCTCCAGCGTCTTGCCGACAGGCAGCACGGCCATGGCGTCGCTCACCGCACGGGGCCGAGATAGGTGTAGCGGTAGCTCTTGATGACGCCTCCGATGTCGAAGGACTTGGAGCCGTTGAGCTCGAAGTTCTTGCCGAGGTCGGCGATCTGCGGGCCGGCCAGCACGGCGGTGGGGCGCTCGCGGTCGGCGACGATGACGTCGACGGTGTCGGGCAGGGACACATTGCCGGAGTCGTCGATGACCTCGAGCTGGAACTTGTGCCGACCGCGGGCCAGCGGGCTGCGCGGGTCGACCTCGACGACGACGGTCGGCTGGTCGGTTTCGAAGGGGACATTGATTTCGAACTTGGCCATGGTGGCACTCCTTGGTAGGTCTACTCGGGATCGGGAAGTCGCGTGAAGCGCCAGCGCGCGATCACGCCGTCGGGCGGGGGTTCGGAGCGGCGGCCGTCGAGCAGCAGATTGCCGCCGGGGCTGGCGATGGCGACGGCGTCCAGATGGGCCTTGGGTGCGCCGTCGAAGGCGACGAGGCCGCTGCTGTCGTCCAGCCGCCAGTCCAGCGCGCCGCCGCCGGTGATACGGTCGCCGCGGCCAACGCCGCTGCGGTTGATGCGCGCCACTTCCAGCGGCACCGGCGCGCGCAGATAGCTGTCCACACCGACCAGGGCCGCGATGCCGACCATGAAGGGCTCGCGGGCGGCCATCACCTTGACGAGGACATGGGCCGGTGCGATCTCTTCGGCGAGGTTGCGCACCATGGCGATCAGGTCTTCGTCCAGCCCCTCGTGAACGAGGATGGTGGCGCGATGGGCGGTGCGCTCGTAGACGCTGGCCACGGTCTCGCGCTCGGCCTCGGAGTCAATCTCCTCGCCGAACAGGGCCAGGAACTCGCGGCGCGCCTGGTCGTCGTCTGCGTCGCCCAGCGTCAGCGTGTCGCCGACGAAGGAATTGCCGGAGACGACGAGGCCGGGCAGCAGCGGGTCGTCGCTGCGCTCCAGGTCTATGCCCAGCAGCGTGGCGAGCGTGCGGCGCAGGCGGAAGTCTTCCAGCACGATGATGCGGCCCAGGCTCACCGCGCCGTCGGTGGCGATGTCCAGCGCCAGGGCCAGGCCACCCCGCGTTCCGCGCAGCCGGCGCAGCAGCGGCGCATTGGCCAGCCAGGCGCGCTTTTGCGCGGTCGGCAGGCGGGACGGGAAGCGCTCGCCGGTCCAGCGGGCCAGCCAGTCCAGTGCATCGGGCGGCGCGCTCGCGGGTGCCGTCAGCACGCGGGCGTCGGCGACCTGGTCTTCCATCGGCGTGAGCACGCTTTCGAACAGGCCGATGAAGCGCTCCAGGAAGTCGTGGCGCGTCGCGTCGCCGCTTGCAGTCCGGTCGAAGACGGGGTCGTCCCGGTAGAGCTCGGGCAGGTAGCGGCGCAGATAGGAGAAGCGGTCGCCCCAGACCCGCACGGCCGCCACCTGCGGCGTGGCGCGGCCGTTGCCGTAGAGGGTCAGGCGCAGTTGCAGGCGGCGGCCGCGCAGTTCGCGCAGCTGCATGCCGGCGCGCTGCACCAGGGCGCCGAACAGGCCGACGCGATTCGCCAGCGGCGCGCAGCCGAGCAGGCTGGCGTGATGGGGCAGTTCGCTCGGGCAGGCCAGCCAGGCGGCGCGCGGTGTGCCGGCTTGCAGGTCGGCCTGCAAGGCGCTGGCGTCGCCGAACCAGTGCGGCCACCAGGCGCCGCTGAAACCGTTCTCGTCCGAGGCGCGCAACTCCACCCGCACGCCGCAGCCGGGCGGGATGACGGCTTCGACGTAGAGGCGGTGCCAGACCAGGTCGATGGATTGCGTGTCGACCGTGTGGCCTTCGGCCATGCCGCTGGCAGCAAAGCCGCGCCAGGACAGCGGCACGAGGGTGCGGCTGAAGGACGCGTTTTCCGCGGCCCCGGGCACGTCCTGCGGACGCATCAGAGGCAGATGCGGCGGCCAGTCCTGCGAGGCGACAAAGCCGCCAGGCGCCGCGTCGGCACTGGGGTAGCGGCGACCCAGGGGCTTCTGCCGCGGCGCTGCGTCCGCCGGATAGACCAGGGCCTCGGCCAGGTCGGACACGCGCAGGGCGACGTCGGCCTCGTCCAGCCAGGCAATGGCGTGGGCGTAGGCAGCGCCCTCGAGGATGGCGCTCTTGCGCGCTTCGCCGTCGATGACGATCAGGTTCAGCTCGCCATCCGGACCCCAGGCGATGACCGCGAGCCGGCCTTGCGGGCTGGCGGCCAGCGCGATGGGGCGCAGGGCGGCATCGAGCAGGGCCTCGGGCAGCAGCTCGAGGCGCGCGTCGTCGGCGTTCTCGGGCTGAGGGCGGAAGGTGCCGGCATCGCGCACCACGTCGCCGCGTTCGGGGAAAGGCGTGCCGGCCAGCACGGCGAGGCGCCGGTTGCCGCGGTCCAGCAGCCAGCGCCCGCCCTGGGCGTCACAGGCGACGGCCTGGGGCGTGAACAGCGGCGGCAGCTCCAGGCGCACCGGCTCGTGGCGGTCGCGCAGGTCGAAGAGTTCGACGCGGTCGACGAAGGCGAAGACGATGCGGTCATCGGCATCGAGGGCCATCGCCGTGGGCGCACCGGGCGCCGAGGTCGCGTAGCGCGGCACTTCGCCTGGGAAGGCGCCAAAGCCCACCAGCGAGCCGCCCGGGCCCTCGGGTGTCGGCCGCGGGTCCCAGCGGGCGTAGCTGCCGAAGCGGTCGCGCAGCAGCGGCAGCATGRCCAGCTCGGTCTCGGCGCTGGTGACGCGCGAAACGCCATCGATCATGGGTGCCACGCCCAGCTCCGAGGCCAGGGACAGCACTTGCTCCACGCCGCCATGCTCGGCGTCGCGCGGCGCGATGGCGCAGCCTTCGGCCAACGCCCAGTCCTCGGGACGGGACCAGAGCCAGAAGCGTTGCGAGTTGGCGTCCATGTCAGTACCGCCCGGCCGCCCGAAGGCACTGACGCGCCCCCTCGGGGGGCAGCGAGCGAAGTGAGCGTGGGGGCTTGTTCATCTCAGCAGAGGTCCACGATGACGGGCACGGCGACGCGGCTGCTGCCGTTGGCGCCGCTGCCGGAGGCCGCATCCGGCCCAACGCGGGTGGCTGGCGCGTTGCCCACTTCCACCAGCACCTGCATCAACTCGGGCAGTTGCCAGGGCGCAAGGGCGACCCGCTGCAGGCCGTTGCCATCCCGGCCGGCGAGGGCCCAGGCGCCGGGGCCACCGGTGAAGAGGTTGACGCCGGCGACCGTCGCCACGCCGGGCACGCGGGCGGCTTCGACTTCCAGCTCACGATCGGCCAAGGCGCGTCCCAGCGGCCAGCCATTGCCGTCGAAGCCACCGGGAGCGAGCGGCCACAGCAGGCGCCGGATCACCCCGCGCACCGCCGCCAGCGTCTCCTCGCGCGGCGCGCCGTCGCGCAGGCCCACGGCGACGGAGACGGACAGCGGCACGTACTCGCAGCCGATGACGTTGAGCTCGGTCGCCAGCGGCCGGCGCGGTTCCAGCCAGGCGTGGACGGCCTCGATCAGCGGCCGGTCGGCGCGCGGGTTGGGCGCGGTGCCGACCTCGCCGCTGGTCGTGCCCGGCAGCACCATGACGGCGACGACACCGGGGATGCCGAAGGCCCGCGTGCGCGGTGCAAAGCGCGGCAGCACCTCGACGCGGGCTATGTCCATGCCCGGCGTCTCGCGGGCCAGGCTGGCGTAGTCGTCGGCCGTGACGGCGCGCTCGCGGTGGCGCAGCATGGCGGGGATGCGCTGCTGGGCGGCGTCGACGTCCTCGGCGTCCTCGCCGCCCTGGGTGGCGACCGGCTGCGACAGTTTCAGCGTGTTGATCACGGCGCCGGGCAGGCCGCTGGCGTTGATGCTGTTGGCGACGATGTCCTTCAGCGTGCCGGCTGCGAGATTGCCGGCACGGCCGCCGCCGGAGCGGGCCGACACGATGCGCACGCGCGAGCCCGCCGGCGGCAGACGGCCGCGCATGCCATCGCCCAGGCGCACCTGGCCGGACTCGGCGTCCAACTCGTAGGCGCGGGCATCGCGGGCCACTTCGGCGCGGTGAGACACCAGGGCCAGGTCGTCGACGCGCGTCCAGGCCGCGTACTGCATGCCAGGTTCGGCGATCTCGAGCTGCAGGCTGTCGGGCAGCACATTGCGCACCGGCAGGGCAATGACTTCGCCGGGGCGGCCGGAAGTCTGGGCGACGACGAGGCCCTGGCTGGTCACGCCCTGTTCGATCTGCACGGCGTGCAGGCCGGCCCAGCTCAGCAGCAGGCGCTGCACGCCGGCGGCAGGCTTCATGCGCAGCCAGGCGACGAGGCGCTGGGCGCGGTCGGGGTCGTCCAGGCGCGGTGGCTCTTCGTCCACGCCGGAGACGGCATCGATGCCGCGGGCCGAGTCGCCGACGCCGATCAACTCGGGGCCGGGCATCAGCACGCGCACGACGCCGGCGCGGCGCAGGCCGTCGGTGGTGTCGTTGCCTGAGGGGTCGAGGGTCTGGTAGTCGGTCGCGCGGGCACCGCCGACGGAGATCTCCCAGCTGACGCCGATGCGCTCGCGTTCGCCGACGAGTTCCTGGTCGTCGGGCACGGTCAGCGCCGGCATCAGGCCGATATTGAGCAGGCGCGCGGCACCCGCCGTGTTGCGGGCCAGCTGCTGGGCGCAGCGCTGGCGCAGCGTGGTGAGCGACTCGCCGCGCGCCGGCTTGGGCGCCAGCAGCGCGATCCACAGGCAGCCGTCGACGCTGTTGGCGATGATGTCCACACCGGCGTCCACGGCGCCATCGGCGAACAGCGGCTGGGTCTGGTAGGCGTCCAGCGTGCGGCCGCCGTAGAGGGCGCCGAGCTGGGCCAGGGTGTCGGCCAGCTCGGGGTGGTCGTCGGCCGTGACGCGCTGCTTGAGGTAGACCTCGCCGGTGACCGGCGCGACGCTGATCTCCTGGGCCGTTTCGAAGGGCACCGGGCGGCTGATGGTGGCGCGCTCGCGCAGGTCCAGCGCCTCGCGGGCTTCATCGGGCAGGCGCAGCGTGACCAGGCCGCGGGCCATGCGGGCGGGCTTGAGGCCCATGCCCAACAGGTTCAGGAAGACGCGGCGCTGCAGCTCCGGAACCTGGTTGGCGCGGTAGAGCAGGGCGTCGCCGAGGAAGGCGAACAGCTCGATCAGCGTGCGGCCGGGGTCGCCCACGCGCGGGTCGGTCCACTCCGGCGTGTGCGCAGGGATGCGGGCCAGCAGGTCGGCGACGAGGTCGTCGGCGCGGCGGTCGTCCAGCAGAGGGATGGGCAGCGGCATCGTGATCAGCTCCCCAAGGTCAAGGCCAGCGCCATGCGCTGCGGCTCACCGGTGCGGCGCAAGCGGTAGTGCACGGCGATGTGGACGACGCGCGGGTCTTCCGGGTCTTCGTCCACGTCGATGCGTTCCACCTGGGCGCGCGGCTCGAGGCGGGTGATGGCGCCACCGATGCGCTCGTGCAGGCGGGCGCGCACGGTGAGGTTGTTGGGCTGGTTCAGGAAGTCCTGCACGCCGGCACCGAAGTCAGGGTGCATCAGCAGCTCGCCGGGCCGCGTGGCGAGCACGCAGCGCAGGCCGTCGGCCACGCTGCGGGCCAGGCCCGGCCAGGCCCAGCGACCGTCGGCGTCGGGCCGGCCGAGCAGCGGGAAACCGATGGGCCGGGAGAGTTCGGGGGCGAGCTTGCGGGCCATGGCTGTTCTCTATTTCTTCTTGGGCACGGGCAGGCAGATCTTCACCAGCGGCAACCAGAAGAACACGAGGTTGAGCAGGGACAGCACGACATTGAGCAGGATGAAGGCGCAGATCGTGATGATGGGAATCGAGAAGGAGCACAGCCAACCGAGGCCGATCTCGCTGCCGGCCTTGGGCTTCTTCATGAAGTCCTCGGGCTTGTTGCGCATCAGCAGATTGGCCAGGCCGGGCGGCACGTCGAAGGCGACGTTGGGCTTCATGGCAGCCAGCGAAGCACGGTCGAAGGCGGGCAGGGCGATGCGAGCCTGCGGCGTGCCGGTGGAGGCGAACCAGGGTGCCACGCGGTAGAGCGGCGTCATGTCGCTCCAGACCAGCCGGGTCGGGCAACCAGGCTCGCCGCGCACGCGCACGAAGGCGCGGATGGCGTAAAGCGCCTCGGCGTCGTCAAAGCGGCCCTCCAGCGTGCGCGCTTCGGCGGCGCGGCCTTCGAGCACGGTCAGGGCGGCGTTGGTGAAGCGGTCCAGCCAGCCGTCGGGCACGGGGCCGAAGTCATCGGGGATGTCGACGCCGCCGGCGTCAACGTCGGTGGCGACGTGCACGCAGGCCTGCAGGAAGGCCGCGCCGCCGATGGCGACGCGGGTCGTGACGCCGAAGGTCGTGATGTTGCGACCGATGAGCAGCTCGTCGAGCAGCAGCAGCAGGCTGGTGCCGCGGCCGTTGATGTCGAACTCGAAGGCCAGTTGGCGGATGAAGGCGGCGAACTGCTCGCGCATGGCGGCGCTGTCGCCGCTGTCGGGCTCACTCGCGTCCACCGGGTCGCTGCCGTTCAGCCAGGTGGCGTCGAAGCGGGTGCCTGCGCCGGGCAGGGGGCGGATGCTGGCGCGGGACAGATAGGGCGACAGATGGGCCATGAAGCTGTCGCGCGCGGGCGAGCCCGGCGTGCGCACGGCGCTGTAATCCACGGCGGCGTTGTTGGGCTTGCGCAGGGCCTCGCTGGTGGGCACGAGGCCATAGAGCAGGCTGCGCCGGGCGGCGTTGCAGACCTCGGGCATCAGCGCATGCAGCGGGTTCACGGCCTCGGCCGGATGCACGGCGCGCAGGGCCGCCAGGCGGGCATCGACGCCCGGGTTGCCGGTGCGCGGCGTGGGGCGACGTGCCGGGTCGGGATCGGCGTCGAAGGCGGCGGCGCTGGGCAGGCTGCGCCAGCCCTCGGCCTGCCAGGCCTGCCAGTTGTGCGGGTCGGCCAGGGCCTGGGTGTTGATGTCCTCGGGCCCGGCCCAGCGGCGCACGACAAAGCCGCTGGACTCGATCTTCTTCGGGTCCAGGCGCGGCGAGCCGAAGACTTCGCAGTGGGTGTCGAACAGGATCAGGTTGAAGCGGCGGTGGATGGGCTGGAACAACGCGCGCGGGGCGCCCTGGTCTGGCAGCCGCGCGATGGACAGCGAGGCCGGCCAGCCAAAGCGGGGCCACGTGGTTGAGGTGATCGCGTCGCTGAGCGCAGCGACGAAGTCTCCGGCCTCGATGTCGACGAGGACGGCCGGCGCATGCGGGCGCTGGCGCGACGGCCCGCCCACGGCGACGGCGTGATGGGGGTGGGGGTCCATGACGGCTGCCATTGCCGGCCTCACCAAATGTTCCCGGCGCCGGGCGTGTAGCTCGACGACACGACGGCGTTGGTGATCAGCGTGTCGCACTGGACCACGCCGCTGAACTTGGACATGCCGGCATCCACGTTGACCATGCCGGCGCTGACCTTGACCGTCGCCGCATTGACGGTGACGGTGGCCGAAGCGGTGACGGTGATGCCGCTGCTCTCGAGCTTGATGCTGTTGCCGTTGGAGTCGACGAGCTCGCAGGAACCGGGGCCGTCCTTCAGCGTCAGCTTCTGGCCGCCCGGGGTTTCGAGGATGAGCTTTTCCTGGCCATCCTGGTCGTCGAGGGTGACCTTCACGCCATTGCGCGAGCGCAGCACCTTCAGGAAGTTGTTGCCAGCGCCGTCCATGCTCTCGGGCGGCGAAGCGGCGCCATGCCACAGGCCGCCCAGCACGATGGGCATGCGTGCGTCGCCCTGCACGAAGGCCACGGCCACGAGGTCGCCGACGTCGGGCACCCACCAGGAGCCGCGGTTGTCGCCGGCGAAGGGAGCCACCAGCATGGCCCAGATCTCGGCGTCGCCGCTTTGCTCGTCGACGCCATGGACGCGCACCTTGACGCGGCCACGGTTGTCGGGATCCTTGATGTCGGTCACGTCGGCCATGAAGACGCCGCCGCCCAGCCAGGCCGGGCCGAGGGCCGGCGGGTTGCCGGCGGGGGCGAAACTGAAGGGAGCGCGGTCCATATCAGTTGTCGGCGATGAAGGCCGACTGGGCGACGAACTCGGTCACATAGCCACTGGTGGGGTCGAAGCGGTGGCGCGCTTCCACCACGGCATAGCAGTTGTCGAAGCGCCGGCCGACGCCGTGCAGGTTCACGCGGCTGCCCACGCGCAGGCCGGCATTGCCCTCGGTGCGGCCGTGCAGGCGCACGAACTGGCGGGCGCGCTGGTCGAAGGCGGCGTCGGCCAGGGCCTGGGCTTCGGTGTCGTTGCGGCAGGGCAGGGCGCCGAGGTTCTCACTGCGCTCGATGCCGATCTCGGACAACAGCGAGGCGCCCGTGCGGCCGCTTCCCGGCCCGGGTTGAGCGCCGGTGCTGGTCTTGGTGAAGCCGTTGCCGGCGGCCGGGTCGAAGCCGCGGGCCATGACCTCGGTGACCTGGCTGGACAGGTCGGCGATGACGCGCACCTCCTGCAGCTGGCTGTAGAGCGTCAGGTCCAGCGTGCCGCGGTCCATGTCGGCGCTGCTGCGCACCTGCAGCGTGCTGCCGACGACCTGCATCTCGCAATCGCAACGGCCCAGCAGGCGACGCAAAAAGGACAGGTCGCTTTCGTTCAGCTGCACCCACAGGCCAGTGCCGCCGGGCAGGCCGCTGGCGTCGACGGTGAGGCCGTGGTCGCCAGCAATGGCCCGCACGACGTCTTCCAGGCTCGAATCCACATGGCTCTTGCTGCGGCGCTTCATGCGGGCGGCGAAAAGCTTGTCCTCGGCCAACACCAGCAGGCTCGGCGGCGCGCCGACCGAGCCGCTGGCTTCGATGGCGTGGATCTGGCCATCGAAGATCTCGGTGGGGCCGGAGGTCTCGCCGGCATAGAGCTGCACACGGGCGCCGAGCTTGATCGGGCTGCCGGCGTCGAAGACCAGGCCCAGGCTGCCGTCCACCATGCCCCAGTTGCCCATGCCCAGAGACAAGCTGCTCATGCCGCCCTCGGCCTCGGTGACGGCGAAGGTGCGCACGAGGTCGTCCAGCGCGGGCAGGGCCTGGCCGTCCACGCGCAGCGTCGGCCGCGCGCTGTAGGCGGTGCGCGAGGAGACGGGGCGTTCGGTGGTTTCGGGAGGCATGACCGGTTTGTCCTAGTCGGCCAGCAGGCGCGCGCGGCGCTCGAGGGCGACGCTGAGTTGCTGGTCCAGCATGTGGGCGAATTCGGGCGTCCAGGCCGGCGTGGGCGTGGCGTTGGCCGCACCCTGGGCGTCGCGCGACTGCTGGCCGGCGGTGCTCTCCGGCGGCGGAACGTCGACGACGATTTCATCGATGAAGACGGGCATGTCGGTGCTCCATTTCAGTCGTCGAAGCGCAAGGCGCGCGGGGCCTGGCCGACGTTGGCGCGCAGGCCGGCCGCACCGGCGGGCAGGGCGCGGCCGTCGATGCTGAAGCCGGCGCCGACGTCGGTGGCGAGTTGCTGGGCCGCTGGTGGCGGGGCGAGGCGACCGGCGTCGAAACGCAGCGTCGGTGCGGAGGCGGAGAGGCCAATGCCGGCACCCGCGCCGATTCCTGCACCCACGCCGGCACCGATGCCCACACCTGCACCACCGGCGAATGACACCGCGGCCTTGAGCTCGACCTTGGCGCCCACCGCAAGCGTCGCGCCCGCCGAGAAGCGCAGGCTGGCCTCACCATTCATGCTGGCGATGGCGCGGGCGGCGCGCAGGTCGCCACCCAGGCCCGCGATGCCGGCCGCGCCACCCAGCCCGCCCGCCACCTCGAAGGCGCTGCTGCGGGCGCGCGATGCGTTGGCGGCGGCCGGGTTGTCGCGCTCCAGGGCGCTGAACTCGTTGGGCTGCTCCTTCAGGGCCAGGGCGACGCTGGAGCGCAGCGGCACGCCCTCGGGTGAGAAGAAGTCCAGCGTCTCGCGGTAGCTGTCCGAGATGCCGGTGAAGGTGAAGGTGCCCCACTCGAAGCGCAGCGTCGGCGGCGTGAAGGCGGCGCTGGACTCGGCGCTCTGGGTGCCGGTGGCATCCGGCGAGCGCACGGCGGCGCGCAGGCGGCGCGTGATGGTGCGAACGTCTTCGCCGGTGTGGGTGGTGTCGAAGAGCAGGTCCAGGCCGAGCTTGGCGCTGGACTGGGTGGCCGTCTGCGTGGTGCTGCCACTGCCGCTCTGCGGGCTGGTGGAGTTGGTGATCTCGACCTGCAGCGACACCGGGTTGAAGTGCACCTCGACGGTGTCGATGTCCTGCCCATTCCTTTGCAGGACGATCTTGGCCTTCACGACATTGGGAGCAGTCATGATGTCGAGTGCTCCAGTCCTTCGTGGACGATGTGCAGCTCTTCCACGCCCACGTCGGTGCCGCGCGCATTGAGGTCGGCGGCCTTGAACTTGACGGGCATGGCGCGGCGCAGGGTCCAACCCATGACGCGCTCGCCGGTCGTGCTGCGGATCTCGATCTCGGCCTTGAGGCGGTTCACATAGCCGCCCTGGCCCAGCAGCTCGAACCACTGCCAGAGGTCGCGCGAGCGGGTGATGCCGCGCTTGAGCACGACGGTGGCGAAGTTGACGCCGCCGGGGCGCTGCACGCTGCCCCAGTTGCGGCCGCCTTCGCGGATGCTGCGCGGCTCCATGGTGGCTTCGAGGCCGGTCAGCTCGCTGAAGGCGCCCTGGCAGAGCGTCGCGTCGTCGCCGCCGCTGCCGTCTACCGGGTCGCGGCTGAAGGACACATGAAAATTGAACACGCCGATCGGGGCGCCCCGTGCATCGGCGCTCATGCGGCCTCCGCGGTGTGGGCGAGGGGTTCGGCGTCCTGCCAGTTGACGCTGCCGTCCTCGGCCAGAGCCAGCTCGATGCGGATGTGCTCGATGGCGGCTTGCGGCGCGAACTGCACCAGCACGATGACGCGGCCGGCGTCGAGGTCGCTCTGCGTCATCACGCTGCGGTCGCAGCGCACCGTGAAGGCTTCGGACGCGCTGCTACCGCGCAGGGCGCCGGCCTGCCAGTAGCTGGCCAGCATGTCCTCGAAACGGCTGCGCACCCGCGCCCACAGCGCTTCGCCGGAGGTCTCGAAGACGAGCGTCGCGCCGACCATGCGGGCCGTGCGCAGCAACTGGCCCAGCAGGCGCACGACGCCGGCGCTGCGCCATTCACGCACGGCGCTCAACGACGGATCGCTGAGCAGGCGGATGCCGTTGGCTGTGGGACCGAACAGCGCGAAGGTTTCGGACAGCGGCCAGCCGCTGCGGCGGCTGTCGAGGTTGGACAGATAGCCGGCGAACTGGCCGCGCGGGGGCGAGCGCAGCTCCTCGTCGCGCGGCTGGGGCACGACGGCCAGCACGCCCATGGGCGCCTGGCCTGCCGCCGGCCGTACCGGGCCATTGGCCAGCACCGAAGCGGCGATCAGGCCGGCCAGCGCGCCATCGGGCGGGATCAGGCCTTCGGGTGTGCGCACCTCGCGCAGTGGCAGCAGCCAGGGCGTGGCGCACTCCACCATGCTGGTCTGCAGCGTGATGGCGGCGCTGAGCTGGCGCGCGGCCTGGGTGTCGCGGGCGGCCAGCGGCGCGGCGACGAGCAGCATCAGGTCGCGGCGCTGTCGCGCGAGCGTGTTGCGCAGCCTCAGCACATTGCTGTTCCAGAGTTCGAAGGCCGCGTCGGACAGCCGCGGCGCCGCAAGTTGCCGCACGCCGTTGGTCGGCGGCGTGGCGAAGGTGGGCGTGCCGCATTCGACAAAGACTTCGGGCACGACGGCAGCCACGCCTGGGTCGCCGGGGATGGGAGGCTGGTTCAGATTCGCGTGCAGCTCGGGCAGGTCGGGCGCCAGCACGAAGCTGACGTCCTCCAGCGTCCAGGCCTGCTGCATGGCGACGTCCAGCGCGTCGAACAGCGTCACGGCGGGTGTCGAGCCCAGCGGCCAAGGCAGACCCAGGCAGAGCACATAGGCCTTGCGCCCGCCGTTGGCGAAGAAGTCGCGCACCGCCAGGCCCAGCCAGTCGTCGGCGAGTTCGCTGCGGCCCTGCACGGCGCGGGCATGCCAGTCGAACAGGCTGTCGAAGGCGTCCCAGGTGTCGATGGGCGCCGGCATGCCGAGCAGGGTCTCGCGCACGGCGGCGTCCTTGAAGCCCCTGGCGTTGAGCCAGTCCGACACCGTGCGCGGCAGCGCCACGCCGGCGCGGCGCGTCGTCCAGCCCACGAACAGCGCGATGTCGGCGCGGGCCGGATGCGGGCGCTCGACAGGGCGGGTCGACTCGAAGCTCAGTCCGTACATGGAAGCGGCCCGCTCACGCGGCCTCGATCTCCAGGCCTTCGGACGACAGCACCAGCTCTTCCATGGCGACGTCGCCGCCGCCCTTGGCGGCCAGCGTCGGGCCGGTGTACTTGAGCGGGATGGCGTTGCGCAGCAGCCAGACCTGCACCGGGTTGCGGGCCTCGTCGAGCAGGGTGATGGAGATGTTCTTCTGCGCATTGACGCCGGTGGTGCGGGTCTCCTTGACCCAGTCCCACAGCGACTTGGAGCTGATGATGCCGCGCTTGAGCGTGACGTCGCCGACCTTGTGGACGCCGGGGATCTTGCGCACATGGTTCTCGGCGTCGTTGCCGTAGCGGTACTCGGCCACGGTGATTTCGGAGCCGAGGCCGGAGACGTCGGAGAAGCCGCCGAAGGCTTCCGCGCCGTCGAAGTTGACGAGGAAGTTGAAGGCGCCGTAGGGGACTTTGCGTGCCATGGAAGTGCTCCTGCTGCTGGTCAATCACGCGAGTCGGCGGTCTTCTGGCCGATGCGGAAGATCACGAACTCGGCGGGCTTGAGTGCCGCCACGCCGATCTGGCAGACCAGGCGGCCGTTGTCCAGGTCGTTCTGCGTCATCGTCGAGCGGTCGCAGCGCACGAAATAGGCCTCCTCGGCCTTGCCGCCCAGCAGGGCGCCATTGCGCCATTCGTTGTAGAGGAACTGCGCGATGGTTTCGCGGATGTTGGCCCACAGGCGCTCGCCATTGGGCTCGAACACGGCCCACTGGGTGCTGCGGTCGATGGAGGCTTCCAGGTAGTTGAAGTAACGCCGCACATTGACGTATTTCCATTCGGGGTCGCTGCTGGCCGTGCGGGCGCCCCAGACGCGATAGCCGCGGCCCGGGAAGTAGCGCAGGCAGTTGACGCCGAGCGGGTTCAGCACCTCCTGCTCGCCGAAGCTGACGTCGCGCTCGAAGCGCAGCGCGCCGCGCACGATCTCGTTGGCGGGTGCCTTGAAGACACCGCGCTCGATGTCGTTGCGCGCGTAGATGCCGCAGACGAAACCCGAAGGCGGCAGCGCGATCTCGCGCGGGATGTCATCGCGGCCGGGTCGCGCATTGGGGTTGGCGATGACGACCCAGGGGTAGTACATCGCGGCGTATTTGCTGTCGATGGTGGCGCGGGCTTCGCGCGCGGCACCGGCGTTGAGGCCGGCGTTGGTGTCGAGCACGGCGATGCGGTACATGCGCCGGCCTTCGGCGTGGGTGATCAGCGAGTTGCGGATGGCGTCGCGCGCGGCATAGGCGCTGGAGCCGGGGGCAGCGACGATGGCGATGTCGTCGAGTTTGGCCAGGGCGGCGAAGGCGCCGATGTAGCTGGCGTCCATGGGCTCGGCGCCGTCGTTGCCGCCGGTCAACGCGAAGGAGCCGCGGCGGCCGGTGGCGTTGGCGGCGGTCGGGAACAAGGCGGCGAGCAGCTGGAAGGCGTTGACGGCGCTGCCGAGGTTGGCGGCGTAGAGGTTCTCGATCTGGTCGACGCGCCGGTTGGGTTGCGGCGGCATCACGGTGCCGAGCCAGCGTGGGTGGCCGCGGTCGTAGCCGAGGTCGTCGATGGCCAGGCTGCCGCCATCGGCGTCGGTCGCAATGACGGCCAGCGTGATCAGCGAGACGGAGGCGAGCAGGGCTGCCGCGGCGTCGCGCTGGGCCTGGTTGCCGGCGGCGGCGATGGCGGCCTGGGCGGCAGCGTCGGGTGCGGTGACGGCACCATCGCCGGCGTCGGTCAGCGCATGCCAGCCATCGGCGCGCTTGACGAAGTAGCTGTGAGGCGCGGCCACGCCGCTGCGGGCCAGCGAGCCGATGGGCGTGCTGTCCAGCACGCGCTGCGGGGCGGGCGCGATGATTTCGCGCGTCTGGATGCCGCGCAGCTGGGGCTGCTCACGCGTGGGCACGGCGCCGTTGCCGCTGGCGCCCGGGAAGCGGGCGACGAAGCGGATGCGGTTGGTGTCGTCCTCGGCCGGCAGTACGGCGGGCAAGACGGCGGCCGGACGCAGGTCAGCGGTACTCGCCAGGCCGGAGTCGTTGGCGCCGCGCGCCAGGAACACGCGCGCCACATAGAGCCGCGAACCGCCCTCGTTGAAATAGGCCCGCACGGCATGCGCCAGGAAGTTGATCGCGTCGGCCTGCAGGTCGAGATTGGCCGTGCCGCCGTAGATGCGCTCGAAGTCGGCGAAGCTGGTCAGAATCTCGGGCAGCAGCTCGGCCGTGGCGATGGGGCCCTTGCGCGTGGGCCCGGCGAAGGCCGTCGTGCTCGTGCCCACGCCCTCGATGGACTTGGCACGAAAACTGGTTTCTTCGACGTATACGCCTGGGGCGAGGTATTCGGGCATGGTGTGCCTCCTTCAATCGTTCAAGCAGGACTCAGGGGAGCGTCAGGTTCATCACTTCGATGCGGCCGCTGGCGAGGTTGCGCGGCACGATCAATCGGGAGAGCCCCGCGCCCAGGACGCGTGCGGCCAGCAGATCGGGGTCGACGAGGGCGCCGGGGGCCAGCGCGGTCTCTGCGCTGACGATGACGTCGACGGCGATCTCGGTTTCGACCACCAGCTCGTCGGCGCCCGGCGTGACCTGGGCGACGCCGACGACGGCCACCAGGGCCTCGCCGCGCGCGTCCGTCATGCCGCGGCCCAGCACGGCGTCACTGCCGGCGCGTTGCACGCGGATGACGGCCTGGGCCGCGGGAGCGCCGGTGCGCCGCACGCTCAGGCGCAGGGCGGCCCAGGTGGGCAGCAGGCTGGTGGCGGAGGAGGGATCGAGCGTGACCGGCGCCGCGTCGAAGAGGGCGGGCGTGGCCCCGGGAGCGGCAGCGAGCGGTGAGCGCGGCAGGTCCAGCGTGAAGCGACGCGCCAGATAGCGGCCGGCCGGATCGCTCACCGTGCCGGGCAGGGACAGCGCCGGCGCAGGCGGGATGGGATCGAAGGCGTTCTCGTAGTCGCGGCGGGCATCGCGGTTGGCGAGGTCGTCCAGGGCCGTCACGACGAAGAAGCCGCTGCGGTTGCGCTGCAGCCGGGCGCCGGGCAGGTCCACCCGCAGCGGGCTCGCTATGGTGTGGCCGGACATGGCGTCGACAAAGCGCAGTGCGCCCCAGACGCGGCGAACGTCGGTCTCTATCGAGTGGAAGACGGCACTCATGCGGGCACGCCTCCATAGTCGAAGCGCCGCGCCACGACGGGCAGGGCGTCCGGCTCCTCGACATCCAGCTGCACGATGCGCGCCACATAGGGCGCGCTGAGGCGGTAGCTGGGCGTGATGGCATCCCAGACGCGCATCATGTCTTCCACCGTGATCTCGGCGGGGATTAGCTGCACGACCTCCTCGGCAGACCAGCCGCCGTTGCTGGACAGCGTGGACGCATCGAGGATGGGCTCGCGGTGCAGTTCGCGCAGCACCCAGGCAAACGCGGCCAGCTCCAGCGCGGTGTTGGCCGACCAGATGGACAGCAGCAGATGGACGTCCAGCGAAAGAGGGCGGTTGGACAGGCCAGGCGTGCGGCGTGCGTCGCTCGCGCTCAGATTGCGCATCTGCTCGTTGATGGTGACGCGATAGGGCCAGACCGACAGCACCGCGCCCTGTATGTTGAGGTCGGCCAGCAAGGCGCCGCTGCCGACGGCCTGGAAGGAGACGTCGCCATGGCGCTGGCGCAGCGCGGGCGTCCAGGCGTTGTCCAGCCTTTGCGCCAGCGACTCGGCGAGGGAGAGGAGGGCGGACTCGTTGGCCATGTCAGTAGGTGGAGTCCTGGGGCACGACGCCGCTGCCGGCCGCCGTCACCGGGCCGTACTCGGCTTCGTAGCGCTGCATGGACTCCGACAGCAGCTGCAGCAGCGCCTTGGCATAGGCCGGCGTCATCACCACGCGGGTCGGCATCCCATGCGTCAGCGCCTCGCCGTCATAGGCCTGGGCCATGCGCAGCAGCACCTCGTTGCGGCTGAAGCCGACCTCGAACTGGTTGGCATATTGATAGCCGGCCGAGGCGGCCGCGACGAGGCAACCGTCGGCGGCCCAGTCACGTCGAACGTCGATTGGCGACTTCATGCACGCTGTTCCGCAAGGGGCGTGCCATGTCGGGCGGCCCGTGTGGGCCCTTATGAATCAACGACTTGCGTCTTCGTGCGTGAACGGTGTCACAAGGCGGATGTGACACGGCGCCGGGAAAGCCTCGGCGAATCAGGCACTTGCGGTGTCACAGGCTGGTGTTACGGCGCACGTGCGCTGCGGCCAGGTTCCGGCGCGATGTGGAACTGCTTCATCTTGCGATACAGCGTCATGCGCGACCACTGCAGCATCTCCGCGGCTCGCGTGCGGTTCCATTCGCAGCGCTCGAGGGCTTCGATCACGCGGCTCGATTCATCGTTGCTGTCGTGCGCCTCGATGCAGGACAGCGGCAGCTCGCCGGCGTCCAGCGGACGGCCGTCGAACACCAGTCCGGCCGCCTCGACCAGGTTGCGCAGTTCGCGGGCATTGCCGGGCCAGTCGTGCTGCTGCATCAGGGCCATGGCCGCCGGCGTCACGCGCACCGGGCCGGCGCCGCCGCCGGCGTCGTTCAATTGACCCGCGAAATGCTCGAACAGCGGCGCCACGTCTTCGGGTCGCTGCCGCAGCGGCAGCAACTCGACGCGAGCCACGTTCAGCCGGTAGAACAGGTCGGCCCGGAACGTGCCTTTGCGCACCGCCTGTTCCAGCGCGCAATGCGTTGCCGCGACGATGCGCACGTCCACATGCCGGCTGCGCATCGCCCCGATCGGGAAGACCTCGCGCGTCTCGAGCACACGCAGCAGCTTGGCCTGGGCATGCAAGGGCATGTCGCCAATCTCGTCGAGGAACAGCGTGCCGCCGCTGGCCAGGGAAATCTTGCCGGGATAGGCCGCATGCGCGCCGGTGAAGGCGCCGCGCTCGTAGCCGAAGAGTTCGCTGTCCAGCAGCGTGTCAGGCAGCGCCGCGCAATTGATGCTGACCATGGGGCCAGCACGGCGCTCGCCGAGTTCGTGCAGGGCGCGTGCGACGCAGTCCTTGCCGGTGCCGGTTTCACCGGTGATCAGCACGCTGCATTGCGAGCGCGCCAGCAGCGGCAGCCGCGCACGCAGCGCAGCCAGCGCCGGGCTCGGGCCGACGATGCCGGCCAAGGCGTCCTTCAGCGCACGCGCCGGCCGAGCGTCGGCCTGTCCTGACACCAGGGCAGGCAACTGCTTGGGCGTGCTCACTGAGGTCACGGGATAGGCCTTCCTTCGCTGCCTGCCACGTCGCCACGTTGCGGTGGCGGCTGTCATGGCTTCGTGCAGCGAACCGGGGTTGTACGACCGGAACCCGGCAGAGGTCATCCTTAACCGCTCGGAAATTCGCAGACAGCTTAGGGGGGCGTGCATTTGTTATTTAACATAATGCACATTGTCGCCATATAGGAGGCCATGGACTTCGGCAAGTTCAGCGTGTCGGCAAAGGCAGCGGCACGAAAAGCAACTCGACGCTTCTATTCTCCGGCTGGGCGACTTCGGGGCCTGTCACGACCGGCAGATCGGCCTTTGCCAGTTCCGAGGCGAACACTCGGGCCGCGGCAACGCCGCCCTGATCCTGAAGTGCGCGCCGGACTGCTGCAGCCCGCTTGGCGGCAAGCGCGCGGTTGACTTGTCCGCCTGCCACCATGTCGGTGTGGGCCAGCAGCAGCAAGCCCATGCTCGGCTGCTGACGAAGAGTCGTCGAGGCTTCGTTCAGTACGGCATATGCCGCGCCGTCCAGTTCATGCGAGTTGTTCGCGAAGGTGACCTTGCGCGCTGCTGGCGTGGGCTGGCCTGCGGGACAGGACGCGCAGGACACCGCAACCTGGACCACCGGGGGCTTGGCCGGCCCGTCGTCCTTCTTTGGCGGGTTGGCGGCCCAGGCGAATACCAGCAGCGCGATCAGACTTGCCGCGCCCAGGTTCTGAACCTTTTTCAGGCCCTGTTCAACTCTGTCGGCCAGCCTGGTCACGGTGGCCCAGAAGCCGATGTCCCGCAGGTTCTGCTCGTACTGCGCATACTTCTTTCGAAGCGCTTCAAGCACAGCCGCGTCCAGCGTCTTTTGCGCGAGCGCCTTTTCAGCGTCTTCGATCTCCTGCCACTCGTCGTCGAGGTATTTCTCGAAAGCCTCGTAGGAGTTGATCTTCTCCGGCAGCAGGTCGCTGCGCGTCCGGTCGAACTCCGCCTTCACATGGAGGAGCTCTTCCGTCTCCGCGGGTGGCAGACCCAGCTGCTGAATCTGCTCGTTGGTGAAGGAGTCGCGCAGGATGATCGGATTCAGCAGGTCCGGCCGCAGCATGAAGGTGAGTTCCTTCCACCCCATGTACAGACAGACCGCCACCGTCGCCAGGCCAACGACGGCCGCCAAGAATCGAAGCGACAGCAGGTCCAGTGCGCCTATTCCTGAAAACGGCGAGCCGGCGATGACCGCGCCCGCCGTCCCGGCGAGAATGGTCGACATCGTCTTGACGTTCTCGCGGAGATTTGCCCGCGGCGTCGCGTATGCATCCACGTTGTCACTCATGGGGCCGGGTCCTTGATAGCGCGCCGACTACGTGCCCGGCACGTAGTAGAGCTGCACGGTCTGGATGCCAGGGCTCAGCTCAGCCCCCCTGCTCGCCACGTCGCCCAGGTCCAGGGGCGCAGTCAGATCCTGCTTCAACAGCAGAACGTTCAGCGTGTGCGCGTTGGCGAGCACCCCGTGTTCGGTCTGGCTAGTCAGATGCTCGGCAACGGCTTTGGCCGAATACCTGTTCAGGTCGCTCCATAGCGCGGCGTACCGCGCGACAGGTGCCGCCCTGCGAATGGACTTGCCCCATGCCTCCTTGAGCTCCGGATCCATCAAATCCAACCGCGCGACGTGGACGAGTCGACTGGGAAGTTCCAGTCCCGAGTCGAGTGGGGATCTGAACATCGAGGGCAACGGAATTCGCGGCCGGCCCGGCCTGGTCGACTGCTCGGGGGGCTGAGGAGCTGGCGCGTTCTGTGGCGGCGGCGGCGGCGGCGAGGTCGCTTCACCCGGGTATCTGAAGCGGCGCCTGTCAAAAGGCAAGTCGAGACCACCCATGGCGAAAAGGCGGCTTCGCTGCAGCTCGATGGTCCGACGCCCGTCGTCCAATACCAGGACGCCTTCGGCCGTGAGACTGAGTTTTGTGCCCATCCGTCCACCCCGCTGCGGGAGCGCCTCCTCAGCTCGCATCTCACACCAAGTTGATCGAAGCTGTATCCACAAGATTGGGGACTTGGCGAGAAGCCCTTCCCTCTGTCGTCGTGCGTGCTTGCGCGCCGACAGGTCGCCCGCTGCCGCTCATCAATTCAGACGAGAGTTCCGCCCGTCACCCTGGACCGCACAGACCACCAGGCATAGATTCAGCGCGAATCAGCCACGGCCCGCCACGGGCCACAGGGAGGCGATATGCGCGCGATCTTGTTGGCCGGACTCCTTGGCATCGCGACGGCAGCACAGGCCGGGTTCTGCTCCAGGTTCCCCGACAAGGCCAGCAGCGCCTACGACGCCACGGCCAAGAAGATCAAGCTGCCGTGGCGCACCGACCTGCCCAGCACAGTTCCCGCGACACAGCATGCCTGGCAGGCGGCGGGCATGGACTTCGAGAGCGACTGGCGCGGCTATATCGCGGCGGTGATGGGCGAGGTCAAGGCCTCGGGGATCGCGATCAAGGGCAACAAGATCACCATGCCGGCCAACTCGCCGTGGTGGATCACCCCGTGGATGGACTACACCGCCACCGGCCGGGATCCGTTGATCGGCATGACGACGGAGCGCGGGCCGGATCCCGGCGATCTGTCGCCGAAGTCGAAAGCCGGGCACAAGACGCTGGCGATCGGTTGGTACAACGCCGAAGGTGCCGCGTCGCTCAAGGAGATCTTCAGCGACCCCTGCGACCCCAAGCTGCCGCAGCTCCCAGGCGGCGCACGCTGGACGTTCAAGCCGCAAACGGTGGCGTTCAAGTTCCTGTTCACGGATGCTCCGGTGTCCGAGGTCGCCTACCTGGCGGGCGCGCCGACGGTGCGTGCCATGGCGGCGGGCACGTCCACCCTCCTTCGCTTGATCCAGGTCGACGTGGCGGTCAGGGATCCCCGCGCCACGCAAACCAGCTGGGTGTTCGGGACCTATGTCTGGGTCGGGCCGGCCAAGGGCGACAAGCTGTTCGACAACCTCGAGCCGGTCGGCCTGATGTGGGGCAATGACCCCGGCGTGCAGGCCAGCACCCTGGCTGCCTTCGCACCGGTTCAAGAGTCCAAGCTCAACGACGCGCTGGCCGGCAAGGTCTGGCAGGCCAACGGCAGCGGCTGGCCGCAACGGCCCTACCCTGGCTTCCAGGGCCGGCTCAACGGCCCGGCTGACAACTGGCGCTCGGCCTGCCTGGCCTGCCATGCCTCCGCCCAATACCCGCGCGACGCGCAACTCGGTGCGCCACCGCGCGGCGTCAAGGCTACGGACTCCCTCACGCCGGCCGAGATCACGGCCAAGTTCGCGCCCTATTTCGTCAACGTGGCCAGCGGCCACCTGATCAACCCGCAGGCTGACCAGACCACGCCCCTGCCCGCGGCGCCGCTGGATTACTCGCTGCAGTTGCAGACCGCCTTCACCCGGATTTGCCAGGCCTGCGCCCGTGGCGACCTGAAAGGCACGACACCGTCGGTGTGCAAGCAGGCGTCGCCGCCGATCAACACGGCGAATTGCCCGCTCAAGACGGCCGCGCCCTCGGCGCTGCACAAGGCCCTGACCGCGCGCAAGGGCAACTTGAACGAGGCCCTGCCCCGGCAGTAGCAGGCGCGGCCGTTTTGCACGAAATAGCCCCGCCGCAGTGCTCGCAGGCTCGGTACCGCATCGTTCCATGCCGGCAATGCATAGGGTTAACCCGCGACAACCAAGTAAAAACCCTAAGATAGCGCTGCATCAACAAAGAAAGGGAAACAAATGGAACTGCTCATCGTTGCTCTGGCGCTGTCCACCGTGGCCGTCATCGCTCAACTCGCTGACGTCACCACCAAGCGCGACTGAAATCGCTTCACCACCGTCTCAAGGGCTGCTTCTGCAGCCCTTTTGCTTTTCTGGCTCCGACACAGCAATACGAAATCCATATAGCTGCCCGCAAAGAATCGATATTTCAGAACTAGCAGCCCCTCCTAAGCTCACGGCCGTTCCTGTCTCCCTCACGGCCCATGCGAATCACCAAGCTGACGACCTACCGCCTCGCCCCGCGGTGGATGTTCCTGAAGATCGACACCGACGCCGGCATCAGCGGCTGGGGTGAGCCCGTCATCGAGGGCAAGGCGCGCAGCGTCGAAGCCGCCGTGCACGAGTTCGAGCCCTATCTGGTCGGCCAGGACCCGTCCCGCATCAATGACCTCTGGCAGGTCATGTACCGCGGCGGCTTCTACCGCGGTGGCGCCATCCTGATGAGTGCCATCGCCGGCATCGACCAGGCGCTGTGGGACATCAAGGGCAAGGTGCTGGGCGCCCCCGTCCACGAACTGCTGGGCGGCCTGGTGCGCGACAAGATGAAGGTCTATTCCTGGGTCGGTGGCGACCGCCCGGCCGACGTCATCCGCGACATCAAGCGGCTGCGCGAAGGGGGGTTCGACACCTTCAAGATGAACGGCTCGGAGGAGATGGGCCTCATCGACAGCGCCCGCAAGGTGGACGAGGCCGTGGCCCGCATCGCCGAGATCCGCGACGCCTTCGGCCACGACATCGAGTTCGGCATCGACTTCCATGGCCGCATCGGCGCGCCGATGGCCAAGGTCATGCTGAAGGCGCTGGAGCCCTATCGCCCGCTGTTCGTCGAAGAGCCCGTGCTTGCGGAGCAGGACGAGACCTATGCCCGCCTGGCCGAACACACGGCCATCCCGCTGGCGGCCGGCGAGCGCATGTATTCGCGCTTCGAGTTCAAGCGCGTCTTCCAGGCCGGCGGCCTGTCCATCGTGCAGCCCGACCTGTCGCATGCCGGTGGCATCACCGAGTGCATGAAGATCGCCTCGATGGCCGAGGCCTACGACGTGGCCTTCGCGCCGCATTGCCCGCTGGGGCCCATCGCGCTGGCGGCCTGCCTGCACGTGGACTTCGTCTCGCACAACGCCGTGCTGCAGGAGCAGAGCATGGGCATCCACTACAACCAGGGTGGCGAGCTGCTGGACTATGTGCTGAACAAGGAAGACTTCCACATCGAGAACGGCTACATGAAGCCGCTGACCAAGCCCGGCCTGGGTGTGGTGGTCGATGAGGACAAGGTCATCGAGGCGAGCAAGAACGCGCCCGACTGGCGCAACCCGCTGTGGCGCCACGCGGATGGCAGCGTGGCCGAATGGTGAACGACGGCCGCCTCATCGCGCTGGATTGGGGCAGCACACGGCTGCGCGCCTTCCTGCTCGGGGCCAACGGCGCCATGCTGGCCTCGCGTCAGTCCGAGCAGGGCGCTTCGACGCTGTCGGGTGAGGCGGCCTTCGCGCAGGCCTTCGCTGCCATCACGGCGGACTGGCCCGCCCTGCCCGTGCTGGCCTGCGGCATGGTTGGCAGCCAGCATGGCTGGCGTGAGGCGCCCTATGCGCCCTGCCCGGCCGATGCCGCTGCCTTGGTCCGGCATGCGTTGAAGCTCGACGAGCGCATCGCCATCCTGCCCGGCCTGATGCATGACGATGGCCAGCCCGACGTCATGCGCGGCGAGGAGACGCAGATCGTCGGCGCCCTCGCCCTGCATCCCGAGCTGGCCGCGCAGTCCTGCCTCGTGCTGCCTGGCACGCATTCCAAATGGGCGCGTGTCCAGGCCGGCCGGGTGACGGGTTTTGCCACCCACATGACCGGCGAGCTGTACGCGCTGCTGCGCCAGCATTCCGTGCTGGCCCGGCTGATGCCGGCCGACGGCGGCGCCCCGCCCTCCCCTCAGGCCTTCCTCGCCGGCGTCGATGCTGCGCGCAAGGACGGTGGCCTGGGACACCAGCTGTTTGCCGTCCGCACGCTCGGCCTCTTCAAGCGTCTGCCGCCCGAGCAACTGCCCGACTACCTCTCCGGCCTGCTGATCGGCCACGAGATCGCCAGCGAACTGAAGACCGGCCAGCCCGAGGGCCTCGCCCTCATCGGCGACCCGGCGCTGTGCGAGCGCTACGCCCTCGCCCTCAGCCGCTTCGGCATCGAAGCGCCGCTGCAACTCGACAACACCGCGCCCGCCGGCCTCTGGCAGCTGGCGCAAACCATGGGGCTTGACTGACATGCTCGACCCGGCACTGCAACAACTCCCTCTCGTGGCCATCCTGCGCGGCGTGAAGCCCGACGAGGTCGAGGCCATCGCCGACAGCCTCTACGCCGAAGGTTTTCGCGTCATCGAAGTGCCGCTGAACTCGCCGCAGGCGCTGGACTCCATCGCCCGCCTGGCGCGCCGCATGCCCGGCGATGCGCTGATCGGCGCCGGCACCGTGCTCAGTGCCGACGCGGTGCGCGACGTGCAGATCGCCGGCGGCCGCCTCATCGTCATGCCGCATGCCGACGTGGCCGTCATCCGCGTCGCCAAGGCGCGCGGCCTGGCTTGCGTGCCCGGTGCGGCGACGCCGACCGAGGCCTTTGCGGCGCTGCAGGCCGGCGCCGACGCGCTCAAGCTCTTCCCGGCCGAACTCGTCACGCCGCCGGTCGTCAAGGCCATGCGCGCCGTCTTGCCCAAGGAGTTTCGCCTGCTCCCCGTGGGCGGCATCACGCCCGAGACGATGGCGCCCTTCCGCAAGGCGGGCGCTGCCGGCTTCGGCCTCGGCTCGGCTCTCTATGCCCCCGGCATGGGCGCCGCCGATGTGGCCGCGCGGGCGAAAGCCTTCGTGCAGGCCTGGCGCGCGTACTGACGCGCGACCCAAAAAACCAGAACAACAACACCGGAGACTCCCATGGACCGCATCCGCACGCTGAGCGTGGCGCTGCTGCTGGCGGCGCTCGGCCCCGCCGCCGGCGCCGACACGCTGCTCAGGCTGGACGCCCGCGCCGACGTGCCGGCGCCGACGACCGGCCATCTGCAGCTCGGCACGGCGCGCACGCCCAAGGGCCAGACGCTGGCCGTCAACAGCCAGTATTTGCTGCGCGACGGCCAGCCCTGGCTGCCGGTCATGGGCGAGTACCACTTCAGCCGCGCGCCGGCGTCGCAATGGGATGCGCAGCTGCGCCTGATGAAGGCCTCGGGCATCGACATCGTCGCCAGCTATGTGTTCTGGAATCACCACCAGGAGCAGCCCGGCGCCTTCAACTGGAAGGGCAACCACGACCTGCGCCGCTTCGTGCAACTGGCGCAGGCCGCGGGCCTGCAGGTGGTCGTGCGGCTGGGACCGTGGGCGCATGGCGAGGCGCGCTACGGCGGCATCCCCGACTGGGTTGTCGACAAGATGCCCACGCGCGGCAACGACGCCGAATACATGGGCCATGTCGAGCGCCTGTACGCCGAGATCGGCGCGCAGATCAAGGGCCTGCTGTGGAAGGACGGCGGCCCGGTCATCGGCGTGCAGCTGGAGAACGAATACAACCTCCGCGGCGCTGGCCGTGGCGAGGAACACATCAGCGCCTTGAAGAAACTGGCGCTGAAGGCCGGCATGGATGTGCCGCTGTACACCGTCACCGGCTGGGACGGCACGGTCTACCCCTCCGGCGAGGTGACGCCCGTGTTCGGCGGCTATCCGGACGAGCCCTGGGCGACCAGCACCCAGGAGCTGCCACCCAAAGAGACGCACGCCTTCCGCTTCGACACCCGCGTCAGCGGCGACCTCGGCGCGCAGACCCAGTCCCACGCGCCCGGCACCGCCGAGACCGACAAGGACAAGGTGCCCTTCCTCGGCGCCGAATACGGCCCCGGCCTGCCGGCCATGTACCGCCGCCGCACGCTGGTGTCGCCCGACGACATCGCCGCCATGCTGCCCGTGCAGCTCGGCTCGGGCGTCAACCTGTTCGGCTATTACATGTTCCACGGTGGCCGCAACCCGGTGGGCGTGGGCGGCACGGGCCTCGAGGAAAGCACGCTGAGCGGCGGCTACAACGACACGCCGCGCATCAGCTACGACTTCCAGGCGCCGCTCGGCCCCGACGGCCAGCAGCGCCCGGTGCTGGCCAAGCTGCGCCCCTTCCACTATTTCCTGCGCGAT
Organism: Roseateles sp. P2_H4; assembly: GCF_056403315.1. Taxonomy (NCBI): domain Bacteria; kingdom Pseudomonadati; phylum Pseudomonadota; class Betaproteobacteria; order Burkholderiales; family Sphaerotilaceae; genus Roseateles; species Roseateles sp. P2_H4. The sequence continues at coordinate 29,962 of NZ_JBFUFR010000028.1, read as the reverse complement.
TACGGCGCCCGGCTCGCAACGATGACGGTGCGCCAGCCCGCGCGCACGCCGGCCAACCCGGCCGACCTGCAGACGCCGCGCTGGTCGGTGCGCGCATCGGGCGACAGCGGCTTCCTGTTCTTCAACAACCATGTGCGCCAGTACGCCATGCCGGCCCAGACCGGTGTGCGCTTCGAGGTGCAGTTGCCGGGCGGCACGCTGACGCTGCCCAGCCAGCCTGTCGACATCCCGAACGGCGCCTACTTCATCTGGCCGCTGAATCTCGATCTCGACGGTGTGAAGCTGCGCTACGCCACGGCCCAACCGGTGGCGCGCCTGGACGCGGGCGCACAGGGCATCGTCCATGTGTTTGCGCCGACGCCGGGCGTGCAGGCCGAGTTCGCGCTGGCCGACGGCGTCAAGACCCTGTCGTCCCAGGGCGGGCAGTTGCTGACCCTCGGCAAGGCCGGCGGTCGTGCGGTCAGCGTGCTGCTGCTGTCGCAGGAGGAGGCTTCGCAGCTGCAGATCCTCGACATCGCCGGCCAGCGCCGACTCGTCTTCAGCGAGCAGCAGGCCTGGGTGGCCGATGGCAAGCTGCAACTGCGCGGCCTGGCCACGCAGCCCCTGCATGCGGCCGTCTTCCCTGCGCTGGCCAAGCCCAGGGCGCCAGGTTTGCAGACGCGCCAGGACGGCCCGCTGCAGCACCTCGAGTTCAAGCCCGAGGCGAGCGAGCCGACGCTGCAGATCACCGCCACGCGCCCCGCCGGCAAGGCGCCGCCCGTGCTGAAGGGCGGCCTGGCCAAGGCGGCCGTGCAGCCGATTCCCGAAGCCTTTGCCAGCGCGGCGGCCTGGTCGCTGAAGCTGCCTCAGCCGCTCGCGGCTGATGCCGAGGATGTGCTGCTGGAGCTGGACTTCGTCGGCGACATCGGCCGCGTCTTTGCCGGCCCCCGCATGCTCGACGACTGGTACTACAACGGCCAGCGCTGGCAGATCGGCCTGCGCCAGTTCGCGCTGAAGCCGGGCCAGGAACTCCAGCTCAGCGTGCTGCCGCTGCGCGCCGATGCGCCCATCTACATCGACGCCGCGCACCGCCCGACTTTCTCTGCCGGCCAGACCCAGATCGCCGAGCTGCGCGGCGCCCGCCTGCTGCCCATCCGCCGCGTCGCCATCACGCCATGAATCAGCCTCTCGACCTGGTGCTGCCGCACAACGCCATGCTGGGCGAGGGCCTGCTGTGGCGGGATGGGCGCTGGTGGTGGACAGACATCGAGGGCGCCACGCTGAACGCGTGGCGCCCAGGCGATGCCGCAGCCCTGGCCTGCCGCCTGCCCGACCGCCTGGGCAGCTTTGCCCACTGCCGCTCCGGCCGGGTGCTGCTCGGCCTGGCCAAGCGAATCGCCCTGGCGACCGTGAGCGACGCGCTGGAGCTGGGCAGCTTGCAGACGCTGGCGCCGGTGGATGCCGCCGAGGCGCGCACTCGCGTCAACGACGGCCGCACCGACCGCAGTGGCCACTTCGTTTTCGGCACCATGAACCAGGCCAAGGAGAAGCGGCCCATCGCCAGCTTCTACCAATACTCGCTGCAGCACGGCCTGCGCCGGCTCGCGCTGCCGGCCGTGGCCATCGCCAACAGCATCTGCTTCAGCCTCGACGGCCGAACCATGTACTTCTGCGACACGCTGACGCAGCGCATCCAGCAGTGCGACTACGACGCTGCGGAAGCCCAGGTCGACAACATCCGCCTGTTCACGCAGATGGACAGCAAGGACGCCTGGCCCGACGGCTCGGTCATCGACGCCGAGGGCTGCCTGTGGAACGCCCAATGGGGTGCCGGCCGTGTGGCACGCTACGACCCCGCGGGTGAGCTGATGGGCGTGCTGACCGCCCCGGCCGCCCACACCAGTTGCCCCGCCATCGGCGGCGAGGGCATGGACCAATTGATGCTCACCACGGCCCGGGCCGAGCTGAGGCGCGACGCGCTCGCCGCCCAACCGCTGTCCGGCAGCCTGTTCGGCCTGCGCCTACCCACGGCTCTGGGTGTTGAAGACTCGTTATTCGAAGACTGAAGGAGACAACGATCATGAAGATGCAACGACGCGCCGCCCTCGCTCTGGCCCTGCTGGCCACACCCTTCGCGCTGCAAGCGGCTGAGGCGGTCAAGGTCGGCTTCCTCGTCAAGCAGGCGGAGGAACCCTGGTTCCAGGACGAATGGAAGTTTGCCGAACAGGCGGCGAAGGACAAGGGCTTCACGCTGGTGAAGATCGGCATCCCCAACGGCGAAAAGATGATGGCCGCCATCGACAACCTGGCGGCCCAGAAGGCTGTCGGCTTCGTCATCTGCGCGCCGGACGTGAAGCTCGGCGTGGCCGTCAACCGTGCCGCCAAGCGCCACAACCTCAAGGTCATGTCGGTGGACGACCAGCTCGTCGACGGCGCCGGCAAGCCCATCGCCGACATCCCGCACATGGGCATCTCGGGCTTGGAGATCGGCAAGCAGGTCGGCCAGGGCCTGCTCGCCGAGATGAAGACGCGCGGCTGGAAACTCGACGAAGTCGGCGTGCTGCGCGTGGCCTTCGACCAGTTGCCCACCGCCCGGGATCGCACCATGGGCGCGGTGGAAGCCCTCAAGGCGGCCGGCATGCCCGCCGCCAACATCGTCGACGCCCCCCAGGCCAAGACCGACACCGAGAGCGCCTTCAACGCGGCCAACATCGCCTTCACGAAGAACGCCAAGTTCAAGCGCTGGGTGGCCTTCGGCCTGAACGACGAAGCGGCCCTCGGTGCCGTGCGCGCCGCGGAAGGCCGCGGCATCAAGCAGGACGCCATGCTGGCCATCGGCATCGGTGGCAGCCAGACGGCACTCAACGAATTCACCAAGCCCACGCCCACCGCCTTCTACGGCACGGTGCTGATCAGCCCCAAGCGCCATGGCTACGAAACCGCCGTTGCCGTCTACGAGTGGGCCACGGCCGGCAAGGCGCCCGCCCCCGTCACGCTGACGGCCGGCACGCTGATGACGCGCCAGAACCAGGCCGAGCTGCGCAAGCAAATGGGTTTGTGATGTCGTCCCTGCAGTTCGACAACATCAGCAAGCATTTCCCCGGCGTCAAGGCGCTGAACGGGGTGAGCTTCGAGGCGCGCGCCGGTCAGGTCATGGGCCTGCTCGGTGAGAACGGCGCGGGCAAGAGCACGCTGCTGAAGATCCTCGGCGGCCAGTACAAGCCCGACGGCGGCCGCCTGCTGCTGGAGGGCCAGGAGCGCCACTTCGGTTCAGCCGGCGACGCCATTGCCGCCGGCGTGGCCATCATCCACCAGGAGCTGCAGTACGTGGCCGAGCTGACGGTGGCCGAGAACGTGCTGCTGGGCCGGCTGCCGACACGCTTCGGCCTGGTCGACCACAAGGCCGCACGCCGGCTGGTTGCCGAGCAGTTGGCCGCGATTGGTGTGGACCTGGACCCGGCCGCACGCCTGTCCGAGCTGTCCATCGCCCAGCGCCAGATGGTGGAGATCTGCAAGGCCGTCATGCAGGACGCCAAGGTCATCGCCTTCGACGAGCCCACCAGCAGCCTGTCGCACCGCGAGACCGAGATCCTGTTCAGGCTGGTGAAGCGCCTGCGCGCCGAGGGCCGCACGCTGATCTACATCTCGCACCGGCTGGAAGAGCTGTACGAGCTCTGCGACGCCTGCACCATCTTCCGCGACGGCCGCAAGATCGTCACGCACGAGGTGATGGCCGAGGTGCCGCGCGAACGACTGATCGCCGACATGGTCGGCCGCGAGCTGCAGGACATCTACGACTACCGCACGCGCCAGCAAGGCCCCATGCGGCTGGAGGCGCGGGGCCTGCACAGTGCCCGCCTGCCCGAGCCGCTGAGCTTCGCGATGCGCGGCGGCGAGGTGCTGGGTTTCTTCGGCCTGGTGGGCGCCGGCCGCAGCGAGCTGATGCGCCTGCTCTACGGTGCCGATGCGCGCCGTGGCGGCGAAGTGCTGCTGGACGGCAAGACCGTCTCCGCGGCCGGCCCGTCGGCGGCCATCGCGGCTGGCATCGTGCTCTGCCCCGAGGACCGCAAGGAGCAGGGCATCCTGGCGCACTCGTCGGTGGCCGAGAACATCAACATCAGCTGCCGCCGCCATGGCCTCGCGGGTGGCATCTTCCTGCGCCACGGCCAGGAGGCCCAGCGCGCCGACGACTTCATCCAGAAGCTGCGCATCAAGACGCCCAGCCGCGAGCAGGAGATCCGCCTGTTGTCGGGCGGCAACCAGCAGAAGGTCATCCTCGCGCGCTGGCTGGCCGAGCCGGGGCTGAAGGTGCTCATCCTCGACGAGCCGACGCGCGGCATCGACGTGGGCGCCAAGAACGAGATCTACAAGATCATCCACGACGTGGCCGCTTCGGGCTGCTGCGTCATCGTCATCTCCAGCGAACTGCCCGAGGTGCTGGGCATCACCGACCGCCTCATCGTCATGCGCGACGGCCGCATCAGCGGCGAGCTGTCGCGCGAACAAGCCAGCGAGACCGCCGCGCTCGCCCTGGCCCTTCCGGACGGAGCGCCTGCCGCGCCTCTGCACTGAGCATGAACACGACCACTCTCACAACCCGCCCCGCCATGTCCACCACGTCCCGCGCCCTGCTCAAGGAACACAGCATGACGTTGGGCTATGCCCTGCTCTTCGTCGTGCTGGCCTTCTCGGTGGAGAACTTCTTCTCCTCGGCCAATATCGTCGGCCTCTTGCTGTCGGTCGCCCAGATCGGCATGGTGGCCTGCACCATGATGCTGTGCCTGGCCTCGCGGGACTTCGACCTGTCCGTCGGCTCGACCATCGCCTTCGCGGGCGTGCTCGGTGCCATGGTGCTGGAGCGCACCGGCAGCATCGGCCTGGCCATCGGTGGCGGGCTGCTGGCCGGCGCTCTGATCGGCGCGGGCAATGGCGTGCTGATCGCCTACCTGCGCGTCAACGCGCTGATCGCCACGCTGGCCACCATGCTGATGGTGCGGGGCCTGGCCTTCATCGCCTCGCAAGGCCAGGCCGTGGGCATTGCCGACGAGGGCTTCATCTCCTTCGGTGACACGGCCTTCTTCGGCCTGCCGCTGCCGATCTGGATGACGGCCCTGTGCTTCCTCATCTTCGGCGTGCTGCTCAACCACACGGTGTTCGGCCGCAACACGCTGGCCATCGGCGGCAACCCCGAGGCCGCGCGGCTGGCCGGCGTGAAGGTCGAGAGGCTGCGCGTGTGGATCTTCCTGCTGCAGGGCGTCGTCACGGCGCTGGCTGGGCTGATCCTGTCGGCCCGCATCACCAGCGGCCAGCCCAATGCCGCCACCGGCTTCGAGCTGGACGTGATCTCGGCCTGCGTGCTGGGCGGCGTGTCGCTGCAGGGCGGCAAGGCGCGCATCTTCGGTGTCGTCATCGGCGTGCTCATCATGGGCACGGTCGAGAACGTGATGAACCTATTGAACGTCGACGCGTTCTATCAGTACCTCGTCCGTGGCCTGATCCTGCTGGCCGCGGTGCTGCTGGACCAGCTGAAGACCCGGGGCGAGCGCCGTGCTTGATCGGCGCACGCTGCTGGCCTCCGCGCTCGCGAGCGCGCTGCCGGCGCATGCCACCACGCCCTTCCTGGCCGGCGGCGACATCTCCGCGCTGACCTGGATGGAACGCGCCGGTGCCGTCTACCGCGACCGCGATGGCCAGCCGGGCGACTGCCTGGCCCTGCTGAAGCGCTACGGCCACAACATCGTCCGCATCCGCCTCTACGACCACACCGGCCCGGGCACGGGCGCCGACGGCTGGTACTGGCCCGAGGGCTCCATGGACCTGCCCGACGTGCTGGCCCTGGCCCGCCGCGCCAAGGCGCAGGGCATGCAGATCCAGCTGACGCTGCACTACAGCGACTTCTGGACCAATTCCAAGACCCAGGACCCGCCCCATGCCTGGCGCCGCGAGCTGAGCAAGCTGCCCGACGATGCCGCGCGCTTCGAGCGTCTGCTGGCCCTGGTCGAGGCGCGCAGCCGCGAGGTCGTGAAGGCCATGGTGGACCAGGGCACGTCGCCCGAGTTCGTGTCGCTGGGCAACGAGATCGAGGCGGGCACGCTCTATCCCTGGGGCCGCACCGACAACTGGAAGCAGCTCGGTGCGCTGCTGAAGGCCGGCCACGCTGGCGTGAAGGCCGCCCACCCGGCCGCGAAGATCGTGCTGCACCTGGACGACGGCGGCAACGAAGCCAAGTACCGCGACTGGTTCGACCACGCGCGCGAGCAAGGCGTGAAGTGGGACGTCATCGGCGCGTCCTACTACCCCTTCTGGACGAAGAAGAACGTCAGCCAGCTCGTCAGCTTCTGCGCAGCCGTCACGACCCGCTACGACAGCGATCTGCTCGTCATGGAGGCCGGCTTCAACTTCGCGCCCAAGCGCCACGACGGCTGGCCCGGCCAGCTCGAGCACAACGGCCCCTACCCGGCCCGCATGAGCAGCCCCGAGGGCCAACGCGACTTCATGGCCGAGCTGCTCGGCGCCTGCAAGGCCGCGCCGCGCGTGCTGGGCGTTCTCTATTGGGACCCCATCATGATCGCCAACCGCAAGGTCGGCTGGGCGCTGAAGGAAGGCTCCGGCGAGCCCGGCCCCAACGTCGTCTCCAACACCACCCTTTTCGACTTCCAGGGCCGGGCCCTGCCCGTGCTCGACATCTGGAAGCGCTACACCCAATGAGTTCTCTTCGTCTGCAAGGCAAGGTCGCGCTGGTGACCGGATCCACCCAGGGCATCGGCAAGGCCGTCGCCCGCCTCTTCGTCGCCGAGGGCGCCAAGGTCATCCTCAACGGCCTGGCGGCCGACGAGGCGCTGGGCGCTGCGTTGGTACAGGAACTGGGCGACGACAACGCGCTTTTCATCGCCACCGACATCGCCGACGAAGCCGCAGTGCGCGCCATGGCTGCACGCGGCGCCGAGCGCTTCGGCACCATCAATGTGCTGATCAACAACGCCGGCATGGACGTCTTCAGCGAGCCGCTGGCGATGACGACGGCGCAATGGCAGCGTTGCTTCGCCGTGGACCTGGACGGCGCCATGCACTGCAGCCGCGCCGTGCTGCCCGGCATGCTGGAGCAAGGCGGCGGCAGCATCGTCAACGTCGCCTCCGTCCACGGCCACCGCATCATCCCCAACGCCTTCCCCTACCCGGTCGCCAAGCATGCGCTGATCGGCATGACCAAGGCGCTGGGCATCCAGTACGCGGCGCGCAATGTGCGGGTCAACTCGATTTCGCCGGGGCTGATCCTGTCCGAGCGCGTCGTCGAATGGCTGGCCAACTCGCCCGAGGACGCCAGGCGCCAGATCGAGTTGCTGCCGCCCAAGCGCATCGGCGAGCCCATCGAGGTTGCCTACACTGCCCTCTTCCTCGCCAGCGATGAAGCCCGCTTCATCAACGCCACCGACATCCTCATCGATGGCGGCCGTTCGCAGCTCTATCACGAATGACAGATCCCCGTTCGGACCGCTTCGTCCGCTCCCACCTGAAAACTCGCCAGCTTGTCTTGCTGGTGGAACTGGGGCGGCACGGTTCGATCCTGCATGCGGCCCAGGCGGCCAATCTGACCCAGCCGGCCGCGTCCAAGCTGCTGGCTGATCTTGAACACGCGCTGGGCGTCAAGCTCTTCGAGCGCCTGCCGCGCGGCGTGGCGCCGACCTGGTATGGCGAGGTCATGATCCGCCGCGCCGGTGCAGCCCTGGCTGAACTGGACGCCGGCCACCAGGAGGTCATGGAGCTGCTGTCGGGCCTGTCCGRTCGCGTCGCCGTCGGGGCGGTGCTGACGCCTTCGACGACGCTCTTGCCCGCCGCCATCGTGCTGCTGAAGGCCCGCCAGCCGCGCGTGCACGTGGCCATCACGGTGGACACCAGCAAACCGATGATCCAGCACCTGCAGAGCGGCGAGCTGGACCTCGTCATCGGCCGCGTGCTGGACAGCGAGTCCGCCGCCCAGCTGAGCTTCGAGCCGCTGACGGACGAGCCCCACAGCCTCGTCGTGCGCGCCGACCACCCGCTGGCGGGCCGCAGCGATTTGAGCCTGCCCGAACTGGCGCGCCAGAGCTGGATATTGCCGCCCGGCGGCAGCATCCTGCGCGACCGCCTGACCGCCCTCTTCCTGTCCGCCGGCCTGGACCAGCCGCAGGAGACCGTCGAGACGCTGTCCCTGCCCGTCGTGACCAGCCTGCTGAGCCAGTCCGACATGGTGTCGGCCCTGCCCGAGGAGCTGGTGCGCCCCTACCTGGAGGCCGGCCTCTTGACGGTGCTCAACTTCGACCTCGGCCTGCGCATGGACGCCTACGGCATCGTCACCCGCCGCGGCCACCAGCTGTCGCCCGGCGCCGAGCTGATGCTGGCCTGCCTGCGCGAGGAAGCCGCGCGGCGCGGGCTGCACAGCAAGTGACGCTGCAGCAGCCGCCAGCTGCGCGAATTGCCGGCCGTCGTCGCCCATAGTAGTTGTCGAGCTGGCTCCGCCGCTGGAAGAACTGGCGCTCTATGCGCCGGTCAGTTCCCGGCTCATGGCGAGCCAGCCGAAGCTGGCCCGGCAGATCTGGCTGGGGCTGTGCCGTCGGGGTCGTGAGCGAGACCCGGAGCGCCGGCTGCTTCCCTACCCCAACGACTGAGGCCGCCCAGATCGGCGGTCGATAGGCCGAGCCGCTTCAGCTTCGCCTGAAGTGCGGGCCACTCCTCATCGAGCACGCGCTCTCGCTCGCTGCGCAGCAGCCGTGACTTCGCCCCTGCAGCCAGACGGTAGCCCTCGTTGGGCAGCATCTCGACCACGCCCTCGCTCGCCAGGCGAGCGAGCGCGCGAGCCACCACCAACGGGTTCACCAGAAAGTGGCGGGCCAGTTCGCTCACCGCTGGGAACTCGCGGTCATCGAAATGGCCCTCAAGCAATTGGTGAGCGATCTGGTCGGCGACCTGCTGGAAGATGGGCCGTTCGGCACGCCATGCGGAACTCATCGCGGCTCCAACCCGCCGCCGCTTGAACCGGCTCGCGCCGGATGCCGCCCGGGCAGATGGGCGTCGAGAGAAGCTGGCGTCACTGGGAACTCCTGAAAGCCATGATGGGCGTTGAGTGCTGTCGCACTGGCAACTTCCATTTGGTGCTGGCTCAGGATCCGTCAATGGGGTGGTTGCTTCCGAACCAGTGAGAGCCAAATTCGCCAATGCGCAGTGGCCTCATTCCCGTCGGCAGCGCCACCACTATGGCTTGGCTCCGAGCACAACCGGCACCGTGTCGATCAAGCGGCGAGACACCACCATGGGCAAGGTCGTTTCAAAGAACTTCCTGAAGTGCGCGGTCTGGATGTGCTGTGCGTAGGCTTCTTCGTCTGCGTAGATCTCGAAGACGTGTATGTGGGTGGGCCGCTCCCGTTCAGCCACGGCGTAGAGGGCCAGGACCTTCGGCTCGGTCCGCACTGCAGCTTTGACGCCCTCCGCGAGGGCTTCCTTGAAGGCCTCGAGTTGCGCCGAATCAATCTCAAGCTCGGCGATTCTGATGAAGGGCATCTTTGACTCCACGGCGTTGGCGCTGCCTGAAAGGACCAGCATGAAGAGTGTCGATGCGACGGCAATGGCGACGGCCCGCGTGCTCATGAGTGACGGCTTGAAATTCCACACGGCGTCCATTCCTTCTGTCGGCGTTCTGCCTGCGCGTTCAGCGCACCGCGAATCGTTCAGGTCGCAACCGGCGGTCGCGCGTGATCCAGGTGAGCATCATGGCCGGCCCGGTAGCCAGCAGCAGCAACCCCCAGGCAAGCGCAAGGCCCTGCGAGACCAGGGCGGCTGCCGAGATCGACGTGAGGAGGACGGGCAGCAGGTAGATGGGCGTGCGGGCGTCTCGCCTCGTTGTCCACCCACCCAACCACCAGAGCGTGGACAGAAACAGGATCACCGTGCCTGCGACCAGGCTGATCGCGAAAACGGGGCCGACGTGTTCATGCGAAGCCAGCTCGGCCTGGGGCTGGGCCTCTGAACTACTCAGCGCGTCGACGACGACCTCCAGCACGCCACCCAGGATCGCCAAGGCGGCGAAGACGATGGCGTGGCCGTAGCCCCAGACGAAACCGCGCTCGCGGCGGTGGTGCAGCACCTGCGCGAATGGCACCAGGAAGTAGGCCCACCAGAGCCCCATGATCAGTCCCACGATGCCGAGGGCGACAGCGGCCAGATCGAGAGACCAGCCCTGCACGGCCAGCACGCCCGCCAAGGCGTTCGCGGCGGCCATCATGCATTCACCGAGAAGGATGATGGTGAACAGACCATAGCGCTCGGCGACATGGTGCGGATGCCAGGGTGTTTCGCCGGCGCGGGCTGCCCAGACAGGGACGGCGAGTTCCAGCGCCACCAGGACACAAAACGTCGGAAACAGCCAGTCGGCCGGCAACAGCATCACCCGCGCGACCCACAGCACCTGGATCAAGGCGATGGCGACGGCGTAGCGGCGACAGGTGCCGCGGCGCTCGGGATGTTCCAGGGATGCACGCCACCATTGGGCAACCAACACAGCGCGCATCAGGAAGAAGCCGACGCCACCCGCGGCACCACCGTCGACGGCCTGCGGGATGCCGGCCGCGATCAGCAGCACGCCGATCATCTGGACCAGCGTTGCAAAGCGAAACGGCAGGTCGTCGGTGTCGTAGGCACTGGCGAACCAGGTGTAGCTCATCCACGGCCACCAGATCGCAAAGAACGACTGGGCGAAGGAGAGGCTTGCCTCGCCGATGTCGGAACTGATCAAGCCGTGATGCAGCCGCGAGGCAGCGGCTGCCACCGCGACGACGGCCGTCAGGTCGAAGAGCAGTTCCAGCGGCGTGGAGGCGCGGTGAGACTCGTGCGTGTCCCGGCCTTGCATGCGGTGCCTCAGCGCCAGCGGCGGCGGCAGCGCGATCGGCGGCTGTTTCGATGGAACGGCGTCTGGCTCGGAACTCATGTCAACGGGCGACCTCAGCAGACCAAAGATCCTAGGTGGCCGCTCGGGAGTCCATTGGAGAAAGGAGGTCGCGGCTGATGCGCCGCCACGTCTACAAGGTCTGGACCTTCAAACGCTCAAGAGGCGCTAGCGTTCGACGGCGCCCGGAAGCCTGGACACCAGCGTGTCGATCGCCAGGCGCAGACGCAAGGGCATGTGCTGGCTGACCGGCCAAAGCGCATGGCATTCAACCGACGCATGCGGGCGCTCCTCGAAGAGCGCGACGAGGCTACCGTCTTGCAGACTGTCCCGAACGAGCCAATGCGGCAGCCATGCGATCCCGAGCCCGGCCGCAGCCGCGTCGGCGACGACCGCAAGGTCATCAAAACGGAAACGGGAACTCAAGGTGACCTCGATCAACTTGCCTTCGACGTCCGGCAGGGTCCAGGGCTGCACATAGTCGGCCCGCCAGTACAGCAGGGCGTCATGCCCATCGAACGACTGGGTGTCGGCGGGATGGCCGCGCGCCGCGAGGTAGTGCGGCGAGGCGCACAACACCTTTTTCTGGCTGCTCAGCCGGCGACTGCGCAGCTGCCCCGTCGCCGGCCCCAACTTGCCGTTGCGGATCGCGAGATCGATGCGCTCGGCAACGATGTCCGTAGGGCGGTCGCTGAAGCACAGGTCGAGTTCCAGTTTCGGGTGTTCGCGCGCCAGCTCCAGCAGGATGGGTGCCACGCAAAGCCGACCGAACAGCACGGGCATCGCGACCCGCAGCCGCCCGCTGACCTCATGCCGCCCGGATTCAAGCAGCGCCTCCGCCGAGCGAAGCTCATCCATGGCACGAACGCAGCGCTCGTAATAGATCTGGCCGTCTTCGGTCAGGCTCAGCGCCCGCGTCGTGCGGTGAAAGAGCCGCACGCCCAGCCGGGTTTCGAGCCGTGCAATGGCCTTGGCCACTGCGGAACGCGTCAACGCCAGCCGCTCCGCGGCGCGCGCAAAGCCACCGGCATCCACCGTTTCCACAAAAACCGCCACGCCGTCGAGTCTGTCCAGCATCGTTCTATTGTCGAATTTAGGGAATCATAACCAAGAAGTTAATGCGCCACTGGCGAATTCAAGGCGACCGTAGCATGCCGCAATGCGTCCCGCCGACGGGACCCACCTGATCCGTTCTTACACAAGGAACCACCGCATGAAACTGCTTTGTCTCGACATTCCCCAGCCCGGCGCCACGTTGGAACAGTACCAACCCCATTTGCAGGACGAGGCCCGCCACGGCTGGCAGCTCTACAAGAACGGCATCGTCCGTGACATCTATTTCCGCCAGGACCGCCCGGGCGTTGCCATCCTCGCCGAGGCCGAGTCCGTGGAATCCGCCAGGAAGGCCCTGGACGAGTTCCCGTTGGCCAAGGCCGGCCTCATCGGCTGGGATGTCATCCCGCTGGGCCCGTTCCTGAACTGGGAAATGCTTTTCGCCGCCGGCAACGCCTGACCCTTCAAGCACTGCTTTCAGGAGGTTCTGCATGGTCCAAGCCATCTCGTTTGCGAATCGAGCGATCCAGCTCGCAGGGCACCTTCATCTGCCGGACGACTTCCGGGAAGACAGGCAATACCCCGCCCTCGTCGGCATTCACCCCGCCGGCGGCGTGAAGGAACAGACGATAGGCCTGTATGCCAAGCGGCTGGCGGCAAATGGCTTCGTCGTCATCGTCTTCGACGCCTCCTACCAGGGCGCGAGCGGCGGCGAGCCCCGCCTGCTGGAGGACCCATCGGTGCGCGTGGAAGATGCCCGCGCCGCCGCGGACTTTCTCTCGACGCTTCCCTACGTCGACGTGGAGCGCATGGGGGTCTTCGGTGTGTGCGCCGGCGGCGGCTACGCGCTCGCCGTCGCCCAGTCGGAGCGCCGATTCAAGGCGGTGGGCGTCGTCAGCGCCACGCCGATGGGCGAGGCAGCCAGGACCGTTGTCGGCAACCCCATCCCCGTTGCCGCCTTGATTGGAACGTTGGAAGCGACGGCGCAGCAGCGCACGGCGGAAGCCAGGGGTGCAGAACCCCTTTACGCCCCGTTTGTTCCCGAGCAGCTGGAAGACATCGACGACGACACGCCGACCTTTCTTCGGGAAGCCTACGACTACTACCGCACACCGCGGGGCCAGCACCCCAACTCCAAGGGCCGTTTCCTGATGACCAGCCTCGACAAGATGCTGGCCTTCACGGTCTTCCACCTGATTCCGGATCTGCTGACCCAGCCGCTGCTGCTGATTGCCGGGAGCATCGCCGACACCAAGGTCTACAGCGAGCAGGCGTTCGCACTGTCGAAAGGCCCGAAAGAACTGTTCGTCATCGAAGGTGCCACCCACGTCGCGCTCTACGACCGGCCCGAATACGTGGATCAGGCGATCGCCAAGCTCGTCCCCTTCTTCAGCAACCTGTGATCACAGCCATCGCCCATGAACCAACAAGCCTCTGAACTCAAGCCCATCCTCTTCGTCGTCACCAGCAACCCGGTCAAGGGGGCGACGGGCATCCCCACCGGCTTCAATCTGGCGGAGGTCACCCACCCGCTGGAGAAGCTGCAGCAAGCCGGCATCCGCGTCGAGATCGCCTCCATCCAGGGCGGCGCGGCGCCGCTCGACGGGCTGGAGGACATGAAGGACCCGGTGATCGCCCGCTATTGGGCGGATGCCGAATTCCGCCACGCCATTGCCAACACGCTGCGCATCGATGACGTCGACCCCGCGCGCTACTCGGCGGTCATGTTCGCGGGCGGCCACGGCACGATGTGGGACTTCCCCGACAGCGCCGGCGCGCAGAAGGTCATCCGCGAGATCGACGCGGCGGGCGGCATCGTCAGCGCCGTGTGCCACGGCCCGGCGGCCCTGGTCAATGCGCGCCGTGCCGACGGCAGCCTGCTGGTGGCGGGCAAGCGTGTGGCGGCCTTCACCGATGGCGAGGAAGAGGAAGTCCAGTCCACCCACGTCGTGCCCTTCCTGCTGGCCTCCACGCTCAACGAGCGCGGCGCGTTGCACCAGGACTCGCCCAACTGGTCCAACAAGGTGGTGGTCGACGGCCGGTTGATCACGGGCCAGAACCCGCAGTCCGCCGCCAGCCTCGGCGAAGCCCTGCGCGACGCGCTGCTGGCGTGATCGGCCGCCGGGGCACGGCATGAAGCTGATCTGCGTCGAAGAGCATGTGCTCGACCCCGCCATCGGCGCGGCGTCGCAAAGCCTCGTGCGTGCCCAGGCACCGTATCTGCCCGATTGGGGCAGCCGCGTCATCGACGGCCAACAGGTGGCCGCCCCCGGCCGCCCGCATGTCGTCGCACCCAGCGAGTCGGCGCGCAAGGCGCTGGACATGGGTGCGGCCCGCCTGGCCGACATGGATGCGGCAGGCATAGCCATGCAAGTCCTCTCCTACGGCGGCTTCCCGCAGCTGCTGCCGGCCGCGCAGGCCATAGATCTGAACCGCGCCGCCAACGACAAGCTGGCCACGGCCGCGCAGGCCCACCCTTCGCGATTCGCCGGGTTCGCCACACTGCCCTGGCAGGCGCCCGAGGCCGCCGCGCGTGAGCTGGAGCGGGCCGTGAAGGAACTGGGCCTCAAGGGGGCCCTCATCAACGGGCGCCCCGGCGAGACCTTCCTGGATGACCCGCGCTACGCGCCCATCCTCGCCGCCTTCGATGAACTGAACGTACCGCTGTACGTTCACCCCGGCCTGCCGCTGCCGGCCGTGCAGGCGCCGTACTACGGCGGCCTCGAGCGCGAGCTCAGCGCACGCCTGTCGATGTTTGCCTGGGGTTGGCACAACGAGGCCGGCATCCAGGTCGTGCGCATGCTGCTGGCCGGCGTGTTCGACCGCTACCCCGGCTTGCAGGTCATCAGCGGCCACTGGGGCGAGATGGTGCCCTTCTTCCTGCAAAGGCTGGAGGACGCCATCCCTCAACAAGCCTCCGGCCTGAAGCGCCCCATCGTGCAGACCTACCGCGAGCATGTCCATGTGTCGCCCAGCGGCATGCTCACCTTGCCGCACTTCCGGTTCATCCATGCGCTGATGGGCGCGGAGCGCATCCTGTACTCCATCGACTACCCCTACCAGAGCCTGCACGGCGCGCGCGACTTCATCGAGGGCCTGCCGGTCGGCGACACGGACAAGGCCCTCATCGCCCACGGCAACGCCGAGAGATTGCTCGGTTTGGGGACCTGAATTGAACGTACTCGGCTACGCAGCGCATTCCGCCACCGAACCCCTGGCGCCGTTCGCCTTCGAGCGGCGCGAGCCACGGCCCGATGACGTGGTCATCGACATCCTGTACTGCGGCGTCTGCCACACCGACCTGCACCTGGCACGCAACCACCGCGGCTTCACGACCTACCCCCTCGTGCCCGGCCACGAGATCATCGGCCGCGTCTCGCGCGTCGGCGCCAGCGTCACCCGCGTCAAGCCCGGCGACACCGTCGGCGTTGGCTGCATGGTGGACTCCTGCCGCCGTTGCCTGGCTTGCGACAGCGACCACGAGGAACACTGCGCGCAAGGCCCGACCTTCACCTACGGCAGCACCGATCGTCACGACGGCAGCCGCACCTTCGGCGGCTACTCCGAGCGCATCGTCGTGTCGGACCGTTTCGTGCTGAACGTGCCCGCCGGCCTTGACCTGGCCGGCGCCGCGCCGCTGCTGTGCGCAGGCATCACCACCTGGTCGCCGCTGCGCCGCTGGAACATCGGCCCGGGCAGCCAGGTGGCCGTCGTCGGCCTTGGCGGCCTGGGCCACATGGCGCTCAAGCTGGCCAAGGGCCTCGGCGCCGAGGTCACGCTGTTCACCCGTTCACCGGGTAAGGAAGAAGACGCGCGGCGCCTGGGCGCCGACCATGTTGTTGTCTCGACCGACGGCGCGCAGATGGCCGCGTTGGCCGGCCGCTTCGACCTGATCCTGGATACGGTGCCCTACGTCCACCCGCTCGCCGTCTACCTGCCGACGCTGCGCTTCAACGGCGCCCTGGTTCTGGTCGGTTACATGGGGCCGCTGGACGAGGCCTTCGACACCTCGCCCCTCGTCTACGGCCGCCGCGCCGTCGCGGGCTCCTTCATCGGCGGCATCGCGGAGACACAGCAGATGCTGGACTTCTGCGCCCAGCACGGCATCACTTCTGATATCGAGCTGATCTCCATGCAGCAGATCGATGTCGCTTTTGAACGCATGCTGAAGAGCGACGTGAAGTACCGCTTCGTCATCGACATGGCGTCCTTGCAACGCTGAGAGCATGCCGGGCTGATCAAGGCTTGCCCGCCAGCGGGATCTGCAGTTTCGTCGGCCGGTTCCCCTCGCAGTCGAAGCCGCGGTCGTCGACATGGCGGGCGCACGACCTCGTCCACCTGAGCCAGCAAGCCGAAGGGCGCGAAGTGCCTGCCGAAGACACTCAGCGTGCCACCCACCTCCCAGCGCGCATAGCCCTGGGCGGCGACCTGGTTCAGCACGTCGGCAAAGCCCTGCAACAGCGGCGTGACGCTACAGGACCCAGGGCACGCGCTAGCCCAAATCGGCAAAACGTGGGGCCGCGGGGCCAAGGCCCGACGGCTATCCTATCCCGCATGGCGATCCGCCTCGACGTGTTCAACGACTTCCATCTGCGCAGCCTCAGGCTCAACGCCGTGCGTCGCCGGCTTCTGGCGACACTGACCGCCAAGCTCAGCGTGTCCCAGGCTGCAGGCGACGCCGGCTTCGGGCAGCTGAGCCATTTCGGCTCGCGCTACCGCGAACTCTTCGGCGAGCTGCCCTCGCAAACCTTCAGAAAGCCCCTGCCATGACCCTTCAATGCGACGTGGCCATCATCGGCGCCGGCACGGCCGGCATGGCCGCCTACCGCGCGGCACGCGTGCACACCGACAAGGTGCTGCTCATCGAGGCGGCCCACTACGGCACGACCTGCGCCCGGGTCGGTTGCATGCCGAGCAAGCTGCTGATCGCCGCGGCCGAGGCGGCGCAGACCGTGCGCGAGGCGCACCGCTTCGGCGTGCAGGCCGAGGCGCCGCGCATCGATGGCCGTGCCGTCATGCAGCGCGTGCGCAGCGAGCGCGACCGCTTCGTCGGCTTTGTGCTGGAGACCATCAATGGCTGGCCCGAGGCGACGCGGCTGTTCGGTCGAGCGCGCTTCATGGGGCCGAACACCCTGGACGTCGACGGCCAGCGTGTCACGGCCAAGCGTGTCGTCATCGCGACCGGTTCGCGGCCCTTTGTCCCGGCGGGCTGGCGCGAGCGCCTGGGCGCCAAACTCCTCGTCAATGACGACGTGTTCGACTGGGTCGATCTGCCGAAGTCGCTCGCCGTCGTCGGTGCCGGCGTCATCGGCCTGGAGCTGGCCCTGGCCCTGCACAAGCTGGGCGTGCGCGTGCGCCTGTTCGCGCGCGGCAACCGCGTCGGCCCGCTGACCGACCCCGAACTGCAGGCCCTGGCCCAGCAACTGTTTGCCGCAGACCTGCCGCTGACGCTGAATGCCGCCAACCTGGACCCGGTGCTGGAAGGCGACCAGGTCCTCATCGGCGGCGAGCGCTTCGAGGCCCTGCTCTGCACGGCCGGGCGCCAGGCCAATCTCGACGACCTGGGGCTGGAGACGCTGAACCTGCCGCGCGACGCCGAAGGCCATCCTGAGATCGACCGCCACACCAGCCAATGGGGCGGCATGCCGGTCTTCATCGCCGGCGACGTGACCAACGACCGGCCGCTGCTGCACGAGGCTGCCGACGCCGGTCGCATCGCCGGCGACAACGCGGCGCGCTGGCCCGATGTGCACCGCCGCCCGCGCCGCGCACCGCTGGCCATCGTCTTCAGCGAGCCGCAGATCGCCATTGCCGGTGCCAGCCACGCCGAGCTGCTGGCCACGGGCCGCGAGTTCGACACCGGCCGCGTCAGCTTTGCCGACCAGGGCCGCAGCCGCGTCATGCTCGTCAACCGTGGCGGCCTGCACGTCTACGCCGAGCGCGGCACGGGCCGGCTGCTGGGTGCGGAGATGATCGGCCCGGCAGCGGAACACCTCGGCCATTTGCTGGCCTGGAGCGTGCAGCGCGGCGATACGGTGCAGGACATGCTGGACTGCCCCTTCTATCACCCGGTCGTCGAGGAAGGCCTGCGCACCGCGCTGCGCCAGCTCAGCAGTGACCTGCACCTGCCGCCGCCGCCCATCGAGGACTGCCTGGACTGCGACACCTCGGCCGAGGTGGGCAACTGAACCTGACTTGATCGATCTCAAGCCTCGCGCTGGCTTGCGGCGCGACATTGAAGGGCAAGCTTCAGGAGATCGGCATGGACAGGCTCAAGGGCAAGGTGGTGGTCGTGACCGGCGGCGCGATGGGCATTGGCGAGGCGATCYGCCGGTTGATGGCGGCCGAGGGCGCCAGGGTGGCGGTCACCGACCTCGATGACGAGCGCGGCGAGGCGGTCGCCGTGGCGATACTGGCCCGCGGTGGCCAGGCCGCCTACTGGCATCTGGACGTCAGCGACGAGGCCCAGGTCAGGCGCGTCTTTGGCGCGGTGGGGCAGCGCTTCGGGCCGATCTCGGTGCTCGTCAACAACGCCGGCATCGCCGGGCCCAACAAGCCCACGCACGAGCTCAGCGTGGAGGAGTTCGAGCGCGTGATGGCGGTCAATGTGCGCGGCGTCTTCCTCGGCACCAAGCATGTCATCGCGCAGATGCGCGAGGCGGGCGGCGGCAGCATCGTCAACCTGTCCAGCATCTACGGCCTCGTCAGCGCGCCGGACGTGCCGCCCTACCACGCCAGCAAGGGCGCCGTGCGCATGATGACCAAGACCGACGCCCTGCTCTACGCCGCCGACCGCATCCGCGTGAACAGCGTCCACCCCGGCTTCATCTGGACGCCCATGGTCGACGGTTTCCTGAAGACCCAGGTGGACCCGGCCGCCGCCAAGGCCGCAACGGCCGCCCTGCACCCGCTGGGCCATATGGGCGATGCCGACGACATCGGCTGGGCCTGTGTCTACCTGGCCAGCGACGAAAGCAAGTTCGTCACCGGCAGCGAACTGGTCGTGGACGGCGGCTACACCTGCCGCTGAGGCTCAGCCCGCCAGCACGTCGACGACGACCTTGCCCCGCGCCTGCCCGGTCGCGACGAGGCCATGGGCCTCGCCGGCCGAGGCCAGCGTGAAGCGGCGCGCATCCACGCGCGGCGTCAGCAGGCCGGCGTCCACCAGTGCCGCGGCCTCGGCCAGGATGCGGCCGTGTGCCTCGCGGCCCTCGCCGCTCAACAGCGGCAGCAGCGTGAACACGCCCGAGTAGGTCGCCGCCCGGAAGGACAGCGGCGCCAGGCTGTGCGTGCCCCAGCCCAGGATGCTGACAACATGGCCGCCATAGTGCCGCGCGGCGCTGAATGACGCGTCCAGCACCGCGCCGCCGACGGCATCGAAGACGACGTCGAAGCCCCGGCCGGCTGTGTGCTGGCCGACATAGTCCGCCACCGTCTCGCTGCGGAAGTCGATGGGCGTGGCGCCCCAGGAACGCACAAGCTCGAAGTCCTCGGCCGCGACGGTTGCGAACACCTCGGCGCCACGCGCGTGCGCCAGTTGCACGGCCGCATGGCCGACGCCGCCGGCGCCGCCCTGCACCAGCACCTTCTGGCCGGCCTGCACCTGGGCGCGGTCCACCAGCCCTTCCCAGGCCGTGATGATGGCCAGCGGCAGCGCGGCAGCCTCGCGCATCGACAGCCGTGTGGGCTTGCGCGCCAGCAGGCGGGCGTCGACAGCGATGAACTCGGCCAAGGTCCCCTGCAAGCCACCGATGCCACCGGCCATGGCGTAGACCGCGTCGCCCGGCTGCCAGCCCGTCACGCCCGAGCCCACCTTTTCGATGACACCGGCCATGTCGATGCCGAGCACCGCCGGCAGCGGCTGGCGCGCATGGGCGGCCTGGCCGGCGCGGATCTTGGTGTCCAGCGGGTTGACGCCGCTGGCATGGATGCGCACCAGCACCTGGCCTGCGGCGGGCTCCGGCAGCGGCATGTCGACGGCGACGAAATCGCCGCCGGCTTGGTTCACGCGCAGGGCGCGCATCGCGGGGGCAAGTCGGTTCATGAGGACTCCTGGGTGGTTGATGAGAGGAGTTTTGTTCATGCGACAACGAATGAAAACCAACGAGTCTGCAGGTCGGTCATGCAATTTCGTATGCTCACCGGCATGGACTGGGATGACATCAAGGTCTTTCTCGCTGTCGCACGCGCCGGCTCGCTGGGCGGTGCGGCGCGGGCGCTGGGCCAATCCCAGCCCACCATGGGCCGGCGGCTCAAGGCCTTCGAGGGGAGGCTGGGCACGCCGCTGTTCCAGCGCGGCCCGGCGGGTTTCGTGACGACCGATGCCGGCGCCGAGGTGCTGGCCCATGCCGAGCGCATGGAGGACGAGGCCCTGGCTTTCGAGCGCCGGCTGGCGGGCCAGGAGGCCGAGCTGGAAGGCCTGATCCGCGTGTCGTCGTCCGACTGGTTCGGCGTGCATGTGCTGGCGCCGGTGCTCGCGAGTTTCCAGGCGCGCCATCCGCGGGTCGTCATCGAGCTGATCACCGACTCGCGCCTCTTCAACCTCGCCCGCCGCGAGGCCGACCTGGTGTTCCGCATCCGGCCCTTCGAGGGCGCCGAGGTCGTGCAACGGCGGCTGATGACGCTCGACTACGCGCTCTACGGCGCCGCGGGCGAGACGCCACCGATTTGGGGCGATGGCAGCGGCACCGAACTGATCACGATGGACGCCGCCTTTGCCGAGATGCCCGATGTGCAATGGCTGCAGCGCGTGCTGCCGCAGGCCCGCGTCGCCATGCGCAGCAACAACCGGGAGGTGCAGGCCGCGCTGTGCGCCGCCGGCCGCGGTTGGACGGTACTGCCCTGCCCTCTCGGCGACGCCCACCCGGGCCTGGTGCGCGCCACCCTGCCCGAGGCACCGCCCAGCCGCGAGGTCTATCTCGGCTATCACCGCGATCTGCGTCGGCTCGGGCGCCTGCAACAGCTTGTCGCCCATGTCGTGGCCCAGCTTGCGCCGGTCACAATGCCCGCCAACCCCAAGCCCTGAGACCCTCGCGATGAAGAAGTTCGCCACCTGGAACGTCAACTCCCTCGCCGTCCGCCTGCCCCAGGTGCTGGACTGGCTGGCCGCCCACCCCGTCGATGCGCTGGTGCTGCAGGAAACCAAGCTCACCGACGACAAGTTCCCGACCATGGAAATCGGCGAGGCCGGCTGGCAGGTGCAATGGTTCGGCCAGAAGACCTACAACGGTGTCGCGCTGATCAGCCGCGAACGCGCTGACGACGTCGTCAAGAACATCACCGGCTTTGCCGACGAGCAGGCCCGCGTCATCGCCGGCACGGTGGGTGGCGTGCGCGTCATCGGCGGTTATTTCCCCAACGGCCAGGCCCCGGACAGCGACAAGTTCACCTACAAGATGAACTGGCTGACAGGCCTGCGCGGCTGGCTGATCGAGGAGATGAAGCAGCACCCCGAGCTGGTGCTGATGGGCGACTTCAACATCGCCCCCGAGGACCGCGACGTCTACGATCCCATCGCCTGGGCCGGCCAGATCCACTGCACGCCGCAAGAGCGCGAGCACTTCCAGCAGCTCATCAATCTCGGCCTGACCGACGCCTTCCGCCTCTTCGAGCAGCCGCCCAAGAGCTGGAGCTGGTGGGATTACCGCAACCTGGCCTTCCGCAAGAACCAGGGACTGCGCATCGACCACATCCTCGTCAGCGAGGCACTCAAAGGCCGCGTGACGGCCTGCGAGATCGACAAGCTGCCGCGCAAGAACGAGCGGCCCAGCGATCACGCGCCGGTGATCGTGACGATCGACGGCTGAGCCGGCGCGTTACTTCTTGGCCAGGAAGTAGGCCACCAACGCGTTGGCGTGGCCGTGGCCCATCTCGTGCTCGGCCTTGAGCTTGTTGACCAGCTCCATGTGCTTGAGCGGCCCCGCCTTGGCGATGACCTGCTCCCAGTGGGCGATGGGCTGGCCGTACTTCTTCTCGATGGACGGGGAGTAGGACGCTGGGCCTTTGACTTTCTCTTCGGCGGGCATGGGGTTCCTTTCGTTGCCTCTCAGACGACGATCGACGGGACGCGGATTCGACAACGTCGTCAGATCGCGTCCAGGCTGGCCTGCAGCCGCTCGAAGAAGCGGCCCACATGCACGCCATCGCACAGCGCGTGGTGCACGTCGATGGCGACGGGCATCAGCAGCCGGCCACCCTCCTCCTTGAAACGGCCAAAGGCCACCTTGGGCCTGTCGTCGCCCACACCGCGCGCATGGGTGAAGGCGGTGAAGGCCATCCAGGGCAGCGCGGTCATGTGCACCAGCGTCTCTTCGCGCACGTCGCCCGGATCGTCGGCCGCGAACAGGTCGCCGCTGGCCTGACGCACACGCTCCAGGTTCGGCCTGGCCCGGGCCGCGAACGCCGCCAGCGAGGCATCGCGCGGCAACGTGAGGAAGCCGAAGCTGCCATCGTCACGCAGCACCGTCGTGCTGGCATGGATGACGCCGAACTCGCGGACGCCGCGGCCCTCGTCGATGAGGGTCTGGCGCATCGCATCGATGCCGTTGGCGGCCTCCAGCGCGGCATGGTGATAGGCCAGCCAGGGCGTGGCGCCGTGCCGGGCGGCGCGTTCGCGCAGGCCGGTCACGTCGACCGGTGCGGTGATGCTGAAGGCCGGCTGGGCCATGGTGCGGAAATGCGCCAGCGCGGCGCGGCGCGGCCAGGAGTCGAGCGGGATGTCGCGGTCTTGCATGATTTGCCTCGGCCGACATGCTCGCATGCCGGGGGCCGCCCGCCCTCGAACTTCGAGGCGAAAAAATGAGCCCGGTCTGCCGAAGCAGGCGGGCTCGAAGGAGTTGATCGGGGGGCGCGTCAGTCGCTCAGTTCACCCAACTGGGACGGACGCATGCCGAAGTCATAGAGGGCGCGCCGGAGCTCCTCGGCGCGGTCTTCGCCGAGATCGGCGAAAAGACGGCTGTTGGGTGCGCTGCGGATCTGGCCGATCTGGTTGTAGCCCAGCGTCTTGGCGCATGCCAGCGTGCGCGACGTCAGCGGCAGGCATTCGAGCGGGGCCTGGTCGGCCAGGCTCAGCAACCGGGCATAGGTTTCGGCGGAGATCGACACGCTGACTGGGGTGGTGGGCACTGGGTTGGAACGCAGGGACTTTGCCGGATTGACCAAGGGCGCGGAGCTCGGATTCTGGAGCTGGTCGCCCTGGTAATTCATCGTCTCGATGCGGCCGGTGCAGTGCGGGTTTCCGCTCAGCCGCCGAAGCGGGGCACACCCAGGATGTCAAGAATGAAGTCGATGATTTCCATGGGTACTCCGGTGAGATGAGGTCAGCAATTCGCTGACCCGGACTGTCTCCGTTTTCATCCCCCTAGAAACCTAGCAAGTTTGCTAGGTTGTACCCGTCACAGCACACCGGCGGCCACGCACTTGAGCACCGCCTGGTGCTTGGATGTCACGCCCAGCTTGCGCATCGCGTTGCCGAGATGGAAGTTCACCGTCTTCTCGCTCATGCCCAGGATGACGCTGACTTCCCAGGCCGTCTTGCCCTGCGCCGTCCAGCTCAGCACGTCCAGTTCGCGCTTGGTCAGCTTGGGCAGATCCGCCGTGCTGAGCTTGGGGCCCAGCAGTCGGTCCGCTGCAGTCAGCGCGTGTGTTGCCAGCAGTTGCAAACCGGCAACCATCTGCATCAACTGCCCCCCGGCCTTGGGCAAGGCTTCGTCCCTGTCCACGCCGAGCACGAAGTGCTTGTCGCCGGGCAGGTGCAGCTTGACGGCAATGCCGGTCCTGTAGCCGTAGGGCGCCTGCATCTCCCACAGCTCGCCGACGCCCGCCGAGACATAGGTGGCCTGGTCGTAGACCACCGGCACGGTTTGCGTCATCAGGTGCTCCACCACGGGGTCCCTGAGGGCGTCGTTCTTGTCCTTGGCGGCTTCCAGATGGCCCGCAGGCGTGTTGCCATAGGTGGTGATCTGCATGGTGTCGTCCTTCAGGACGCCACGCATCAGCATGCCCGAGATGATGGGAAACCCCATGGCATCCGCCGTCTCGACAAGACGCCGCTCGAAGCTCGCGAAGTCCTGACTGAGACCGACGTCAATCAGCTGCTGATAGTTGATTTCGGGCTTGCCCATACCTGCCAAGTCTGCCAGCTTGTTCGGCACCGACGCTGACCAGAGACTGCGCTCCCGTTCGAATCACACGACAGAGAGGAGCCGTCTATGTCAACCCTGATCCAGTTGCCCGAAGGCAGTGTCTGCTGGCCCGTGGGCGCCCTGTCCAGCGCCGCCCAGGACGTGCGTCATGCCCGGACCCAGGTGCATCGCCAGCGCGGCGGCGAGTGCCGCCTCAGCGGTTCGACGCGCTGGGAGCGCTGCTATGCCGACGTCTGTGCGTGGGTGGAATGGGACTGGGTCGAGATCAGCGAAGGCACCATCGCGCAGGCCGACCCGCTCAACGTGCGCTCCAATGTGCTGCTGCTGAACGAACGCGGCCGCCCGCTGCTGTCGTCGCGCCGCCGCGCGACGCTGGCGACCCTGGTCTATCTGCTGCCCTGGCAGGGGCCGGTGCTGGACACGCTGAGGCTCGACGAGCCGGCCCGCCGCGGCGCCGCACCCGCCCAGCGCCTGGCAGCCTGAACACCGGTGACAGCGCAGGGCAAGGCCTTTGCGCAGAATGGGCGGCTTCATCGCTTGAAACCGCCGCCATGAGTTCTCCCTCCCCCGATGACAGCCTTGCCATCCTTGAAAGATGGCAGGCCGACGAGGCCGCCGCGCGGGCCCGCCAGCAGCAGGAGCCCGGCCTTGCATCACGCGCGATGCTGGCCGGCAAGACGGGCTTGCAGCAGATGCAGGCCATGCTGGCCGGCGAGGGGCCGCCGCCGCCGATCAGCCGCACGCTGGATTTCCTGCTGATCTCGGTGGCCGATGGCGAGGCCGTTTTCCAGGGGCGGCCGCAGTTCAAGCACTACAACCCGCTGGGCGGTGTGCATGGCGGGTGGTTCGCGACGCTGCTGGACTCGGCTCTGGGCTGCTCGGTGCACACGACCCTGCCGGTGGGCCGTGGCTACACGACGCTGGAGTTCAAGGTCAACCTGGTGCGGGCCTTGAGCGACAAGGTGCCGCTGGTGCGGGCCATCGGCCATGTGGTGCACCGCGGTCGTCAGGTGACGACGGCCGAGGCCGAGCTCGTCGGCCATGACGGCAAGCTCTACGCGCATGCGTCGACGACCTGCCTGCTGTTCGATCTGCCGTCGGCCTAGACGCGTTCCAGCCTGACATGCGGCAGCGGCGGCAGCCGCACCGCGATGCCGTCGCCTGGCTTCACGAGGCCGCCGGCCAGCACGATGCTCATGACACCGGCCTTGCGCACGACCTCGCCGTCGGCATCCTTGCCGACGACAGCCTTCAGCAGGCCGGTCTCGAAGTTCTCGATCTGCGGGCAGGGGTTGCGCAGGCCGGTCACGCGCAGCACGACATCGGCGCCGATGCGCAGTTCGGTGTCGCGCGGCAGTGCAAGCAGGTCGATGCCGCGCGTCGTGATGTTCTCGCCCAACTGGCCGGGCTGAACACCGAAGCTCTGAGCCGCCAGCTCGTCGAAGAGCTCGCCCTGGATCAGGTGGACCTGGCGCAGATTGGGCTGGGTCGGGTCCACGGCTACGCGCGAGCGGTGCTTGACGGTCACGCCGCAGTGGGCATCGTCTTCGACGCCCTGACCTTGGACGACGCGCAGTTCAGCCTGCTCGAACTTGGAAAAACTGTGCGTCGCGCTGGCCCAGACCGAGGCGACGACAGCGGCCGTCATGCGCGCAGCGCCGCGGCTTCCGAAGCCAGCCTGGTGATGCGCGCCCAGTCCTTGGCGTCCACCGCGTCCTGCGGCGTCAACCACGACCCGCCGCAGACCTTGACGTTGGGCAGCTTCAGGAACTGCGGCGCCGTCTCCAGCGAGATGCCGCCGGTCGGGCAGAAGGCCACATCCGGGAAGGGCCCGGCCAGCGACTTCAGCAGGTTGACGCCGCCGACGGCGACGGCCGGGAAGAGCTTCAGGAAACCGAAGCCGGCAGCATTGGCCTGCATGACTTCGGAGGCCGTCGACACGCCGGGCAGCAGCGGCAGGCCCGCGGCCTTGCAGGCGGCAGCCAGCGCATCGGTATAGCCCGGGCTGACGCCGAACTGGCAGCCGGCGTTCTTCGCGTTGGTCACGTCGATCGGGCTGCGCAGCGTGCCGGCGCCGACGATGGCGCCAGGCACCCTGGCCATGGCTTCCATGGCCTGCAGGGCAACGGGGGTGCGCAGCGTCACTTCGAGCACGCGCACGCCGCCGGCCACCAGGGCTTCGGCCAGCGGCACGGCGTCTTCCAGGCGCTGGATGACGATGACGGGAATGACGGGGCCGTGGCTGGCCAGGCTGAGCGTGTCAATCATTTGAGTTCTCCATGAGACCGGGGTATTTGGGCCGAGCGCTGGGCCGCTCCCGAGCCGGCCCGCTTGGCGAAGCTTGCGGCTCAATGCCGGAAGCTTCGGCGTCCCCTCGGGGGACCGACCAGGTTGGCGCGCGTTCAGCGCCGCAAGACTGGGCGAGGGGCCTCATTCTCACAACCAGGTGACAGCGCCCTCTTCGGCGCTCAGAACATTGCGGCGCAGGCCGGCGAAGAGTTCGCGGCCCAGGCCATGGGCGTTGACGTCGGCCTCGTCGGGATCCAGGGTAGCGACCTTGCGGGCCGCCCAGTCGGCATCACTGACCAGGGCGGCCAGCGTGCCGGTCAGCGCGCAGACGCGCACGACGTCGCCGTCGCGCAGCCTGGCCAGCGGGCCACCGGCCAGCGCCTCGGGGCTGACGTGGATGGCCGCGGGCACCTTGCCCGAGGCACCGCTCATGCGGCCGTCGGTGACGAGTGCGACCTTGAAGCCCTTGCCCTGCAGCACGGCCAGCGGCGGCGTCAGCTTGTGCAGCTCGGGCATGCCGTTGGCGTGCGGGCCCTGGAAGCGCACGACGACGATGACGTCGCKCTCCAGTTCACCGTTCTTGAACGCGGTCAGCATGGCCTCCTGCGTCGTGAAGATGCGGCAAGGCGCCTCGACCGTGTGGCGGTCCTCGGGCACGGCCGAGACCTTGATGACGGCGCGACCCAGGTTGCCGTCCAGCAGCTTGAGGCCGCCGGTCGCGCTGAAGGGCGCCTCGGCCGTGCGCACGACAGCGTCGTCGCCACTCGCGGCCGGCAGCGCCTCGCGCACGACTTCGCCGCCCTGCCCCACCGCGCGCGGCACGAAGGCATAGGGGCGCAGGCTGTCGCCGGCGACGCTCAGCACGTCCTCGTGCATCAGGCCGGCGTCCATCAGCTCGCGGATGACGAAGCCGGGGCCACCTGCGGCCTGGAACTGGTTCACGTCGGCACTGCCGTTGGGGTAGACGCGGGCCAGCAGGGGCACGACGGCGGACAGGTCGGAGAAGTCGGTCCAGTTGATCAGGATGCCTGCCGAGCGGGCCACGGCGACCCAGTGGATCAGGTGGTTGGTCGAGCCGCCGGTGGCCAGCAAGGCTGCCATCGCATTGACGATGCAGCGTTCGTCGACGACATGGCCGATAGGCTTGGCGGCGTGACCTTGAATGCGTCCGCTGATGTTCAGTGCCGTGCCGACGGCCTCGCGCGTCAGCGCCGTGCGCAGGTCGTCGTGCGGATGCACGAAGGCGCTGCCGGGCGTGTGCAGGCCCATGGCTTCGAGCAGCATCTGGTTGCTGTTGGCGGTGCCGTAGAAGGTGCAGGTGCCGGCGCCGTGATAGGCGGCCTGCTCGCTCTTCAGCAGCTCGTCGCGGCCGACCTTGCCCTGGGCGTAGAGCTCGCGGACCTTGGCCTTGTCGCTGTTGGAGATGCCGGAGCTCATCGGGCCGGCCGGCACGAAGACGCAGGGCAGATGGCCGAAGTGCAGCGCACCGATCAGCAGGCCCGGCACGATCTTGTCGCAGATGCCCAGCAGCAGGGCCGCGTCGAAGACATCGTGGGTCAGCGCGATGGCCGTGCTCATCGCGATGGTGTCGCGCGAGAACAGGCTCAGCTCCATGCCCGGCAGGCCTTGCGTGACGCCGTCGCACATCGCCGGCACGCCGCCGGCGACCTGCACCGTGGCGCCCAGGCGGTGCGCCTCGGCGCGAATCTGCTCCGGATAGCCCTCATAGGGCTGGTGAGCCGACAGCATGTCGTTGTAGGCCGTGACGACGCCCAGGTGGGGCGCCTTCTCGGCGACGATGCGCAGCTTGTCGTTGGACGGCAGCGCCGCGACCGCGTGGGCGACGTTGGCGCAGCCCATGCGCTCGAAGCCGCGCTGGCGGCCGCTCATCTTGGCGATGCGGGCCAGGTAGTCGCCTCGCAGCTTGGCGCTGCGTTCGCGGATTCGTTCTGTAACTTGGATGAGTGTGTCGTGCATGCGGGTCTCCTGCGGCTCTCGTAACCGGCCCTTGGGAATTTAGGTAACCATATTACTTGTCTCCAGGGCCGCGCGGGTTACGGGCTGGGTACCAGTGAAACAAGTCTCGCCGTGACAAGATGGAGGCAATGGCGTCACAGGCAATCCATATTCCCCATGGCCCGGCGCGCAGCGCCCATTTGCTGCAGCGGACGACGGCCGAGTGGCGGGCCAGCGGCGAGGACCTGCTGCTGTTCGCCTACGGCTCGCTGATCTGGCGCCCCGAGTTCGAGTATGCCGAGGCGCTGGCGGCACGGGTGCTCGGCTTTCATCGCGTGCTGCGCATGCGCTCGCGGGTGAACCGGGGCTCGCCTCAGGAGCCCGGCCTGGTGCTGGCCTTGATCTCGGGCGGCAGCTGCCGCGGCCTGGTCTACCGCATCCCACGGGCGGTGGGCGAGGAGGTGCTGCCACGGCTGTGGGCACGCGAGATGCCCAACGGTGTCTACGAACCGCGCTGGCTGAACTGCGACACGCCCTCCGGCCGCTTGCGCGCGCTGGCCTTCACGCTGTCGCGCCAGAGCCCGAACTGGACCGGGCCGCTGCATGAGCCCGAGCTGCTGCACATTTTTCAGCACGCCAGCGGCCGCTATGGCACGACGCTGGACTATCTGCTGCGCACCGTTCAGGGTTTGCGCGAGCACGGCATCCGGGACATGGAGCTGGAACGCCAAGCCCACCTGGCGGCTCAGCACGGCTTGTGCGCGCCGCTTTGAATCAGCCGCGCAGCCGGGCGAGGTCTTCCTCGGTGTCGACGTCGACATGCACGCCGGGGTCGTCGACGGCGATCGGCTGCGCCGCATAGCGCGCGACGATGCGCCGCGCGCCTTCGTCGCCCTGCAGGGCCATCAGTTCGGAATAGAGCTCGGTGCCGAAGCCGACCGGGTGGCCCTGGATGCCGCGGTAC
Organism: Roseateles sp. P2_H4; assembly: GCF_056403315.1. Taxonomy (NCBI): domain Bacteria; kingdom Pseudomonadati; phylum Pseudomonadota; class Betaproteobacteria; order Burkholderiales; family Sphaerotilaceae; genus Roseateles; species Roseateles sp. P2_H4. Next base: position 663 of record NZ_JBFUFR010000028.1, on the reverse strand, counting down.
TGGGCGTAGCAGACGGGGTAGCGCTCCAGGCCTTGGGCCACGGCCATGATGGTGGCCGGCTGCACCAGCGGCATGTCGGCCGGCAGGATGAGCCAGCCATCGGCATCGCCCGTCGCACTGACGCCGGCGACGATGGAATGGCCCATGCCTATGGGCTGGGGCCGGCCCTGGGCATCGCGATCCGGCAGGGTCACGACGTCACGCGCCGCGATCAGCTTGTGAACGGCGGGCGCCAGCGCCGTCGTCGTCACGACCACGACTGGCAGTTGCGTCGCGATGGCGTGGCGAAGGCTGCGCGCCAGCAAGGTATCTCCGCCGGGCGTGTTGCCCAGATGCTGCTCGAGCTTGTGGCCCGAACCGCGGAAGCGTGAGCCGCGACCTGCGGCCAGCACGACGACGGCGGGGCGTCGCTTTGTCATTTGCTATTTGTCCTTCCAAACCCACTCGCCGCGCAACGGTCTGTGCCGTTTGCTGCAGTGCCACAAGCATGCCCAGTGGCACCGCGCTTGAAACTGGGACGTTCACTTAAGGGAAGGTCTGCATACGTAGGGAGGTCTTCAGGCCTGGCGTTTGGCCCGCGCCGGGGCGAGTTGCGGGGTGAGGCAAGGCGCCTGCGAGGCGTGTGGCGGGCCTACACAACGAGCAGGCAACGACGAATCACCC
>NZ_JBFUFR010000027.1:0-121698 GCF_056403315.1 Roseateles sp. P2_H4 | reverse complement strand
GCCGGCCCCGGTACGCCGCCTCGAGGCGCCGGCCGAGGCGGGCGTGAGCCGCGCCCTGCCGCGCGCGGCCGAACTGCGCACTGCGCCCCCCGGCCCCGTGGCCCAGCCGGCGCCCAGTGCGGCCCTGCCTGCCGCCGTGCAGCGGCTGGAAGCGCCGACGGCCGAAGGCAGTGCCGTCACGCCGCTGGCCCGCGCCAGCGAACTGCGCGCCACCGCGCCCGCCGCAACCAGCGCCACGTCGGCGCTGAATCCCCAGGACCTGCCGGCAGCGGTGCGCCGACTGGAGTCGGCCGACAGCGGCAGCACGGTCGCGCCACTGCAGGCAGCGCCGAACCCGCGCGCCACCGCACCGGCTCCGGGTGCAGCGCCGCTGTCCGAGTTGTCCAGCAGCCTGCCTGGCGAAGTGAACGCCCCGGCCGGCATGGCCAAAGGCGATCCCAATGCCAGCCCCTACGCCGCCCCCAAGGCCTCGGCCGGCTCTCCCGATGCCGGCTCGCGCCTGGGCCCCGACCTGCCCATGCCGCCGACCGCGGCAGCCAGCGCACCGCGCGCGCCGCTGAACCTGTCGCTGCCGCGCGGCGACATCGCGGCCCGGCGCGGCCCCGGCCTCGTCGACATGCTGCCCCAGCCACCCGAGCGCAAGTCCAAGCTGGAGCAGTCCATCGAGGACGCCGCCAACAAGGACTGCCGCAAGGCCTACGCCAACGCCGGCATCCTGGCCGCCCTGCCCCTGGCCGTGGACGCGGCACGCGGCAAGGGCTGCAAATGGTGACCCGGGCTCAGAGCAGGGCCTGAAGCCGCAGCGCATCCTGCAGCGCAGCGCCCGAGGCCGTGTTGTCGAAGACGCACCAGCAGGCCGTGTCGCGCGGCAGGGCCCGCGCGCGTGCCTGCAGCCAGGCCTCCTCGTAGGGTGACCAGTAGATGCGCGGTGAGCCGTGCCAACGGAAGTAGCGCAGGCCTGGCCAGCCGCCGGGCTCGCTGGAACCCGGCCACTTGGCCGGGTCGACCGCGGCACGCGCCACCTCGTGATCGCGCAGCAATTTCTCTGCCTCGGGGGAGAACCAGCTCAGATGGCGCGGCTCGCAGACGATGCCGCCATCGAATGCCGCATGCACTTGCTTGAAGAAACGGCCGGCCACGCCGGCGTCGAAATGCAGGGACGGCGGCAGCTGCACGAGCAGGACCGCCCATTTTTTTCCCAGGGCACCGGCTTCGCCGGCAAAGCGCGCCAGCGGTTCCTCGGCGCCTTCAAGCCGCGCTTCATGCGAGATCTGCTTCGGCAGCTTGACGGCGAAGCGGAAGTGCGCGGGCGTGCTGGCCGCCCAGCGCTCATAGGTCTGCGGCCGGTGCGGGCGGTAAAAGGACGAGTTGATCTCGACACCGTTCATGACGGCTGCATAGCGCTGCAGTTGCGAGCCTTGCGCTGGAAAGGTCGCCGCCACCTTGGCCGGAATGGACCAGCCCGCCGTGGCGATGACGGCCGCAGGCTGGGGCTCAGCGCGGCGGCCGGACATGCACGCGCATCCCGTCGCTCGGGCCATAGGGCCACGCGTCATCGAGGCCGATGTCGTCCCGCAGCATGGCCTTCAGCCGCAGCGCATTGCGCACCGCCTTGCCGCCCGCCGCGTTGCCGAAAATGCCCCAGCACGGTTGGTCCCGGGATTGCGACTGCAGCCACTGCGCGCGCTCGCGGAGCCAGTGCTCGTCGTAGGACGACCAGTACTCGCGCGGCGAGCCGTGCCAGCGGCTGTAGAGCGTCGCGGCATGGTCCATGGCGATGGCGCGGGTCCATCCGCCCGGCTCGCCTGCCTGCGGCCATTTCGCGGGGTCGACCGCCGCGCGTGACACCTCGACACCCCGCAGCAGGCGCTCGGCCGGCTCGGTGAACCAGCTCGGGTGCCGCGGCTCGCAGACGATGGCACCGCCGTAACAGGCACGCAGCTGTTCGAAGAAGCGCCCCGCCATCCGGTCGTCAAAGGCCAGCGAGGTGGGGAGCTGCACGAGCAACACACACCACTTCGGCCCGAGCGCAGCGGCGGCGTCAATGAAGCGTTTCAGCGGCTCCCGCACGCCTTCGAGCCGGCAGCCATGCGAGATCTTCTTCGGGCATTTGACGGCGAAGCGGAAATCGCCCGGCGTGCAGTCGGCCCAACGCTCGTAGACGCCGGCGCGATGGCTGCGATAGAAGGATGAATTGATCTCCACGCAGTCCATCAAGCCTGCAAAGCGCTGCAGATCGAAGCAGTCCGCCTCGAAGGCCGCTGCCCCCTGGGCCCCCAGGGCCCAGTCTGCCGTGCCGATGAAGATCGTCATGCCACACAGCCTAGGCAGGCCGGTGCGGCATGGGCGTCAGACAAGGGCGCAGCTCAGGGCCGCTCCCGTCCGACGTGTCAGAAACCGCTGACGACGACCTTGCCGCGCATGCGCCCCGACTCGACGAGTTCATGGGCCCGCCGCAGATTGGCCGCATTGATCGGGCTGAATTGCTCGCTGACCGTGGTGCGCAGCCGGCCGGCGTCCACCAGCGCCGCCACGCGCGCCAGCAAGCGGCCCTGCTCGGCGATGTCGGCCGTGCCGAACAGCGGCCGCGTGAACATCATTTCCCAGTGCAGCGACAGGGCCTTGCGCTTGAGCGTCATCACGTCGATGGGGCCGGACAGGTCGTCGATGAGGCCCAGGCGGCCCTGCGGTGCCGCGGCATCGATGATGGCGTCCCAGTGTTGCTCGGTGTGCGTGAGGCTGGCAATGAGCTCGACCTCGGCCACGCCGGCGGCGACGAGCTGGGGGCGGAACGGCTGGCTGTGGTCGATGACGGCGTGGGCGCCGAGCTCCTTCACCCAGGCCTGCGTCTCGGGCCGGCTGGCCGTGCCGATGACGCGCAGCCCGGTCAGTTCGCGGGCCAGTTGCACGAGGATGGAACCCACGCCACCGGCCGCACCGATGACGAGCAGGCTCTGGCCCGCGCCGCCGCCTTCGGTCACGCCGAGGCGGTCGAACAGCAGCTCCCAGGCCGTGATGGCGGTCAGCGGCAGGGCCGCGGCCTCGGCGTCCGTCAAGCTCTGCGGCGCGCGGGCGGCAATGCGATGGTCGACCAGTTGCAGCTCGGCGTTGGAGCCGGGACGGTTGATGCCACCGGCGTAGTAGACACGCTCGCCGACGACAAAGCCCGTCACGTCCTTGCCCAGCGCCTCGATGGTGCCGACGGCGTCCCAGCCCAGCACCTCGGGCTGGCCGGCCTGCGGTGCACGTCCGAGGCGCACCTTGGTGTCCACCGGATTGACCGACACGGCCGCGACGCGAACCAGCAGGTCTTGCGGACCGGGTGCCGGTGCCGGCAGCTCCAGGTCGACGAGGGATTCGGGGTGGGTGATGGGCAGGGATTGCAGATATCCGACGGCTTTCATGGTGTCCTTTCTGGGACGAAACAGCGATGGCCGTCATGGTGGCGCCCAGCATTCAAAGCGGAAAGCCTAGGATTGGAGAATGAGTTTCATCGAAAGAATGAAGATGGACCGCCTATTCCCCTTGCAGCTCTTCATCGCGGCGGCCGACGCCGGCAGCTTCTCGGCCGCGGCGCGGCGGCTGGACCTGGGCCCGGTTCAGGCCAGCGCCACCATCGCGCGGCTGGAGCGTGAGCTGGGCGTGCGCCTGTTCGAGCGGTCGACGCGCCGGCTGCGCCTGACCGACGCGGGCGAGCAATGGCTGCCGCATGCCCGGCAGTTGGCCGCCACCTGGGAGGACGGCCAGGCCGCCCTGCGTGAAGCGGCGGGGGTGGAGCAGCCGCTGAGCGGCCGCTTGCGCGTCAGCCTGCCGAGCGACGTCGGCCGCCAGCACCTGTGGCGCTGGATCGAGGACTTCATCGCCGCGGAAGCCGGGCCGCGCCTGGCACTGGAACTGCGGCTGAGCGACCGCGTCGCCGACCTCGTGCAGGAGCCGGTGGACTACGCCGTGCGCTATGGCGAGCCGCCGGACTCCAGCCTGGTCGCCCTGCCGCTGGCGCCCGACAACCGCCGCGTGCTGTGCGCCAGCCCGGCCTATGTCGCCCGCCACGGCCAGCCGCGCACGCCGGCCGAGCTGAAGGCGCACGACTGCCTCCGCTGGGGTCTGGGCGAGAGCGTGCACGGCCGCTGGCGCTTCGCCACGACCGAGGGAGAGACGACCGCCGTCGAAGTCGGCGGCAGCCGCATCGCCGATGACGGCGGCCTGGTGCGTGAATGGGCCGTGGCCGGGCTCGGCATCGCCTACAAGAGCCGGCTGGATGTGGCCGCCGATCTGGCCGCGGGCCGCTTGCTGGCCCTGCTGCCGGACTGGCTGGGCGAGCCCGCTCCGCTGCACTGGATGGCAGTGGGCCGGCACCGGCTGACACCGGCGCTGCGGCGGCTGGCAGAAAGCATCAGGGCCCGCTGTGGGGCCCTGGGTGCGAGTGAAGAGCGGCGCTGAGGCCGCTTGATTCAGGCGCGACGGCGGCGGAAGGCGCCCAGGCCCAGCAGGGCGAGGCCGGCCAGCGCCAGGCTGGCAGGCTCGGGCAGGCGGTTGGGGTCACGTACCGTGAAGCTCAGCGGGCCGCTGGAGAAGTTGCAGCCGTAGTACGCGACGCTATGGATGTTGGAATCGAGACACTGGCCTTGGGTCAACAGCACGTCTGTGCCTTCCGCGACCGCCGTGAAATCGAAAATGAACAGCGACGGGTCCAGCGTCCAGTCCACACCCTGAGCGACGGTCCCAATAACGAAATTGGTCACCAGCAGGAGCGGAGCACCATCGCTAGCCACACCGCCACCGGTAAGGCCGTTATTGGCAGCGACTTCGCCGGGCGTATCGCCATGGATGATCACTTCAACCTGGAAGGTCTGACCGATGAGCAGGTTGTTCAGATCCACACCACCCACGCCACGCATGATCAGAACGGGGTCGGCTTGGGCAACCAAAGCAGATGCTGCGAGAGCAACACCGGCCAGGACGTTACGGAAATTCATCTTATTCTCCAGGCGATTGGCAAGGTTAAAGCAAGCATCGGGCCAATGCTGGTTTCTCCTATGAGGGGCGGGTTTGTTGTAACAGCCGCTGTAAAGCTCCCCGACACCCAAATCGGGGTTGGCCCCCTCAATGCGGCTTGACGGGCAGGCAGGGCGATGGCCAGCCCGGCGCCGCGCCTGGCGCGGTCGCCTGACCCTCGCGCCAGGCCGCAGCCCAGGCTTGCGGCCCATGCATCGCCCCGGCGGCAAGGCCACGCACGACACAGCCGGCGCTGGCCCCGCTGGCGGCGATATCGGCCAGTTGCTGCGGCGCCAGCACGCCGCCGATGCCGACCACGGGCGCCGGCGCCATCGCGGCCCACCAGGCCAGGTTGTGCAGCCCCTGCGCCCGCCAGGGCATGGCCTTGGTCAGCGTCGGCCAGACCGGACCGCAGGCGATGTAGTCGGGCGACCAGGCCGCCGCGCGCGCCAGCTCCCAGAGGCTGTGCGAGCTCAGGCCCAGGCGCAGGCCGCGTTGGCGGGCCTCGGCCAGTTCTCGATGATCGGCGGCCGAAAGCGCGAGCAGATCCTCCTGGCCGAGATGGATGAAGTCGACGCCCGCCGCCAGCGCCTCGCGCCAGTGGTCATTGACGATGAGCGTGCCGCCAGGGCGCCGCGCCGTCTCGATCTCGCCACGCAGCCGCGCCTGCCAAGCGACCTCGCCCTCTCCCGGCGCGCGCTTCACGCGCAGCTGGACCGTCCGCAGGCCGGCCTCGAAAAGCTGCGCGGCATGGCTGCCGCTGTCGGTGATGGCATAGACCCCTGCGACGGCGGGCGATCCGCGGCGCGGTGCCGGCCAGACCGTGGGCGGGGCCTCGTCACCGAAGAGGGCCGGCAGCAGGCTGGCGTCGACTATGAAGCCGGGCAGAGGCAGCACCGGCGCGGCACCCGCACCGCGCGGCTGAACGTCGTTGCACAGGCCCGAGGTCGTCAGCATCTTGGCAATGACGGCGGCATCCGCCGCCACGAAGCCGCGCGCCAGGGCCGCGGCCAGCGCGGTCGCAAAGCTGCAGCCGGTGCCGTGGTTGTTGCCAGCGCTGCGGCGCGGCAGGGCCAGCCAGCCGCTGGCGTGCTCGGTAGCCAGCCAGTCCAGCGCGAGCGGGCCGTCGGCATCACCACCGGTGACGCAGGCCGCGCGGGCGCCCAGGGCCTGCAGCGCGCGTGCCTGGGCTGGCGCCTTCCCTTCGCCCACCAGGCGGGCGGCCTCGCGCTGGTTGGGTGTGACGACGCTGGCGCGCGGCAGCAATTCGTCGCGGTAGGCGCGCAGCAGCGCGTCATCAGCGAAGCTCGCGCCGGTGGAGGCGCGCAGCACGGGGTCGACGACCAGGGCCACCGGCGAGCGCTCGCGCAGGCTGTCCACCCAGCGCACGACGACGCGCAGTTGCTCGACGCCGCCGAGCAGGCCGGTCTTGATCGCGGCCGGTGGCAGGTCGTCGGCGAGTGCCGCAAGCTGGGCGTCGAGTTGCTGCGCGGGAACGGCAAACACGGCCTCGACGGCGACGCTGTTCTGCGCCGTCAGCGCCGCGGCCACGGGGCAGAGATGCACGCCGGCGGCGTCGGCGGCGCGCTGGTCGGCCGACAGGCCCGCGCCGCCGCCGCTGTCCAGGCCGGCGATGCTCCAGATGACAGGCGTTGTGCTCATGGGATCAGAAAGGGTCGACCACCGACCGGCGTGCTCGCCACCGCCATGTCCTGCTTGCTCATGACACCGGCTTCAAAACCCAGCCGCCCGGCCGCGATGGCCTGGTCAAACGCCGCGGCCATGCGGATGGGATCGCCGGCCTGGGCGACGGCGGAGTTCAGCAGCACGCCGTCATAGCCCAGCTCCATGGCCTGGGCCGCATGCGAGGGCGCGCCGATGCCGGCATCGACGATCAGCGGCACGCCGGGCAGGCGCTCGCGCAGCGTGCGCAGCGCGAAAGGGTTGAGCAGGCCCTGGCCGGAGCCGATGGGCGCCCCCCAGGGCATCAGCACCTGGCAGCCGGCGTCGAGCAGGCGGCGGCAGGTGACGAGGTCGTCGGTGCAGTAGGGGAAGACCTCGAAGCCGTCCTTGACGAGTTGCGCGGCGGCGCTGACCAGCTCCCATGAATCGGGCTGTAGCGTGTACTCGTCGCCGACGACCTCGAGCTTGATCCACGGTGTGTCGTAGAGCTCGCGGGCCATGTGGGCCAGCGTGATGGCCTCCTGCGCGGTGCGGCAGCCGGCGGTGTTGGGCAGCAGGTGGCCACCCGTTTCGCGCAAGGTCTCGCGGACCGCGGCGACAAAACCGTTGTCGCCGGCCGCGGCCAGCGTGCGCCTGAGGCCAACGGTCAGCACGCGGGCGCCGCTGGCGCGCACCGCCTGGCGCAGCACGTCGGGCGACGGGTAGCCGGCAGTGCCGAGCAGGAAGCGGCTCGCCAGCGTGCGGCCGTAAAGGGTCAGGGACGACATGTCATCCTCCGGTGATGGGTTGGATCAGGGTCAGCTCGTCGCCGGGCGCTATGGGCGTGGTGCCGCGCCGCGCGCGCGGCACGAAGACACCGTTGAGCGCCGTGGCGACGGACTCGGCCGCCCTGCCCTGCTCGGCCAGGACCTCGGCGACGCTCAAGGCCTCGCGCCAGGACTGGGGCTGCTGATTGACGGTGAACTCAGACATGCCGCAGCGCCTTCTCGGCCAGGGCCGGCGCCATCAGCCAGCCGTGACGGAACAGGCCGTTGATGCGCAGCAGGCCCGGCTCGTGCTCGAGGCGCGGCCTGTGGTCGGGCAGCGCCGGGCGCAGATTGGTTTCCATGTGGACGATGCGCGCCTCGGCCAGCGCCGGCAGCACGCTGTGGGCCGCGGCCATCAGCTCGACGGCGCTGCGCAGGCTGACCAGCGAGCGGTCCTCGCTCTCGACCTCGGAGGCGCCGACGACGATGACATCACCCGGCCGCGGCACGAGGTAGACGCGATGGCGCGGGTGCAGCAGGCGCACGGGGCGGTTGAGCACGACACCCGGCGCGTGCAGCCACAGGATCTCTCCACGCACGCCGCGTAGAAGAGGCAGGTCGGCCTTGGCACCCAGGCCACGCGTGTCGATGACGAGGTCGGCATCGATGCGGCGGCCATCGTCGAGCTCCAGACCATAGGGGCGCACGACGGTGGCGCGCCGGCCCCAGCGCCAGTCGACGAGCGGGGCCTGCTCGGCCAGCGCGGCCATCAGCTCGCGCGGCAGCAACTGGCCTTCGCCGGGCAGCCACCAGGCCTTCAGATCGGGCGCGAGAGCCGGCTCCAGCATCTGCAGCGCGGCACCGTTCAGCGGCTCGGGCTCGCCCTGCAGGCGCGCGAGCACGCGCAGCGCCGCGCCCAGGTCGCAGCCGTGGGCCAGCAACAGGCTGCCCTCGGTCTTCACCAGCTCGGGCTTGCCCAAGGCACTGGCAATGGCCGGCCACAGCGCCAGCGATCGCCAGCCCAGCGCGACGACCTCGGGCTCGGCATGCGCCTGCTCGGCCAGGGGGCTCAGCATGCCGGCGGCGGTGAAGGCCGCGGCGCCGGGCTGGGTGGGTCCCTCGGCCGGGTCCACGACGCTGACGCGATGGCCGGCCCGCGCCAGCTGCCAGGCCAGCAGCCGGCCCATGACGCCGGCACCTGCAATGGCGACGCTGAGCATCAGGCTTTGACGATGGGGATGTAGAGCTCGCCGCCACCGGCCCTGAACTCGGCCGACTTCTGCGCCATGCCGTCGGCGACAACGTCCGCTGCCTCCAAGCCCTTGGCCGCCGCGTATTCGCGCACGTCCTGCGTGATCTTCATCGAGCAGAACTTCGGCCCGCACATCGAGCAGAAATGCGCCTCCTTGGACGAGTCCTTGGGCAATGTCTCGTCGTGATAGTCGCGCGCCGTGTCCGGGTCCAGGCCGAGGGCGAACTGGTCGTTCCAGCGGAACTCGAAGCGCGCCTTGCTCATCGCATCGTCGCGCGCCCGCGCGCCGGGGTGGCCCTTGGCGATGTCGGCCGCATGGGCGGCGATCTTGTAGGCAATCAGCCCCTGCTTGACGTCGTCGCGGTCGGGCAGGCCCAGATGCTCCTTGGGCGTCACATAGCAGAGCATGGCCGTGCCCATCCAGCCGATCATGGCCGCGCCGATGGCGCTGGCGATGTGGTCGTAGCCGGGTGCGATGTCGATGGTCAGCGGGCCCAGCGTGTAGAACGGCGCCTCGTCGCAGTGCTTCAACTGCTCGGCCATATTGGCCTGGATGAGGTGCATGGGCACATGGCCGGGGCCTTCGATCATGGTCTGCACGTCGTGCTTCCAGGCCACCTGGGTCAGCTCGCCCAGCGTGCGCAGCTCGGCGAACTGGGCCTCGTCGTTGGCATCGGCACCGCTGCCGGGGCGCAGGCCGTCGCCCAGCGAGAAGGTCACGTCGTAGGCCTTCATGATTTCGCAGATCTCTTCGAAGTGCGTGTACAGGAAGTTTTCGCGGTGATGCGTGATGCACCACTTGGCCAGGATGGAACCGCCGCGCGACACGATGCCGGTGCGGCGCTTGGTCGTCAGGTGGATGAAGGGCAGGCGCAGGCCGGCGTGGATGGTGAAGTAGTCGATGCCCTGCTCGGCCTGCTCGATCAGCGTGTCGCGGAAGATGGCCCAGGAGAGGTCCTCGGCGATGCCACCGACCTTCTCGAGTGCCTGGTAGATGGGCACGGTGCCGATGGGCACGGGCGAATTGCGCACGATCCAGTCGCGCGTCGTGTGGATGTTGCGGCCGGTGGACAGGTCCATCACCGTGTCCGCGCCCCAGCGGATGGACCAGACCAGCTTCTCGACCTCTTCCTCGATGCTGGACGTCACGGCCGAGTTGCCGATGTTGGCGTTGACCTTGACGAGGAAGTTGCGGCCGATGATGGTCGGCTCCAGCTCCGTGTGGTTGATGTTGGCCGGGATGACGGCGCGGCCGCGGGCCACTTCCTGGCGCACGAACTCGGGCGTGATGATTTCGGGAATGGCTGCACCCAGCGAGTCGCCGCGCAGGCGCTGCTCGCGCTCGGCGTCGTCCAGGTACTCACGCATCCACTCGCGCTTGCCGTTCTCGCGCAGCGCGACGAACTCCATTTCGGGCGTGACGATGCCGCGGCGGGCGTAGTGGAGTTGGCTCACATTGCCGCCCGGCAAGGCGCGGCGAGGCTGGCGCTGCAGGGCGGCGGCTTCAGCGCGCAGCTGGGCGATGCGCTCGTTGTCCTCCTTGCCGCCGTCGTCCAGCGCCACGCGGGTGCGGCCCGCATAGGCCTCGGTATCGGCACGGTCACCGACCCAGCTGGAGCGAATGGGCGGCAGCCCGCGGCGCACGTCGACCTGGGCTTGGGGGTCGGTGTAGGGGCCGGAGGTGTCGTGCACCACCACGCGCTCGCCGTTGGTCAGCGCGATCTCGCGCATGGGCACACACACGTCGGGCCGGCTGCCCGGCACATAGACCTTGGTGGAGGCCGGGAAGGGCTCGCGCGTCAGCGACAGGCGCTCATCGAGCGAGAGGTTTTTATCGGGGGCATTCACGGCGGTCTCCTGAAGCAGCTGAAGGTGTGCTCCGGGGGGCCGCCTGTGGGTGTGCGAGGGCGCAACCACCGGGGTGGCAGCGCCCGCACGCCGCGAGGCATGCGCTCTCCTTACGCCGGTATTAGCCGGTTCAAGTTCACGGGTTCGGTCTCATGACCGTCTCAGCGTCTGGGTCTGGCAAGCCAGTCCCGGGCACCCCGGAGCGGGGGCGATTGTGCTTGTCAATTCGCGCGCCTGGCAAGCCCGAGAGAGATGGCAAGCAAGGCTGTCGCGATGACGAAGCTCAAACGCAGGCCGCCGGCGGCGAAGACGGCGCCCATGGCCGAAGCGCCCGTGATGAGGCCAAGGTTGCGCGACAGCGTCAACAGGCCGGAGATGACACCGCGCTGCTCGGCCGCCACATCGGCCATGACGGCCGTGTTGTTGGCGGCCTGGAACAGCGCGTAGCCGGGTGTGACGATGACGAGCGGGCCCACGTAGGCGATGGCTCCGAGCGAGGCGGGCAACAGAGCTATCAGCGCGCAGCCGAGGGCCATGGCGCAGAGACCCAGCTGGGTCATGCGCCGTGTGCCGAAATGATCCACCAGCCGCCCCGCAGGCACGCCGCTCAGCGCCGACGCGATGGGGCCGATGGACATCAGTGCGCCAACTGCCGCCGCACCCAGGCCCAACGCGCCACTCAGGTGGAAGGGGCCGACGACGAGGGTGGCCATCATGACGGCCGAGACGACGGCGTTCATCGCCAAAGCCGCACCGAGGATGGGATCGCGCAGGCGGTCCAACCGTACCAGCGGCGCCGCGGCGCGGGCTTCGGTGCGCAGGAAGAGCAGAAGGCACACAGCGGCGATGGCGAGCAGACCGAGGTGGCGCGTCATCGCCAGGGCATAGGCCGCCAAAGTCAGGGCAAGCCACAGCGTGCCGGGCAGGTCGAAACCCGTCGCGCCCTGCCCTCGTTCCGCCGGCAGGTAGCGCCAGGCCAGCACGAGGGCCAGCAGGCCCAGCGGCAGGTTGACGGCAAACACGGCCTGCCAACCCAAGGTGCCGATCAGCACGCCGCCCAGCGATGGGCCGAGGGCCGTGCCCACCGCCGACATCGTGCCCAGCAGCCCCATCGCGCTGCCCGTGCGCGCCTTGGGCAGTGCAGCGCCCACCATCGCCATCGTCAAGGCCATCATGGCTGCCGCACCCGCGCCCTGCAGCGCGCGGGCGGCAATCAGCAGCGGCAGCGTGGGCGCCAGCGCGCAGAGCGCCGACGCGGCCGTGAACAGCGCGATGCCGGCCAGCAGCAGGCGGCGCTTACCCGTCAGGTCGCCCAACCGGCCGGCGCCGACGATGAGGGTCGTGATCGCCAGCAGATAGGCCAGCACGACCCACTGCACGTCGGCGAAGCTGGCACCCAAGGCGGTGGCCAGCGTGGGCAAGGCGACGTTGGCGCTGCTGATGGCAAGCGACGGCAGCAGCGTGCACAAGGCCAGGCTGGCAAGCACGCCGGCGGCGGGCGCCGCGGCGGTTTCAGCGTGTGGGGCGAGGGTCGTGGTGTTCATGCCTCAACCTTAGGCATTGGCCAGGTATGGCGGAAGACGCATCATCTGCACTTCATCCCTGCACGAAACGCCATGTCAGACCCTGATCTGAATCTGTTGCTGACGCTGGACGCCCTGCTGGCAGAGGGCAGCGTCGCGGGTGCCGCCAGGCGCCTGAGGTTGAGCCCGTCGGCGATGAGCCGGTCACTCGCGCGTCTGCGAGAGGCGACAGGTGACCCGCTGCTGGTGCGGGCTGGCCGCGGCCTGGTGGCGTCGCCGCGGGCGCTGGAATTGCGCGAGCGCATCGGCCCGTTGCTGCACGAAGCCCAGGCCGCGTTGAGGCCGGCCGCGGCGCTGCGGCTGGACAAGCTCGAGCGCGAGTTCACGCTGCGCACGCGCGAGGGGTTTGTCGAGAACTTCGGGGCGGCGCTGCTCGCCCGCGTGACCTCGGAAGCGCCCGGCGTACGGCTGCGTTTTGTGCCCAAGCCGGATCGCGACAGCGCGCCGCTGCGCGAGGGCAGCGTGGATCTGGAGACCGGTATCGTCAGTGCGACCAGCGGGCCGGAGCTGCGCACCCAGGCGCTGTTTCGTGATCGCTTTGTCGGCGTGATACATGCCAATCACCCACTGGGGCGCCGCAAGCCGACGGCACAGCGCTACGCGGCCGGTCGGCACGTGGCCATCTCCCGTCGCGGCACTTCGCCTGGCCCGGTCGACGAGGCACTCTGCGCGCTGGGCCTGCAGCGCGACATCGCGGTCACCGTGGCGGGCTTTGCCGAAGCCCTGGCCCTGGCACGCGGCACCGACCTGATCGCGACCGTGCCTGAGCGCCACACCGGCCATCTGCGTGACGGGCTGCTGAGCTTTGATTTGCCGCTGGCGCTGACGCCCTTCACCGTGTCGCTGCTGTGGCATCCACGCATGGATGGGGACGCGGCGCACCGATGGTTGCGGGGCTGTGTGCGCGAGGTGTGTTCTGACACCCCCCGTTGATGACCGTGCATCTTCACCGGGGTCGCGCATCAGCCTGTCGATATTCGTGGGCATAGTCCCCGGCATCGACCTCCAACAGGCCCTTGTCCGAAAGATGCAATCCGTCAGCTTCACTCCGGCATCCGCAGACTATGTCTTCGTCCACCAGCACGTGCGCGCCCACCTCCTGGATCCTGGGCTCGCTGGCCAATTGCTGAGCGGGCTTTTCCTCGTCGGGACCATGAGCGGCGTCTTCGGAGCCGTGGGGGTTTTCACCTCGACGGTGACTCGCCACGAGGTTTACTTCTCCGAGCTGCGAATGGTTGGCCTTGCCGCGAGTGCCGGCTTTCTTGCGCTGCTGACCTGGAGCTATGTCCGTCAGGCACTGATCCGCCGGCTGGCTGCGGCTCAGCACAAGGACCTCCTGATTCCGACGGAGGTGCAGCTCACTGCCGCGAATCTGACCCTGCTCAACCCAGGCAAGACGGCAAGCTTTGACTGGCAAACCTTCCATCGTGTGAAAGAAGTCGATGGCTATCTTCTGTTCTATACGTCGGTGGACAGTGCGCTCTTTGTTCCAGCGCACGCTTTTCCGAGTCCGGAGACGTTCTCAGACTTCGTCAAAGTAGCGCTGGCCCAACACGCCAACAGCCACGCCAGCTTGGCCGCCCAACAAAAAGGGCCGACCACCTAAGCAGCCGGCCCAGCGCAGAAGCGCTCGAGGGATCTTGACTATTCCTTGTCCGCCGGCATCGCACCCGGCATGCCGTGCTGCGGCATCGACGACGCACCGCCCAGCTCCGCCGCCTTCTTGGCGGGCTTCTTCTCCCGCACCAGATAGCTGTAGAGCACCGGCACCACCACCAGCGTCAGCAGCGTCGACGTGATGACGCCACCGATGATGGCGCGGCCCATGGGTGCCTGGATTTCGCCGCCGTCGTTCAGCGCGATGGCCATGGGCAGCATGCCGAAGACCATGGCGGCCGTCGTCATGATGATGGGGCGCATGCGGATCAGGCCGGCCTCGCGCAACGCTTCGGCGACGGTCGCACCCGCCTTGCGGGCATGGTTGGCGAAGTCGACGAGAAGAATCGCGTTCTTCGTCACCAGGCCCATCAACATGACCAGGCCGATCATCGAGAACACATTCAGCGTCGAGCGCCACAGCAGCAGGGCCAGCATCACGCCGATGAGGGCGAGCGGCAGTGAAGCCATGATGGCGATGGGCTGCAGGAAGCTGCCGAACTGGCTGGCCAGCACGATGTAGATGAAGATGCCGGCCAGCGCCATCGCCGCCAGCAGGCCGTTGAAGGCCTCGGCCTGCTGCTTGCCGGCGCCGTCCACCTTGAAGCTGGTGCCCGGGGGCAGCTGGGTGGCCTTGATCAGCTTCTGCACATCGGCATTCACGTCGCCGCCCGGGCGGCCCTGGACGCCGGCGAACACGGCCTCGCGGCGCTGCAGGTTCTCGCGGCGGATGACCTCGGGGTTGAACACCGGCTCGATGGTCGCGACCTGGTCCAGCGCGATGGGCGCGCCGTCCTTGGAGAAGGCCACCGGCAGCTTGCTCATCTGCTCGATGCGCTCGCGCTGTTCGCGCGGCAGGCGCAGCAGCACCTCGACCTGGTTGCCATCCGGCGTCGTCCAGTAGGTCGCGATCTCGCCGTTCACGTAGGCACGCAGGCTGGAGGCGATCTGCGGGGCGGTCAGGCCCAGTTCGCGGATGGCCGAATCCTTCAGGCGCACGGCAAAGGCCGGCAGGCCGGGCTTGACGGTCGTGTCCACGTCGACGGCGCCGGGGATCTTCTTGATCTTCTCGACCAGGTCGGTGGCGGCCTGGGTCAGCACTTCGGGGTCGCTGCCCAGGATGGTGATCCAGATCGGGCGGTTGAAGCCAACACTGACCTCGATGCCGGGGATCTTGGCAATGTCGGCGCGGATGGCGTCCTCGATCTCCTTTTGCGTGCGCTTGCGTTCGCTGCGGTCGGTCAGCGTGATATTCAGCGCCGCCTGGTTGCGGCCGGTGGACAGGCCTTCGCCGGTGCTGCCGACCACGGTCGAGACGGTCTTGATCTCGGGGTAGTTCTTGAGGATCTCCTCGATCTGGGCGACCTTGGCGCTGCCGCGCTCGATGCTGCTGGCCACCGGCATGCGCAGGTTGACCTGCGTGAAGCCGTTGTCCGTCTCGGGCACGAATTCGCTGCCGACCATGGGCGCCAGGGCCAGTGCGGCGACGAAACTGGCGAAGGCTCCCCACATGACGAGGCCACGCGGCGTCAGCGTCGCGAAGCGGAACACGCGCTTCGCGGCCTTGTCGCGCTTGCCGTCCGCGCTGAACGGATGTCCATAGGCGGGAATGGGCGGCACGAAGACGCGGTAGCGACGGCCGGAGAAGGCCCAGTCGATCGTCCTGGCATAGAGGTCGTGCAGGCGGTCCATGCTCCAGTCGGTCGCGCGGATGAGATGACCGATGACAGGCCAGTGCTTGATGCGCGTGCCCGGCGGGTCTGGCCAGACCGACGACAGCATCGGGTCGAGCGTGAAGCTGACGAACAGGCTGACCAGCACCGCCACCGCGACGGTGATGCCGAAGGGGTAGAAGAACTTGCCGATGATGCCGCCCATGAAGGCGACGGGCACAAACACCGCGCAGATGGCGAAGGTCGTCGCCATGACGGCCAGGCCGATCTCGTTGGTGCCGTCGAACGACGCCTGGCGGTGGTCCTTGCCCATGGCCACATGGCGCACGATGTTCTCGCGCACGACGATGGCGTCGTCGATCAGCAGGCCGATGCACAGGCTCAAGGCCATCATCGTCATGAAGTTCAGCGTGAAGCCGAAGGCCTGCACGGCGATGAAGCTGGAGATGACGGCGATGGGCAGCGTGAGGCCGGTGATGATGGTCGAGCGCCAGCTGTGCAGGAACAGGAAGACGATGGCCACCGTCAGCAGCGCGCCTTCAATCAGCGTGTGCTGCAGACCGGTCAGCGAGCCCTTGACGAAGTCGCTGGCGGCGTAGATGAGGCGCAGCTCGACGTCCTTGGGCAGCGTCTTGCGCAGCTCGGCCATTGCTTCCTTCACGGACTCGCCGGTCTTGACGATGTTGGCGTCCTGCTGCTTGAAGATGTTGAAGCTGACGGCCGGCTGGCCGTTGATGCGGGCGATGCTGTCCTGCTCGCGCTCGCGCTCGACCAGGGTGCCGAGGTCGTTCAGCGTCAGCGCCAGGTTGCCGCGGCGGGCGACGATCATGTTGCCGAAAGCCTTGGGGTCCTTCACGCGACCTTCCACGCGCAGGATGGCGTCGGAGGTGGAGTCGGACAGCAGGCCCACCGGCTGATCGGCGTTGGCCTCAGCCAGCGCCTTGGCAATCTCGGCCGGCGTCACGCTGTAGGCGCGCAGCCGCATCGGGTCGAGGTCGATACGCACCTCACGGGTGGTCAGGCCGCCCACGTCCACCTTGGCCACGCCTTCCACACGACCCAGGCGCTTGGAGACGATCAGGTCGGCCATCATGGACAGCTCGCGCGAGCCGCGTGTGGGGCTCAGCAGCGCCATGACGACGACGGGCTGCGAGTTGTCGTTCTCGAAGCGCTGCACCGTCGGCGGCTTGGCGTCACGCGGGAATCGGGCCTGCGCGGCGGCGACGCGGTCGCGCAGGTCCTGCATCGCGCGGCCCATGTCGGCGTTCAGCGAGAACTCGACGCTGGCCTGCACACGGCCCTCGAAGCTGCGCGACTGGATGCGTTCCACGCCGGCAATCGTGTTCAGCGCCTCTTCAAGCGGTTTGGCGATCTCGCGCTCGACGGCCTCGGGCGAGGCGCCCGGGTAGCGCACGTCCACCTGCGCGCCGGGGAAGGAAATGTCGGGCATCTGCTCGACGCCCAGCTTGGAGTAGGAAAACAGGCCCAGCACGCACAGGGCCACCATCACCATGGTCGCAAAGACCGGGTTCTGGATGGAAACGCGGGTCATCCACATGGCACGCCCCTTACTGAACCGTGGCGGCCGACGCGGCCGAGCTGGCCACCTTGGCCTTGGCTGCAACGATGTTCGCCTTGTCACCTTCGCGCAGGTTGTCGAAGCGCGCCGCCAGTACCTGGGCTTCGGGCTTGAGGCCGTTCAACACCTCCACGCGGCCTTCGCGGGCGTCGCTGCGGCCGGTCGTCACGATCCGGCGCACCAGGGCGCCGCTCTCGATCATCCAGATCTGTTCCTGGCCGGCATTGCGGCTGATGGCGGCGATGGGCACGGTCAGGCGCTGGGTGTCGTCCTGCAGCACCACCTTGGCGACGGCGTACTGGCCGGCGCGGTAGGCCTCCTTGGGGTTGGCCAGCACCAGGGTCACGCCGATGGAACGCGTGCCCGGCTCGGCGCTCGGCGCGATGCGGTCGATCTTGGCCTCGACCGGCTCTTCGACGCCCTCGACCTTGACCTGCACCGTCATGCCCGGTTTCAGGCGGCTGACTTCATGGGTGCCGACCAGGCCGGCCAGCTCGAGCTTGGACAGGTCGACGATGGTCAGGATCTGCTGTTCGGCGGCCACTTTCTCGCCGGGCACCACATGGCGCTTGGAGACGACGCCGTTGATGGGCGCCACCAGCGCGGCCTGGCGCATCGTCACCTGGCTGGTGTCGAGCTGGGCCTTGGCGGCGTTCCAGTTGGCACGGGCCGACTCGTAGGCGGCGCGCGAGTTGTCGAGTGCCGTCTGGGCAATGAAATTCTTGGCAGCCAGGCCTTCGTTGGCCTTGAAGCTGCGCTCGGCCTGCTCCATCTGGGCCCGCATGGCTTCGACGCTGGCGCCGCGCTCGGCGATGCGATAGCGAAGCTCTTCCAGGTCGACCTGACCGAGAGCCTGGCCCGCCTTCACGCGGCTGCCTTCGCCAACGGCGAGGGTGAGCAGCGTGCCGTTGGACTTGGCACGCACCATGGCCGTGCCCGGCGCCACCAGCGGCCCGCTGAATTCGATCTGGGCCGGCATGGCGGTCAGCGTCGGCTTGACGACCTCGCTCGGCACGAACTCCAGAACGGTCTTGGCCTTCTCGTCACCCGGCTTCTTCGGGCCATCGCCCTTGCTCGCCATGACAGCAACACCGGCGCCACCCACCAACAAAACGGCTGCGACAACGCTACCGATCTTCCAAGACTTGCGCATGGCTCCCCCAATCACTCTCTGATTTCACGACCTTTACAGTCTAGAAACCGGCGCGGGGCGGCGCAGCGGACTTGTGACGAAACGCGGTTTGCGGGGGCTGAGCTGCACCGGCTGGCGATCAGGCCGGTGGCTTTCCGGTGACGAACTGCAGCTCAGGCCGGACGAGTCGCCGGGATCGGGTCGATCGGCAGCCCCACGTCGCCGCACCGCGCCCTATGACCAACGGCATGGCCCGTCAACGGTTCGATTGACGAACCGCGATGTTGTCGAACATGTGAGGCTTGTTCACCAAGCAATCGCCTTGTTGCCATGAGACGCTGTTCAGGCGGTTGAAGTGGCCAGGGAATCGGATGCGTTGCCAGCCGCGGTCGGCTTTGAGATCGACGCTCAGCACCACCTTTTCGCCGTAGACGGTCGTGCCCTCAAAACGCACGGACACGTCGGGATCGCCATTGAGCGGAGCCAAATCAATCGCCTGCAGGTCAAACGGGTTGTTGTCGATCCCCGTCATCACCACGGTTGCGCCGCAACTGTTGGGGTTCACCGCCGCTGAGCGGCCGTTATAGCGCCAAGTCGGGCCGACGGTTTGAAAACCCACCGGATACGGTTCACCCGCTGCGGGGAAGTAGCGAAAAAGATAGCCCTTCGAAATGAGCTGGTCGCCGGTGCCCTGCAACTCGGCGCCATGCTCGAGTTCTTCAAAGTCCAGCGTGGTCGGTTTGGCATGGCTGATATTCAGCATCAGCATGCTGGCCAAGGCGACGATCCACTTCATTCAATACTCCCTCATGTTGGAGGGCGAATCATGCTGGAGACGCAATCCGTCCGGTCACCGGTTCAGCCGGCCGCGCCCCTGCGGTTCGGGGGGGCAGATGTTCAATAACTCACGCTGGAGCCGACTATCGCGTCGGCTGGACGACTCACCGCCGACCCGGAATTGCCTCCACCGGCAACACCACATCCCCGCACTGCGCCCTATGACGGAGGGCATGGTCCATCAGCACCAGAGCCAGCATGGCCTCGGCGATGGGCGTGGCGCGGATGCCGACGCAGGGGTCGTGGCGGCCAAAGGTTTCCACCACGGACGGATTGCCGGCGCGGTCGATGCTGGCCTTGGGGCTGCGGATGGAGCTGGTGGGCTTGATCGCGATGCTGGCGACGATGTCCTGGCCGGTGGAGATGCCGCCCAGCATGCCGCCCGAGTTGTTGCTGGCAAAGCCCAGCGGGCTGAGCTCGTCGCCATGCTCGGTGCCTTTCTGGGCCACGACCGCGAAGCCGGCGCCGATCTCGACACCCTTGACGGCATTGATGCCCATCATGGCGTAGGCGATGTCGGCGTCCAGCTTGTCGAACAGGGGCTCACCCAGGCCGACCGGCACGCCGGTGGCTTCCACGCGGATGCGCGCGCCGACCGAATCGCCGGCCTTGCGCAGCGCGTCCATGTATTCCTCGAGCGCGGCGATCTTGCTGGTGTTGGCGGCGAAGAAGGGATTGGCGCCGACGTGTTCCCAACCCTCGAACGGGATCTCGATCTCGCCCAGCTGCGTCA
This sequence comes from Roseateles sp. P2_H4, assembly GCF_056403315.1. Lineage (NCBI taxonomy): Bacteria > Pseudomonadati > Pseudomonadota > Betaproteobacteria > Burkholderiales > Sphaerotilaceae > Roseateles > Roseateles sp. P2_H4. The sequence goes on along the minus strand of NZ_JBFUFR010000027.1, from coordinate 101,981 downwards.
TGCAGCCGCGGAACTCGGTGCCGTAGGCCTGCTTCAGCCATTTGCGGGCCACGGCGCCGGCGCCGACCATGGGGGCCGTCAGCCGCGCCGACGCGCGGCCACCGCCGCGCGGGTCGCGCACGCCGTATTTGCGCCAGTAGGTGTAGTCGGCGTGCCCCGGGCGGAAGGTGTCGAGGATGTTGCCGTAGTCCTTGCTGCGCTGGTCGGTGTTCTCGATCAGCAGGCAGATCGGCGTGCCGGTCGTGACGCCCTCGTAGACACCGGACAGGATCTTGACCGCATCAGGCTCGTTGCGCTGGGTGACGTGGCGGCTGGTACCGGGTCGGCGGCGGTCCAGCTCGAGCTGGATGTCGGCCTCGCTGAGCGCCATGCCGGGCGGGCAGCCGTCGATGACGCAGCCGATGGCCGGACCATGGCTTTCGCCGAAATTGGTGACGCGAAAGAGTTCGCCGAAGGTGCTGCCTGACATGACGAGATGAGAGAGAGGACAGGAGGATTCTAGGCAGCCTGCTTCACGTTCCGCCTTCGTGATCAGCGGGCCATGCCATGCGCACGGCCTGGCGCCAGAGGAGCCGCATAACCTGCCAACACAGGGTGTCGGGAAAGGTTACAAACAAGTCCTTGCAAAACGGAATTGATATTCAAGTCAATGATTTAAAAGGTGTTTTATTCAATGGCATGACGATTGCTTGTCGCATCGTGTCCAACCCACCTTTGTCCAGAGGAGCACATAATGAAGAAACTGCTTGCTGCTTTCGCCCTTGTCGCCACGGCAGCCGCCGCACAAGCCGCCCCGATCATCTCGTCGGCAACGCCCATCCCGGACCAGTACGTGCTGCTGAACTACGCAGGTTCGGGTCTGGACTGGACCTACGCCGGCCCGATCGCCCCGAACGAGTTCGGCCCGGGCAACATCGAGCCTTCCTCCTATCGTGCCGCTGAAGGCTGGCGCGCCGCCACTGCTGCAGAGTGGGCCGCACATCCGATCTGGAGCGATTTCATCGCCGCCGGCAACCCCTGCAACATCGTTGCGGCTGCCACCTTCAACAACCACAGCTGCTACGTCTACTCTTCGGAATACTGGAGCACCTTCAGCCACGTTGACGCGCAAGACTTCGCGAACGGTCGCGTGACCGACGGCGTGAACGGTCTGCTCAGCGGCGTTCCCGAGACCATCTACGTGCGTGACTCGCGCAATGCCAACGCCGTGCCCCTGCCCGGCACCCTCGCCCTCGTCGGCGCTGGTTTCCTGGCCATGGGTGCTCGCCGCCGCAAGGCTGCCTGAAGTTCGCAGACTGCGAACCTGGCTTGAGAAGAACCCGCCTCTGGCGGGTTTTTTATTGGGCGGCAGACAAAGCAAAGGCGGCCTCACGAGGCCGCCTTCTTCATTTTGCGCTGCCGTCAGGCCTGCAGGACGGGCGTTCGCCCCCTGTGGCCTCGGTCCAGCCTCAGAGCTTGGACTCGTGCTCGGTCGCGTTCTCCTCGACCGGCCAGTCGCGGATATAGGCCTTGAGCATGCGGTTCTCGAAGTCCTGGCTGTCCACCACGGCCTTGGCCACGTCGTAAAGCGAGATGACGCCCATCAGCGTCTTGCCGTTCATGACCGGCATATAGCGCGCATGCCGGCCCAGCATCATGCGGCGCACCTCGTCGATCTCGGTCTCGGGCGTGCAGGTCAGCGGCGCATCGTCCATCACCGAGCGCACGATGGTCGTGCCGACGGCACCGTTGTTCTTGACGACGGCCGAGATGACTTCGCGGAAGGTCAGCATGCCCACCAGGTCGCCATGCTCCATGACCACCAGCGAGCCGATGTCGCGCTCGGCCATGACGGCGAGGGAATCCTTCAGCGGCTCGTCCGGCGTGACGGTGAACAGGGTGCCACCTTTGACACGCAGGATATCGACGACTTTCATAGGGGCCTCCATGGGAAAACTGCCAGTCAACATAGCACACAATGCCCGCGACTCCACCCCATGAAAAACACCATGCCGGGCTTCGACACCCTAGCTTTGCAYGCCGGCGCCACGCCCGATCCGAGCACCGGCGCGCGGGCGACACCGCTGCATCTCAGCACCTCCTTCGTCTTCGAGAACAGCGAGCACGCGGCCTCGCTGTTCAACATGGAGCGCTCGGGACACGTCTACAGCCGGCTGTCCAACCCGACGACAGCGGTCTTCGAGGAGCGGATGGCCGCGCTCGACGGTGGCATCGGCGCCATCGCGACGGCCAGTGGCCAGGCCGCCTTGCACCTGGCCATCTGCACGCTGATGGGCGCCGGCGGCCACATCGTCGCCAGCACTGCGCTGTATGGCGGCAGCCACAACCTGTTGCACTACACGATGAAGCGTTTCGGCATCGAGACTAGCTTCGTGAACCCGCGTGACCTGGACGCCTGGCGCGCGGCCATCCGGCCCGAGACGCGGCTGCTGTTCGGCGAGTCCCTGGGCAACCCGGGGCTGGACGTGCTGGACATCCCGGCTGTCTCGGCACTGGCGCACGAGGCCGGCCTGCCGCTGCTGGTGGATGCCACCTTCACGACACCCTATCTGCAGCGCCCGGCCGAACTGGGTGCCGATCTGGTCTACCACTCGGCCACCAAATTCCTCTGCGGCCACGGCACCGTGGTCGGCGGGGTGCTGGTGGATGCGGGCAGCTTCGACTGGCAGGCCGCGCATGACCGCCATGGCCGCTTCGAGACCTTGTGCGAACCGTACGAAGGCTTCCACGGCATGGTGTTCGCCGAAGAGAGCACCGTCGGCGCCTTCCTGCTGCGCGCCCGCCGCGAGGGCCTGCGCGACTTCGGCGCCTGCATGAGCCCGCACACCGCCTGGCTGATGCTGCAAGGCCTGGAGACGCTGCCGCTTCGCATGGCCCGCCATGTGGCCAACGCGCAGGCGGTGGCAGAGTTTCTGGATGCACACGATCTTGTCGAAAAGGTGGCCTACCCCGGCCTGGCCTCCCACCCCGACCACGCCCTGGCCCAGCAGCTCATGCCGCGCGGTGCCGGCGCCGTCTTCTCCTTCGACTTGAAGGGCACGCGGGAGCAAGGCAGCGCCTTCATCGAGGCGCTCAAGCTGTTCTCCCACCTCGCCAACGTCGGCGACGCCAAGTCCCTGGTCATCCATCCGGCCAGCACCACCCATTTCCGCATGGACGACGCGGCGCTGCGACAGGCCGGCATCGGCCCCGGCACCATCCGCCTGTCCATCGGCCTGGAGGACCCGGCCGACCTCATCGACGACCTCAAGCGGGCGCTCAAGGTGGCGAGCAAGGCATGAAGTTCGTCGTCGACAACCACGAGGCCTATGCCTATACGGGCGGCAAGGCCTTCGACCCTGCCCTGCCCTGCGTCGTCTTCATCCACGGCGCGCTGAACGACCACAGCGTCTGGACCCTGCTCGCGCGCTGGTGTGCCCATCACGGCTACGGTGTGCTGGCGGTCGACCTGCCCGGCCACGGCCGCAGCGCCGGCGTGCCCTTGACGAGCGTCGAAGCCATCGCCGCCTGGCTGGAGCGATTGCTGGACGCGGCCGGCGTGAAGAAGGCCGCCCTCGTCGGCCACAGCATGGGCTCGCTGATCGCCCTCGAAGCCGGCGAAAGGGCATCCACGCTCGTCATGGTGGGCACGGCCTACCCGATGAAGGTCTCCGAGGCCCTGCTGACGACGGCGCGCGACAAGCCCGAAGCCGCGATGGCCATGGTCACGGCCTTCTCGCATTCACTCGCCAGCGCCAAGCCCGGCTACCCCGGCCCGGGTGCCTGGTTGCGCGGCGGCGCCATGGCGCTGATGCGGCGGCTGCAGTCGCGCCAGACGGCCGTCAATCTGTTCGAGAACGACTTCCAGGTCTGTGACCGCTATGCCGGTGGCGAGGCCGCCGCGGCGCGCGTGAACTGCCCGGTGCATTTCATCCTCGGCGCGCTGGACCAGATGACCTCGCCCAAGCAGAACGCGGTGCTTGGAAGCCTGCTCAAGCCGCGCATGCACACCGTGCCCGCCGGACACGCGCTGATGGCCGAAGCGCCGGACGCGATGCTGGCTGCGCTGAGAGCCGCGCTTCAGCCGAGCTCGTAGGCCGCTTCGTCGGGCCGCCGCACGGCACGCACGTATTCGCCGGTGAAGCCCGGCCAGATCGCGATGATGCGGCCGCTGTCGTTGCGGTACCAGGAGCTGCAGCGGCTCCAGACCGAGCCGGCGAGCCTTTGCTGGACGTCGGCGTCCTGGGCCGCAAACGCTTCAGGGCGCACGTCTATCCATCGCTTGCCCGACTGCTTCACGCGGCGCATGCACGCCAAGGCATGCTGGACCTGGGGTTCGATGAAGAGCAGCGTCGAGGTGTGGCCCGTGCCGGTGTTGGGGCCCAGCGTCAGGAAGAGGTTGGGGAACCCGGGCACCGTCAGGCCGAAGTAGGCGCTGGGATTGGTGCGCCAGGTCTCTTCCAGCGTGCGGCCGCCGAGGCCCGTGATGGGCAGCTCTGCCAGCGGTTGCGCCGTGTCGAAGCCGGTGGCACAGACCAGCGCGTCCAGCTCATGCTCGCGCCCGTCCAGCGTCAGCAGGCCTCTTTCCGTCACGCCGGTGATGGCCTCCGTGACGAGTTCGGACTGCGGCAGCGCCAGCGCGCGGAAGTAGTCGTTGGAGTAGATGATGCGTTTGCACCCGAGCGGATAGCGGGGTGTCAGCCGTTCGCGCAGCGCCGCATCGGCCACCTGGCGCCGCAAATGACCGCGCGCCGCGGCCATCATGGTGCGCCGGGCCAGCGTGCCCTCGTCGAAGCCGCGCCGCCCCAGCTCCAGGAACTGCACCCAGGCATGCCGGGCCAGCGCGGCATACGGCGGGAAGCGCGACAGCCAGCGGTCCAGCACGCCGTAACGCCGGTCCAGCCGCGGCATCACCCAGTTGGGCGTGCGCTGGAACAGCGTGAGGCGTGCCGCCGCGGGCGCCAACGCGGGCACGAGCTGGGCTGCCGTCGAACCCGTGCCGATGACGCCGATGCGCTTGCCCACCAGATCCACGTCGGCCGGCCAACGCGCGGAGTGCAGCAACTGCCCCTTGAAGGACATCAGATCGGGAATGTCGGGCCAGCGCGGCCGGCTCAGCGGGCCGGTGCTGCAGACGAAGAAGCGCGCGCTCAGACTGCTGCCGTCGTCCAGGCTCAGCTGCCAGCGGCCGGCCTCGGCATCGAAACGCGCCGCGGTGATGGCCACGCCCAGACGCATGCGCGCCGCCAGGCCATGCTGCTCGGCCAGGCGCTGCTGGTAGCGATGGATCTCGGGGGCATCTGCGAAGCGGTGCGTCCAGTGCGGGTTGGGCGCGAAGCTGAAGCTGTAGGCTGGCGCCGGCACATCGACCTGGGCGCCGGGGTAGCGGTTGGACCACCAGGTGCCGCCCAGCCCCTGAGACTTCTCGATGATGAGGAAGTCCTCGATGCCGGCGCGCTGCAGCTGGATGGCCATGCACAGGCCGGACATGCCGGCGCCGAGGATGACGACTTCGATCTCGCCGTTGGGGGCAGGGTTCATCGACGCATTGTTGCCAGGGCATCCCCGCTTGCCGCTCGGGCGCAACCCGCGCTTGAATCAGGGCTTGCTAACACTGCGGCAGCAGGCCGCGTTGTTGCCAGAATGCCCGCGAGCAAGGCGCAAACCGGAGCCGGGCTGGGTGCCGGCGAGGATTTGCAACGCCGCGCGYGGGCWTTCTGGCMACAACCCGAAGGGAAGACCRTCCGCCAGGGGCCACTCGGCGTTGCACCGCTTGCCCGCAYATSARTGCGGGCGKCRCGCTGCGCCTTGATTGSCCYCYGGCGGAWGGCCTTCGCGRCCTACTGCCGCAGTGTTACCAGGCCCTCCATGAGCACCGAACGCTTCTCCCGCTTCGCCGACTTCTATCCCTTCTATCTCAGCGAGCACAGCAACACCGTCTGCCGCCGCCTGCACTTCATCGGCACGACGCTGGTGCTGGTCTGCCTGTGGCAGCTGTTCATGACGGGCGCGCTGGTCTGGCTGCTCTATGGCCTGCTGTGCGGCTACGGCTTCGCCTGGATCGGGCATTTCTTCTTCGAGAAGAACCGCCCAGCGACCTTCAAATACCCGCTCTACAGCTTCATCGGCGATTGGGTCATGTACGCAGATATCTGGCGCGGCCGCGTCAAGCTATAGGGAACGCTGAACGAGCCCCTCTCGGCGCGCACATCCCGGCTGAGGGCGCATCGCGGCGTTGCAAGTCCTCGCCATAGCGAGAGCTATGGCTGCGGCTTGCGCCTTGCGCTGCATCCCTCAACCGGACGCGCGCACCCGCGGAGACTCATTCAACGTCCCCTAGTTCCGCCAGGCCAGGCCGATGCCGACCGACGAGCCGGTGCGCTTCTCGACCAACGGGCTGTCGGCCACCGGCCCGAGCAGGCGACTCGCACCCGCATTGCCGTAGGCCAGCCAATGCTTGGAGAGGGGCCGGATGAAGCCAACGCCCATGTGCACGTCGCGCAAGCCCGAGCCGGGGTCATAGGCCGGCTTGCCGCTGGCCGCGACGGCCGATTCGGGCACGCCGAAATAGCTGCGCAGGTTCTGCGCGCTGCCGGCCGAGATGCCGATGCCGCTGGTCCATTCCAGCGTCGGGCTGCGGTAGAAGCGCCAACCCAGGTCGGCGCCCAGCGTCATGCCGCCGTGGTGGCCGAGCAGGTCCTGCGACAGGTTGGCGCCGACGTTGAGATCCTTGGTCAGGCTGTAGTTGGTATAGAAACGGGCGCGCAGCGTGCGCCGGACGTCCGGCAAGCCCTTGGTGGTGCTGGCATCACCGCTGCTGCGGCCGCTGTCCACGCGCAGCGAAACGCCGGCGCGCAGCTTGTCGGTGTTGACGAACTCCGTGCTGGCGCCGCCGGCAGATTCTTCGTGGCCGAAGCCCAGCAGGCCACCGGCACCCGAAGTGCTGAAGCGCACGCGGCCGAGCTTGAAGGCCCACAGCGGCTTGAGCTTGGTCTCGCGCCGGCTCGCGCCGTCGTACTCCGGTTGGGAGACCACAGCGACACCCAGCAGATAGCGGGCCGACGAACTTTCGACCTCTGGCTGCTGGGCCTGGGCCAGCGTCGTCAAGGACAGTGCCAAGAGGGTGGTCAGCGCGGCTCTCATAGAGGGGAGCGTACCAGCCAGACCTGGCACCTCCTGTCAGCCAACGCGTAGTTCGCGTGTCAGCTCAGTCAGCATGTCATCGACCATCGCATCGAGGTCGTATTGCAACTTCCAGCCCCAGTCGGCTTGCGCGGCCGCATCGTCGATGCGCTGCGGCCAACTGGCGGCGATGGCCTGGCGGAAGTCGGGCACGCAGTCCATCGTGAACTCGGGCAGGCGGCGGCGGATGGAGGCGGCGATGCCTGCCGGCGTGAAGCTGACGCCCGCCAGGTTGTAGCTGCCGCGCTGCTTGACCTGGTCGGCCGGTGCGTTCATCAGCTCGATGGTGGCGCGCAGCGCGTCGGGCATGTACATCATCGGCAGCGCCTGGTCCTCCTTCAGGAAGCAGGTGTAGCGGCCTTCCTTGATGGCGGAGTGGAAGATCTCGACGGCGTAGTCCGTCGTGCCGCCACCGGGCGGTGTCTTCCAGCTGATGAGGCCGGGGTAGCGCAGGCTGCGCACGTCCACGCCATGCTTGGCGTGGTACCAGTCGCACCAGCGTTCGCCGGCCAGCTTGGAGATGCCATAGACCGTCGTCGGGTCCATCACGCAAGTCTGCGGCGTGTCCACGGCGGGCGTGTTGGGGCCGAAGGCGGCGATCGAGCTGGGCCAGAAGATCTTGTCCAGCTTCTCGTGGCGGGCCAGCTCCAGCACGTTGAGCAGGCCCTTCATGTTCAGGTCCCAGGCCCACATCGGGTGCTTCTCGCCATTGGCCGAGAGGGCGGCGGCGAGGTGGTAGATCTGCGTGATGTGGTGGCGCTTGACGACAGTGGCCAGGGCGCCGGCATCGGTCACGTCCAGCGCCTCGTGCTGCAGCGCGGGCACACGGCCCTTGGGCGCCAGGTCGCTGGTGATGACGGCGTCGTTGCCGTGCAGCTTGGCGAGCTCCGTCGCCAGTTCGGTACCGATCTGGCCGTTGGCGCCGATGATGAGGATGCGGATATCGCTCATTTGACGAGGCCCAGCTCGCGGCCAGCCTGCGTGAACGCAGCGACGGCCTTTTCGAGATGCTCGCGCTCATGCACCGCCGAGACCTGCACGCGGATGCGCGCCTGGCCCTTGGGCACGACGGGGAAGAAGAAGCCGACGGCGTAGATGCCCAGCTCCAGGATGCGCTTGGACAGTTCCTGCGCCTTGACCGCGTCGTAGACCATGATGGGCACGATGGGGTGGGTACCGGGCTTGATCTCGAAGCCCGCGGCCTGGATGGCCTCCCGGAACCAGGCGGTGTTGGCTTCGAGCTTGTCGCGCAGGGCGGTCGAGCCTTCCAGCAGGTCCAGCACAGCGAGAGATGCGCCGGCGATGCTGGGCGCCAGCGTGTTGCTGAACAGATAGGGTCGCGAGCGCTGGCGCAGCAGCTCGACGACTTCCTTGCGTGCGGCCGTGAAGCCACCCGAGGCGCCGCCCAGGGCCTTGCCGAAGGTACCGGTGATGATGTCGATCTTGCCGAACACGCCGCGATGCTCGGCGGTACCGCGGCCGGTCTTGCCCATGAAGCCGCTGGCATGGCATTCATCGATGCCCAGCAGCGCGTCGTACTGGTCGCACAGCGCGCGGATCTTGTCGAGCTGGGCGATGGTGCCGTCCATGGAGAACACGCCGTCGGTGAAGACCAGCGTGAAGCGGGCGCCCTTCTCCTTGGCTTCCTTCAGACAACGCTCGAGGTCGTCGAGGTTGTTGTGCTCATAGCGGTAGCGCTGGGCCTTGCACAGGCGAATGCCGTCGATGATGGAGGCGTGGTTGAGCGCGTCGCTGATGATGGCGTCCTGCTCGCCCAGCAGGGGCTCGAAGAGCCCGCCGTTGGCGTCAAACGCTGCCGCATAGAGGATGGCGTCCTCGCAGCCGACGAAGCGGGCGATACGGCCCTCCAGCTCCTTGTGCAGGTCTTGCGTGCCGCAGATGAAGCGCACCGACGACAGGCCGAAACCATGGGTGCGCAGCGCTTCATGCGCCGCCTCGATGACCTGAGGATGGGACGACAGCCCGAGGTAATTGTTGGCACAGAGGTTGATGACCTCGCGGCCGTCGGTCGTCTTCACGACGGCGCCCTGAGGCGTCGTGATGATGCGCTCCGCCTTGAAGAGGCCGGCGGCACGGATACCGTCCAGCTCGGTCTGCAGATGGGAGTAGAAAGCCTGGCTCATCGCGTGCTCCTGATGCACAATCCTGTAAATCGAACTTGTTCGATATATCGAACTTTCGTGCAGTATCTGAAAAACGTCTACCGCCGTCAAGCATGAACATGGACACCGAACCGCCCCGCGTCGGCGCTGCATTGCAGGCGCTGCGCAGCAGCCGTGGCCTGTCGCTGGATGATTTGTCCAAACGCGCCGGCGTGAGCAAGTCCATGTTGTCGCAGATCGAGCGCAATCAGGCCAATCCCACGGTGGCCGTGGTGTGGCGGCTGGCCAATGCGCTGGGCGTGGACATGGGCGAACTGCTGGGCACGGAACGCATCGCCACGCCAGCCATCGAGACCGTGCCGGCTCATGCGACGCCGGGCCTGACCAGCCCCGACGGCCTGTGCAAGCTGCGCATCCTGGGTCCGATCGAGCTGGCGGGACAGTTCGAGTGGTACGAGCTGAGCGTGCAGCCCGGCGGTGTGCTGGATTCGCAGGCCCATGAGCCCGGCTCGCGCGAGCACCTGAGCGTGCTGACCGGCAGCCTGGAGGTCAGCGCCCAGGGCGTGACCAGCAAGCTCAAGGCCGGCGAGACGGCGCGTTATGCCGTCGACGGCCCGCATGCCATCCGCAATGCCACCAAGTCGGCGGCGACCGCACTGCTGGTGGTCCTGCACCCGTAGACTCCCGCGGGTTCAACTCGGGAGCCCGCCGATGATCCAACGTCGTTCAGCCCTGGCCGCACTCGCGGCCCTGCCCTTTGCCGCTCAGGCCCAGGAAGGCAAGCCCATCCGCCTCCTCGTCGGCTTCCCCGCCGGCGGCGGCACCGATGCCATCGCGCGGCTGCTGGGTGAAGCCCTGCAGGCCTCCCTCGGCACGACGGTGCTGGTCGACAACCGGCCCGGTGCCGGCGGCCAGATCGCGGCCCAGGCGCTGAAGGCAGCCGCCCCAGACGGCACGACCTTCTTCGTCAGCCACGACCACACCATCTCCATCCTGCCGCTGGTGCTGAAGAACCCGGGCTTCGACCCGGCCCACGACTTCGTACCCGTGGCCGGCTTCGCGACCTTCGCCAACGCCTTCGCGATTTCGGGCGGCACGCCGGCGGCAAGCCTGCCGGATTACCTCGCCTGGGTGAAGAAGCAGAACAACGGCCAGGGCAATGTCGGCGTGCCGGCACCGGCCTCGGTGCCGGAATTCCTCGTCAAGCTGCTGGGCGAGAAGCATGGCCTCAACCTGCTGGCCGTGCCCTACCGTGGCAGCGCGCCCATGATTGCCGACATGCTGGGCAACCAGATCAGCGCCGGCGTGGGCTCGGTGCCCGACCTCATCGTCAACCACCAGCAGAAGAAGCTGAAGATCGTCGCCGTCATGGGCCAGCAGCGCCAAGGCGTGCTGCCCGAGGTGCCGACCTTCGCCGAACTGGGCATCGCCGGCTTCGAGGACCTGCCCTACTACGGCCTGTTTGCACCCGCCGGCACTTCACCCGCCGTCGTGGAGCGCTTCTCCAACGCGCTGGCCGGGGTGATCAACCAGCCGGTGGTGAAGGCCAGGCTGGCCGAGCTCGGCCTGTCCGTGGGCATGATGACTTCGGCCCAGCTGGCCACCCGCGAGCGCGCCTATGCCGCGGCGTGGGCCAAGATCATCAAGGCCGGAGGCTTCCAGCCGCAGTGAGGCTCAGTTGCGCCAGCCCGTCACGGAGGCTTTGGCCTCGTGCGTACGTGCGGCGGCCGCCACTTCCTTGTCGACGATGGTCTTGCCGATGGGCGCCAGCGCGATGCCGGCCAGCTTCAGATGCTGGATGGCGAAGGGAATGCCGATGATGGTGCAGACGCAGGCAATGGCCGAAAACACATGGCCGATGGCCAGCCACACGCCGGCGAGAATGAACCACACCACGTTGCCGATCACGCCGAGCCCGCTGGTGCCAATGTCGTCCACGCCCGACAGCGTCCTCCTGCTGACCGCCTCCTTGCCGAAGGGGAAGAAGGCGAACTGACCGATGACGAAGCAGGCGCGCCCCCAGGGGATGCCGACCACGCTGACGAAGGCCAGCAGCCCGACCACCCACCAGCCCAGGCCCATCAAGGCGCCGCCCAGGACGAACCAAAGAAAATTTCCAATCGCGCTCATGGTTTCCTCTTGCCAAGCGGTCAGCGCACCGGCGCGCCGACCGCGGTCGTGAACAGGTCGGCCAGTTGCAGGCGCTGCCAATCGCTGCGCTGCCACAGCGGGCCCAGCGTGGTGCCGCGCTCGGCCAGGAAGGCCGCCAGCAGCGGCTCGGCCGGCGTGCGCTCGGGCGCGCACATCAGCACCAGGCGCTGGGCGCCCTCCTCTTCCAGCCGGCCTATCCAGTCCATGGCCAGCAGCTTGTCGATGACGGGGCTGAGCTGCAGCGGGTCCACGCGCAGGGCGCTCGCCAGCGCCAGATAGGACAGGCCGCGCTGGCCGGCTTCGCGTACGCGCCAGAGCTCACGCAGTGTTTCCAGCGCCAGCGCCATAGGCTGGCCGGGCGAGTCGGGGCGCAGATGCAGCCGGCCCGTCAGGCTGGGCGTGTTGGCCGCCAGGATGGCGCCCAGCAGCACGATGACCCAGCCGAGGTAGACCCAGATCAGGAAGACCGGCACGGTCGCGAAGGCGCCGTACAGCGTCGAATAGGTCGGCACCTGCTTGACGTACCAGGCCAGCAGCGACTTCGCCAGCGAGAAGCCCAGCGACACGAAGGCGCCGCCGATGAGGGCATGGCGCCAGCGCACATGGGTGTTGGGCACATAGTGGAAGAGCCCGGCCATGGCCAGGCCGAACAGCACGACGTCGGCACTGCCCAAGGTCGTCGACATGGCGGCCGGCATGGCCGTGAGATAACCCTGGCCGACGCTGATGGCATAGCTCGTCAGCGTCAGGCTGCCGCCCAGCAGCAGCGGGCCCAGCGTCAGCGCGGCCCAGTAGACCAGCACGCGCTGCGCCATCGGTCGCGGCCGCTTCACGCGCCAGATGGCGTTCAGCGTGCGGTCTATGGTCAGCATCAGCGCCAGCGCCGTGATGCCGAGAAAGATCAGGCCGACGACGCCGAGCTTGTTGGCCTTGGCCGCGAACTGCGTCAGCGAGGCCAGCACCGGCTTGGCGATATTGGGCGGGATCAGGCTCTTCAGAAAATACTGCTCCAGCGCGGACTGGAAGCTGGAGAACATCGGGAAGGCCGTGAAGATGGCCAGCATCACCGTCAGCAGCGGCACCAGCGAGATCAGCGTCGTGAAAGTCAGGCTGCCGGCGGTCAGGCCGAGCTTCTCCTCGCGAAAGCGCTGGCGGAAGGTGTGCAGCGTCTGCAGCCAGGGCCAGGCCAGCAGCTCGGTGATGAAGTCGCTGGCGAAGGCGATGGGGTTGCGGGCCAGCGGCGCATCGGGGTTGTCGGGCGCTGCAGGCGGAACGGGCGGGATCGGCGGAATCGGCGGGATCGGCGTCATGGACATGGCTTCTATGATGCCGCAGCTATGTCCCCTGCCCTCGAAAGAACCGAACCCACAGCCGTCGAGCGGCTGACACGCAATCTGGCGTTCAGCGCCACCGTGAGCCTCATCCTGCTGTGCCTGGCCTGGGAGCTGTGGCTCGCCCCGACCGGCCGCGGCACGCTGGCCGTGAAGGCGCTGCCGCTGCTGGCTGCCCCGCTGGGCTTGTGGCGCTATCGCATGTACACCTACCGCTGGCTGTCACTCGCCATCTGGCTCTATGTGATGGAAGGGCTGGTGCGCTCGACGAGCGAAAGCGGCCTCGGGCAATGGTTGGCGCTCGCCGAAGTGGTGTTGAGCGTCGTCATCTTCACGGCCTGCACGGCACAGATCCGCCGACGCCTGGCGGCGGCCAAGGCGGCATGAAAGCCTTCCTCGACGCGCTGCGGGAGCGGCTCGGCGAGGCGGGCCTGCTGGTGGGCGGTGATCTGGCCGCCTATGAAAACGACTGGCGCAAGCGCTATGTCGGCAAGGCGCTGGCCGTGGCGCGGCCGGCGTCGACCGATGAAGTCGCGGCGGTCATGCGGTTGTGCCACGAGTACCGCGTGACCGTCGTGCCCCAGGGTGGCAACACCGGTCTCGTCGGGGGCTCGACCCCGGACGACAGCGGCCACCAGCTGGTGCTGAGCCTGTCGCGCATGAAGCGCGTGCGCAACATCGATGCCGCCAACGCCAGCCTGACCGTCGAAGCCGGCTGCGTGCTGGCCGAGGTGCAGGCCGCCGCCGCGGCCGCGGGCTGGCTGTTCCCGCTCAGCCTCGCCGCCGAGGGCTCGTGCACGCTGGGCGGCAACCTGGCGACGAATGCCGGTGGCACCCAGGTGCTGCGTTATGGCAATGCGCGCGAACTCTGCCTGGGGCTGGAGGTCGTCACGGCGACGGGCGAGGTCTGGCAAGGCCTGTCGGGCCTGCGCAAGGACAACACCGGCTATGACCTGCGCGATCTCTTCATCGGCAGCGAGGGCACGCTGGGCGTCATCACCGCCGCGACGATGAAGCTCTATCCGCAACCCAAGGAGCGCCTGACCGCGCTGGCCGCTTGTGACTCGCTGGAAAATGCGGTCGCCCTGCTCGGCCTGGCGCGCGAGCGGGCCGGCGATGCGCTGACCGGCTTCGAGGTCATGAACCGGGCTGCGCTGGCTCTCGTCGCGCGCGAGCTGCCGCAACTGGCACAGCCCCTGGGCCCGGCCGAATGGAGCGTGTTGCTGGAACTGTCCGATGCCGAGAGCGCCGAGCATGCCCGCAGCGTTTTCGAAGGCCTGCTGGAAGCCGCCTTCGAGCGCGGCTGCGTGCAGGACGCGGCCATCGCCCAGAACATCCAGCAGGCCAAGGCCTTCTGGCATCTGCGCGAGTCCATCCCGCTGGCGCAGGCCCAGGCGGGGCTGAACATCAAGCACGACATCTCCTTGCCGGTGTCGGCGATTCCCGGCTTCGTCGCCGAGATGGATGCGGCGCTAGGTGCCTATCTGCCCGGCATCGAGGTCATCGACTTCGGCCACCTCGGCGACGGCAACCTGCACTACAACGTGCAGGCGCCGGCTGGTGTGGCACCGCCCGAGTTCCTGGCCGCGCACGAGGCGGCCATCAACGAGAAGGTCTACGACGCCGTGCAGCAGCGCGGCGGCTCGATCTCGGCCGAGCATGGCATCGGCCGGCTCAAGCGCGAAGAGCTCGCTCAGCGCAAGGACCCGACGGCCCTGGCGCTGATGCGAGCGATCAAGCGGGCACTCGACCCACTCGACCTGCTCAACCCTGGGCGGCTGGTGTAACGATCACTCGGCGGCCCGTCACCAGACGGCCCAGCTTGACGATCAGTCGGAACACGAAGCGCACCATCACGAGGGCCAGCACGGCCTCGATCAGCGTCATCACGAAGGCACCCACCACCGTGAAGCGCGGCACGCGGCGGTGGAACTTGGCCAGCGCATGGTCACGGGCCAGTTCGATGCTGTCGTAGAAGGTCGGCACGATCAACAGCGTCAGCAGCGTCGACGTGATGGTGCCACCGATGATGGCCACGGCCATCGGGCGGTAGAACTCGCCGCCTTCGCCGATGCCGATGGCGACCGGCATCATGCCGGCGATCAGCGCCAGCGTCGTCATCAGGATGGGACGGAAGCGCTTGCGGCCCGCATGCATCAACGCCTCTTCACGGTCGATGCCGGCCTTCTCCTCCTGGCGCGTCGCGTCCAGCAGCAGGATGGCGTTCTTGGCCACCAGGCCCATCAACATGATGACGCCGATGAGGCTCATCAGGTTCAGCGTGCCGCGCGTCAGGATCAGCGCCAGCACGACGCCGATCAGGCTCAGCGGCAGCGACAGCATCACGGCGAAGGGCGCCGTGAAGCTGTTGAACTGGATGACGAGCACGAAGTACATCAGCGCGATGCCGGACAGCAGGGCCGTGATCATGGCCGTGAAGACGACCTGCTGGTCGCGCGCCGCGCCCGCCAGTTCGATGCCGAAGCCGGGCGGGAAGTCGATCTTCTCGGCCAGCTTCTTGGCTTCGGCGGTGATCTCGCCGGACGAGCGGCCCTGGGCGTTGGCGCTGACCGTGATGGTGCGCTTGCCGTCGCCGTGCTGGATCTGGCCCGGGCCCTTGCCCATGGTGACGGTGGCGATCTGGTCCAGCGGCACCATGCGGTTGGTGCCGGTCACGGCGATCGGCAGGCGCTCGATGTTGGCGGCGTCGACGCGGTCGGCCGGGTGCAGGCGGATGGACACGTCGCGGGCCTCGCCGGTCGGGTCGATCCAGTCGCCGGCCTCGACGCCGGCGAAGGCGACGCGCAGCGCCTGGGCCGCGTCGTTGACCGAGATGCCCATCTGGTTGGCCAGGCTGCGGTCGAGCTCGATCTGCAACTCGTTCTGCGGGTCCTGCTCGGAGTAGCCGATGTCCACCGCGCCCTTGATGCCGGCCATGGTCTTCTGGAAGTCCTGCGTGATCTGCTGCAGGCGGCGCGTGTCGGTGCCGTAGAAGCGGATCTGCACGGGCTTCTGGGCACCGTTGTTCAGGTCGTCGAGCACGACGTACTCGGCGCCGACCAGGCGAGCGACCTTGTCGCGCAATTCCTTGGCGACGTCGGCCGCCGAGCGCTGGCGTTCGGTGCTCTTGCCGATGTCGACATAGATGCGGCCGCCGCTGGCGTTGGGATAGGACGTGGTCGCCTTGGTTTCCTTCATCGTCGAGGCCAGGGCCGCGGCGGCGTCGAGCTTGAGCTTGGAGTAGTCCAGGCTGCTGGACGCCGGGCTGCGCACCTCGATGGCGAGGAAGCCGGCGTCGGCCTGCGGCAGGAAGCTGGAGCCGCCGAACGTGGCCTGCAGGAAGATGGCGCCGACCAGGCTGGCCAAGGCGAAAGCGGTCATCCAGCGGCGGTGATGCAGCGCCCAGGCAATGACATGGCCATAGCTGTTGGCCACGCCGTCGAACCAGTGGTTGAAGCGTTCCAGCAGCTTGCCGAAGCCCTTCTTGGGCTGCTCGTGATAGCCCACGGGGTCGCCCCAGTAGGCCGACAGCATCGGGTCCAGCGTGAAGCTGATGATCAGCGACACGACGACCGAGGCGACCACGGTCAGCGCGAAGGGCTTGAACCATTGGCCGGGCCCGTTGCCCATGAAGGCGACGGGCACGAACACCGCCACGATGGCGAAGGTGGTGGCGGCCACGGCCAGGCCGATCTCGGCCGTGCCTTCGCGCGCTGCCGTGACGCGGTCGCTGCCGCGCTCCATGTGGCGCACGATGTTCTCCCGCACGACGATGGCGTCGTCGATGAGCACGCCGATGGCCAACGACAGGCCCAGCAGGCTCATGAAGTTCAGCGAGAAGCCCATCAGCCATACGGCGATGAAGGCCGCCAGCACCGAGGTGGGCAGGGATAGCGCGGTGATCAGCGTCGAGCGCCAGCTGTTCAGGAAGGCATAGACGACGAAGATGGTCAGCGCGGCGCCGAAGACGAGGGCGTCGGTGACGTTGTGCAGGCTGTTCTCGGCATCCTTGCCGCCGTCCTGCGTGATTTCCAGCGTCGTGCCCTTGGGCAGTTCCTTCTCGACTTCCTTCAGCAGCGCGCGTGCGCCATTGGCGACGCTGACGGTGGACGCGTCACGCGAGCGCGTGATGGAGATGCCGACGTTGGGGCGGCCGTTGCGCAGCGAATAGCCGGTCATCTCGGCGAAGCCGTCCTGCACTTCGGCGACCTGGCCCAGGCGCACGACGGTACCGGCGGTGCGCTTGATGATCATCTGCTCGAACTCGGCCGGTGACTCCAGGCGGCCGAGCAGGCGGATGCTCTGGTCTTCCAGCGCGCCGCGGATCTTGCCGACCGGCGCGGTAGTGTTCTGCGCGCGCACGGCGTTCAGCACCTCGGTGACGGAGACGCCGAACTCGCGCAGCTTCTCGGCATGCAGCAGGATGGACAGCTCGCGCTTGAGCGAGCCGTTGACGCCCACCGTCGACACGCCCGGGATGCCGCGGAAGCGCTCGGCGAGCTTGTCCTCGGCCAGGCGGCTGAGCTGGGCGTGGGTCAGCGTCGTGCTGGACAGCGACAGCTGCAGGATGGGCTGGGCGCCTGGGTCGGCCCGCGTGATGATGGGTTCGCGGATCTCGGTCGGCAGCTTGTAGCGCACCGAGGCGATGGCGTTGCGCACCTCGTCGGCAGCCTCGATCATGTTCTTCGAGAAGTCGAAGACCAGCACGAGGGTGGCACTGCCTTCGCGCGACGTGGAATTGCTGCGGTCCACGCCCGAGATGCTCTGCAGCGCCTTCTCGATGCGGTTGACGACCTCGCGCTCCACCGTCTCGGGTGAGGCACCGGGGTAAGGGATGTTGATGACGAGCACGGGCGGCTCGACCTCGGGGAACTGGTTGACCTTGAGCTTGGACAGCGCCAGCAGGCCCACCAGCATCAGCCCGATGACCATGACGACGGTCGCGACGGGCCTGCTGATGCTGAAGTTGGAGAGGAACATCGGGGAGCCTCCTGCTTACTTGCTGGCGGTGGGCGTGGGCGCCGCGCCGGGCGTGACGGCCGAGGCCGCACCGGCGCCGGCCGTGACGCGCTGCAGCGGCGCGCCGTCGACCAGGTTGCCGGTGGGCGCACGCAGCACCTGGTCACCCAGGGCCAGGCCGGCAGCGATGACGACCTCGCCGCGGCGGTCATCACGCTCGCCCAGGGTCACATTGACCTTCTTCAACTGGTTGCCCTCGACCTTCCAGACATAGGCCGCATCGCCCTGGCGTTGCACCGAGCCCTCGGCCAGCACCAGCGCCTTGCGCTCGGCGCTCTCGACGCGGCCTTCGGCATAGAGGCCGGAGACCTGGGGCGCCTTGGCGCGGTCGTTGAACTCGGCGATGAGTTCGACCTGGCGGGTTGTCGCATTGGCGGCCGCGTCGATGCGGGCCAGCTTGCCGCGGAACTCCGCGTCGCCAAAGCCGTTGATGCGGAAGGCCACCGGCTGGCCGAGCTTGAGCTCGCCCAGGCGGTCGGCCGAGACCTGGCCTTCGAAGCGCATGGACGCCGGGTCGATGACCTTGATGAGCTCGCGGCCGATCTGCACGGTGTCGCCGACGGAAATCTTGCGTTCGCTGACGACGCCATCGAACGGTGCGCGCACCTCGGTACGCGAGACCTGCTGGCGGGCCGTGACGGCGCGCGCCTTGGCCGCGGCCAGCTCGCTCTGGGCCGAATTGCGGCGCACCTCGGCGTCTTCCAGGCCTTGCATGGAAATCATGCCCTGCTGGTTCAGCGTCTTCTGGCGGGCCAGCACGCGTTCCGTCTGCTCGAAGCTCTGCTGGGCGGCGCGCAGAGCCTCCTCGGCGGAGGTCAGGCCGTCGCGGATGGAGGTGGGGTCGAGGCGGATGATGAGATCACCCGCGCGCACGCGTTCGCCGTTGTCCTTGGCGACCTGCAGCACGACGGCGGCCACTTCGGCACGCAGGTCGGCGCGGCGGGCCGGCTGGATGGCGCCGGTGATGACGGGGGCACCGATCAGGCCGCTTTGGCCCACCTGGCGCAGATCCTCCGGCGCCAAAAGCAGCGGCGCGGCGGCCGGCTTCGCGGCGGCCTTGGCATCGTCAGGCTTGCCGCCCTTGCCGCAGGCGGTGAGGGCCAGGGCCAGTGTCAGGACGGTCAGGATCGGCGTTGCACGCGTCATGGAGAGAAGCTTTCTGCGGTGGAAAGGTTTTCGGGCGGCTCAAACGCCTGAGCTTAACGGTCTGGCAACAGTTCGCCAGAGGTCATGCACTGAAAAAGGATCAGGCGCGCTGCCAATCCAGCGGCCAGGCACCCTGCTGCCAGCGCTGCAGCCACAGCAGGCCGATCAGCGTCTTGGCGTCGGTCAGTTCGCCCTGGGCGGCGAGGCGGTCGAGATCCTCGACCGTGTGCGTGACGAGTTCGAGAAACTCGCCGTCATCCAGCTGTTGCACGCCCCTCGTGAGGCCGCGTGCGAAGTAGATGTGGATGCCTTCGTCCGAGTAGGCGATGGCGTTGTGCAGTACGCCGGCGTAAGCCCACTCGGTGGCGCTGCAGCCGGTCTCCTCGAGCAGCTCGCGCTGCCCGCAGGCGAGTGGGTCCTCGCCGGCGTCGAGCTTGCCGGCCGGGAACTCCAGCATCACGCGGCCCATGGGGTAGCGGTACTGACGCTCCATCAGCAGCCGGCCATCGTCGAGCAACGGCACGACCATGACGGCGCCGGGGTGGCGAATGTACTCGCGGTGGGCGGCGCGACCGTCGGGCAGCGCGACGCGGTCGCGGCGCACATCGAGGAAATGGCCGGCGTAGACCTGGCTGCCTTCGATCAGGCGTTCGACGAGATGCTCGTCTGAGGCATCAGAGGTGGCCACGGCGCAGATACCTCCAGACGAAGCCGGGAAAGCCCAGCGTGATGAAGAGGCAGGTTGCCGCCGCGTAGAACTCCCAGCCCTGGGCCTGGCGCTGGCCGATGCGGGCTTCCAGCAGCGAGCCAAGGCCGAAGGTCAGCACGGCCATCAGCACCAGTTCCAGCAGCCGCCACCAGGCCGCCTTGGGCGCCTGGCGCGGGCCGACGAGCAGCACGCGCTCATTGAAGTAAGGCAGGTTGGCCGCGACGACGGCCACGGCCAGGACCAGCCAGACGGCGACCGATTGATCCATCAACTTGCGGGCCGAGCGACGGGCCGCTCCCTAGCCGGCCCGCTCTGGCGATGTGCTTGCGGCTCAATGCCGGAAGCATCGCCGTCCCCTCGGGGGACCGGCCAGGACCGTCCGCGTCCAGCGGCGCGGTCGTGGACGAGGGGCTGTGCCATTCAGGTCGCCAGGGCCTGGCGGATCGCGACCTTGCACAGCTCCAGCAGGCCACCCGGCAGCAGGCCGAAGACCAGCACGGCGGCGCCGTTGAGCGTCATGACGAAGCGCACGTCGGCCGGCGCGGCCAGCGGGGCCGTATCGGTCGGGGCGTCGAAGAACATGACCTTGACGATGCGCAGGTAGTAGAAGGCGCCGACCAGCGACACGACGACGGCGAAGCCGGCCAGCCACAGGTAGAACGGCAGCTGCGTGGCGACCAGGGCCTGCAGCACGGCGAGCTTGGCGTAGAAGCCCACGGTCGGCGGCACGCCGGCCAGAGAGAACATGAACAGCGTCATGACCAGCGCGAACCAGGGGCTGCGCTTGCCCAGGCCGGCCAGGTCCTTGATCTCTTCGGCCTCATGGCCCTGGCGCGACAGCAGGATGACCATGCCGAAGGTGCCCAGCGTCGTCAGCACATAGGTGACGACATAGAACATCGCCGAGCTGTAGGCATTGGTGCCCCAGGTCGTGCTGTCGTTGACGACGCCGGCGGTCATGCCCAGCAGCATGAAGCCCATGTTGGCGATGGTCGAGTAGGCCAGCATGCGCTTCAGATTGGTCTGGGCGATGGCCGCCAGGTTGCCGATGAGCAGCGACATGACGGACAGCACGACCAGCATCTGCTGCCAGTCCACGGCCAGGCCGCTCATGCCTTCGACGAGCAGGCGCACGGTGATGGCGAAGGCGGCCAGCTTGGGCGCGCCGCCGATCAGCAGCGTGACAGCGGTCGGTGCGCCCTGGTAGACGTCGGGCACCCACATATGGAAGGGCGCGGCGCCGAGCTTGAAGGCCAGGCCGGCCACGACGAAGACGGTGCCGAAGACCAGCACGCTCTTGTTCGGGATGCCCTGGGAGATGACATTGAAGACTTCGGGGATGGTCAGCGAGCCGGTGGCGCCGTACATCATCGACAGGCCGTACAGCAGGAAGCCGCTGGCCAGCGCGCCGAGCACGAAATACTTCATGGCCGCCTCGGTCGACACCGCGTGGTCGCGGCGCAGCGCCACCAGCGCGTACAGCGACAGGCTCATCAGTTCCAGGCCGAGATAGACGACCAGGAAGTTGTTGGCCGACAGCATCACGTTGATGCCCAGCAGCGCGAACAGGCTGAGGATGAAGAGCTCACCCTTGAGCATCTCGCGCGAGGCCGCGTAGGGGCGCGCATAGACCAGCGTGATCAGCGTGGCCACACAGGCGAAGCCGGCCAGCAGATGGCCCATGGGGTCGGCGACCACCATGTCCTGCATGGCATAGCTGGTCAGGCCGGCGTTGAAGTAGCTGAAGTGCAGGCCACCCACGACGACCAGCGTCAGCTGGGTCAGCCAGTAGGTCGGACGGCGCTGTTCGTCGGTGACCCACAGATCCACGAGGGCGACCACGCAGCCCATCGCCAGCAGCAGGATTTCGGGATAGATCGCGAGCCAGTTCATGTCGTTCATTGTTTTGCCTCTGCTCGAGATCAGGCCGGGATCTTGCTGAGCGCCACGTGCTTGAGCAGCTCGGTGACCGAGTTGTGCATCACGTCGGTGAAGGGCTTGGGATAGAGGCCCATGTACAGCGTCGCCACGGCCAGCAGGCCGAGCATGAGGAATTCGCGACCGTTGATGTCGGTCAGCGCGCGCACGTCGTCGTTGGCGATGTCGCCGAAATAGACGCGCTTGATCATCCACAGCGTGTAGGCCGCGCCGAAGACCAGCGCCGTCGCCGCGATGCCGCCGAGCCAGAAATTGGCCTTGACGGTGCCGAGGATGACCATCCACTCGCCGACGAAGCCGGCCGTGGCGGGCAGGCCGCAGTTGGCCATGCCGAAGAAGACGGCGAAGGCGGCGAACTTGGGCATGGTGTTGACGACACCGCCATAAGAAGCGATCTCACGCGAATGCACGCGGTCGTAGAGCACGCCGATGCACAGGAACATCGCGCCCGACACGAAGCCGTGCGAGATCATCTGCACCAGGCCGCCGGAGACACCGAGTTCGTTGAAGATGAAGAAGCCCAGCGTCACGAAGCCCATGTGGGCGRTGGACGAATAGGCCACCAGCTTCTTCATGTCCTTCTGCACCAGGGCCACCAGGCCGATGTAGACGACGGCGATCAGCGACAGCGCGATGATGAGCCAGGCCCATTGACGGGCGGCGTCCGGCGCGATCGGCAGCGAGAAGCGCAGGAAGCCGTAGCAGCCCAGCTTCAGCATGATGGCGGCCAGCACGACCGAGCCACCGGTGGGCGCCTCGACGTGGGCGTCGGGCAGCCAGGTGTGCACCGGCCACATCGGCACCTTGACCGAGAAGGCGGCCAGGAAGGCGAAGAACAGCCAGGTCTGGGCACCACCGGTCAGCGGCAGCTTGTGCCAGGTCTGGATGTCGAAGCTGCCGCCGGGAACCTGGGAGTACAGGTAGAGCAGCGCGATCAGCATCAGCAGCGAACCGGCCAGCGTGTACAGGAAGAACTTGAAGGCCGCGTAGACGCGGTTCGGTCCGCCCCAGACGCCGATGATGATGTACATCGGGATCAGCGTGGCCTCGAAGAACACGTAGAACAGCATGCCGTCCAGCGCGCTGAACACGCCCACCATCAGCCCCGACAGGATCAGGAAGGCGCCCATGTACTGGTTGACGCGGGTCTCGATGACCTCCCAGGCCGAGATGACGACGATGATGGTGATGAAGGCCGTCAGCGGCACGAACCACATCGAGATGCCGTCCACTCCCAGGTGGTAGCTGATGTTGAAGCGCTCGACCCAGGGCTGGTTCTCGACGAACTGCATCGCTGCCGTCGTCGTGTCGAAGCCGGTGATCAGCGGGATGGTGACGAGGAAGCTCGCCACGGCCGCGACCAGGGCCAGCCAGCGCACGGCGTGCGCCTGCTCGTCGCGCCCGAGCGCCAGCAGCAGTGCGCCGCAGGCAATGGGCAGAAAAATCGCAAGACTCAGCAACATTCTTGTTCTCCGCCTCTTCGCTCAGAACCCGATGAGGGCATTGAACTGGGGCTTGATATAGGGCCAGAGCTGCCAGGTCATCAGTCCCGTGACGCCAAGGATCATGACGAGGGCGTACCAGTAGAGATAACCGCTCTGCAGACGGCGCACCAGGCCCGCAATGCCGCCGACGGTCTTGACAGAGCCATTGATGATGACGCCGTCGATCAGGCCGGCATCGCCCCCCTTCCACAGGCCCATGCCGATGAGGCGTGCAGCGCGGGCGAGGATGTTCTCGTTGATCCAGTCCATGAAGTATTTGTTCTCCAGGACGATGATCAGCGGGCGCAGCACCTTGGCCAGCGTGGCCGGGATGCTCGGAGCCACCATGTAGAACACATAGGCGGTCACGACGCCGGACAGGGCCAGCCAGAACGGCAGCGCGGTCAGGCCATGCAGGGCCATCGCGGCAGCGCCGTGGAATTCATGCGCCAGTTCCTCCATCGCCGGGTGGGCGTGCAGGTTGACGATGATGGCGTCCTTGAAGAAGTCGCCGAACAGCATCGGCTGGATCGTCATGAAGCCGATGACGACCGACGGGATGGCCAGCAGCACCAGCGGCGCGGTGACGACCCAGGGCGACTCGTGCGGCACGTGCGCGTGGCCGTGGTCACCATGGTCATCGTCGTGATGATCATGCTCGCCCGGGAAGGGCTTGTGGTGGAAGTTCTCCTTGCCGTGGAAGACGAGGAAGTACATCCGGAAGGAATAGAAGGCCGTCACGAACACGCCGACGATGACGGCGAAGTAGGCGAAGTGCGCACCCGGCAGATGGCTGGCGTGCACGGCCTCGATGATGGAGTCCTTGGAATAGAAGCCCGAGAACAGCGGTGTGCCGATCAGCGCCAGCGAACCCAGCAGCGACGTGATCCAGGTGATGGGCATGTACTTGCGCAGGCCGCCCATGTTGCGGATGTCCTGGTCGTGGTGCATGCCGATGATGACGGAGCCGGCACCGAGGAACAGCAGGGCCTTGAAGAAGGCATGCGTCATCAGGTGGAAGACGGCGACCGAATAGGCCGAGGCGCCCAGGGCCACCGTCATGTAGCCGAGCTGGGACAGCGTCGAGTACGCAACGACACGCTTGATGTCGTTCTGGATGA
Organism: Roseateles sp. P2_H4; assembly: GCF_056403315.1. NCBI lineage: Bacteria > Pseudomonadati > Pseudomonadota > Betaproteobacteria > Burkholderiales > Sphaerotilaceae > Roseateles > Roseateles sp. P2_H4. The sequence goes on along the minus strand of NZ_JBFUFR010000027.1, from coordinate 77,798 downwards.
TGCCCAGGAAGCCCATGAACAGCGCCGTGATCGCGCCGATGACGAGCACGAAGTTCAGCGCCGTGTCGCTCAGCTCGAACAGCGGCGACATGCGCGCCACCATGAAGATGCCGGCCGTCACCATCGTTGCCGCGTGGATCAGCGCGGAGATGGGCGTCGGGCCTTCCATGGAGTCGGGCAGCCAGACGTGCAGCGGGAACTGCGCGCTCTTGCCCATGGCGCCGATGAACAGGCAGATGCAGGCGACCGTCAACAGCATCCAGTCCGTGCCGGGGAAGATCATCTTCGACAGGATCTCGGACTTGGCGAAGATCTCGACGTAGTTCAGCGAGCCGCCGAAGGCCACCAGCAGGCCGATGCCCAGGATGAAGCCGAAGTCACCGACCCGGTTCACCAGGAAGGCCTTCATGTTGGCGAAGATGGCCGTCGGTTTCTTGTACCAGAAGCCGATCAGCAGATAGGACACCAGGCCCACCGCTTCCCAGCCGAAGAACAGCTGCAGCATGTTGTTGCTCATGACGAGCATCAGCATGCTGAAGGTGAACAGCGAGATGTAAGAGAAGAAGCGCTGGTAGCCGTCGTCCTCTTCCATGTAGCCGATGGTGTAGATGTGCACCATCAGCGACACGAAGGTCACGACGCACATCATCATGGCCGTCAGGCCGTCGATGAGGAAGCCGACCTCCATCTTCAGCTCGCCGAGCGTCATCCACTCGTAGACGGTGGCGTTGAAGCGCGCGCCGTCGACGGCAACGCTGTACAGCGTCATGGCCGAGATGATGAAGGCGATGAGGACGCCGAGGATGGTGACCACGTGCGAGCCGCGGCGGCCCACCGTCTTGCCGAAGAAGCCGGCCACGATGGCGCCCGCGAGCGGCGCCAGCGGCACCGTCAGCAACAGGTTCTGGGAGAGTTGTGCAGACATCTTGTTGTGTCCTCAGCCCTTGAGAGCGTCGAGCTCTTCGACATTGATGCTGGCGCGGTTGCGGAACAGCACGACCAGGATGGCCAGGCCGATGGCCGATTCGGCCGCCGCGACGGTCAGGATGAAGAAGACGAAGACCTGGCCGCCCATGTCGCCCAGATAGTGCGAGAAGGCGACGAAGTTCATGTTGACCGCCAGCAGCATCAGCTCGATGGCCATCAGCAGCACGATCAGGTTCTTGCGGTTCAGGAAGATGCCGATCACCGACAGCGCGAACAGCATCGCGCCGAGCGTCAGGAAATGGCCCAGGGTCAGTCCAGCGGCGCCGATCATGCCTGGCCTCCTTTGGTGGGTGCGGCAGCAGATTCGGGGGCGACGGCGGGCGTGGCCACGGTCGGCGCCATCTTGACGATCTTCAGGCGCTGGGCCTTGGTGACCTTGACCTGCTCGGACGGGTCCATGGCGCGCGAATCCTTGCGGCGGCGCAGCGTCAGCGCGATGGCCGCGACGATGGCCACCAGCAGCAGCACGGCGGCGATCTGCAGCGGGTAGAGGTAGGCCGTGTAGATCTCGATGCCCAGCAGCTTGGTGTTACCCATCTGGATCTGGGCTGCGGTGGCCACCGGCGCATCGGACAGCTGGAAGCCACCCATCAGCACGATGCCCATCTCGAAGGCGATCAGCGCGCCGACGACGGCCGCCAGCGGCAGATGCTTCCAGAAGCCCTCACGAATGCTGTCCGTGTTCAGGTCCAGCATCATGACGACGAACAGGAACAGCACCATGACGGCGCCGATGTAGACGAGCACCAGCGCAATCGCCAGGAACTCGGCCTTCAGCAGCATCCAGAGGCAGGACGCCGTGAAGAAGGACAGGATGAGGAAGAGCGCGGCATGCACGGTGCTGCGCGCCGTGATGACACGGAACGAACTCACCAGCAGGATGCCGGAGAAGACGTAGAAGAGGATGGTCTTGATGTCCATACGTATCCAGGCCAGCTGAGCTGGACCGCGGTGCGCCCTGCGGCGCGCCGGCGATCAGCGGTACTTGGCGTCGGCCTCCTTCTGGGCTGCGATTTCTGCCTCGTACTTGTCACCCACAGCCAGCAGCATGTCCTTGGTGAAGTACAGGTCGCCGCGCTTTTCGCCGTGATATTCGAAGATGCTGGTCTCGACGATGGAGTCCACCGGGCAGCTTTCTTCGCAGAAGCCGCAGAAGATGCACTTGGTCAGGTCGATGTCGTAGCGCGTCGTGCGGCGGCTGCCGTCGGCACGCACGTCGCTCTCGATGGTGATGGCCATCGCCGGGCAGACGGCCTCGCAGAGCTTGCAGGCGATGCAGCGCTCTTCACCGTTCTCGTAGCGGCGCAGCGCATGCAGGCCGCGGAAGCGCGGGCTCAGCGGCGTCTTCTCTTCCGGGAACTGGACGGTGATGTTGCGGGAGAGGAAATGCCTCCCGGTCAGCTTCATCCCCTTGAGCAGTTCCCAGAGGAAAAACGTCTTCGCGAAATTCGTGATTGCAGTCATGGTCGCCGCCTCACTTCCAGATGTTGTACGGAGCCGGCAATTGCATCCAGGCACCGACAACGACCAGCCAGATCAGCGTGATGGGAATGAAGATCTTCCAGCCCAGACGCATGATCTGGTCGTAGCGGAAGCGCGGGAACGTGGCGCGCACCCACAGGAAGGTCGTGACGACGAAGAAGGTCTTGCCGAACAGCCAGGCCCAATTCCAGAACGCCATCGTGTGCTGGATGAAGGCCGGCGTCTCCATGCCGAAAAGGCTCCAGGAGATCGGTGCACTCCAGCCGCCCAGGAACATGAGCACGGCCAGGGCCGACACCAGGATCATGTTGGCGTACTCGGCCAGGAAGAACATCGCGAACGACATGCCCGAGTACTCGATCATGTGGCCGGCGACGATTTCCGATTCGCCTTCGACGACGTCGAAGGGGTGGCGGTTGGTTTCAGCCAGGCCGGAGATGAAGTACACGATGAAGATGGGGAACAGCGGCAGCCAGTTCCACGACAGCAGCGGCACGCCGTGGGCCGCGAACCAGCCGCGCTCCTGCACCTGCACGACCTCGGTCATGTTCAGGCTGCCGGTCACCATCAGCACGACGACGAGGGCAAAGCCCATCGCGATCTCATACGAGACCATCTGGGCCGAGGCGCGCAGTGCGCCCAGGAAGGCGTACTTCGAATTCGACGCCCAGCCGGCGATGATGACGCCGTAGACCTCGAGCGAGGTGATGGCCATCAGGTACAGCAGGCCGGCATTGACGTTGGCCACGGCGGCATCCGGGCCGAAGGGCACGACGGCCCAGGCGGCCAGCGCCGGCATGATGGTCATGACCGGTCCGAGGAAGAACAGGCCCTTGCTGGCGGCGGTGGGTTTGATGATCTCCTTGAAGATCAGCTTGACCGCATCGGCGATGGGGGTCAGCAGGCCGTAGGGGCCGACGCGGTTCGGGCCCGGGCGGATCTGCGACCAGCCGATGGCCTTGCGCTCCCACAGCGTCAGGTAGGCGACGCAGATCATCAGCGGCGCCACGACCACGATGATCTTGATCAGGCTCCACACCAGGGGCCACAGGGCCCCCAGCAGCGACGCGCCTTGTTGGTAGAGGGTGTCGATCATTCTTGTCAGCTCCCTCAGACCTTGCTGATGTTGAGCGTGCCGAAGGCAGCACCCAACGCGGCGGTTTGTGCGAGGCCGGCGGGCACGCGGGCCACGCCTTCCGGCAGGCCGGCTTCGAGGCGGGCGGGCAGTTGGGCGGCGCCACCATCCTGCACGACGCGAACCTGGTCGCCTTCAGCCAAGCCAAGCTGTTGCCACAGGCTGCTGGGCAGACCGACCGTGGCGGCTTCGCGGCCGTCGGTGGTCAGCTGCAGCGACGTGGAGTTGCGCACCAGCGCGTCGGTCGCGTAGATGGGCAGGTTGCCGAAGCGCTCGACGCCCTCACCCTTGGCCGCGACTTGCGGTGCGGCCGAGGTGGTGTTGGACAGGCGGGCAGCGATGTCGCCACCCAGGGCCTGTTCGCGGACCTGCTCGGAGCTGTCCTGGTCGAAACCGGCCAAGCCGAGCAGATTGCCCAGCACGCGCAGCACCTTCCAGCCCGGACGCGTCTCGGCCAGCGGGCGCACGACGCCGACAAAGCTCTGCAGACGGCCCTCGGCGTTGACGAATGAGCCCGAGGTCTCGGTGAAGGGCGCGACGGGCAGCAGCACGTCGGCGTATTCGAGGCCGGTCTTGAACGGGCTCAGCACGACGACCATCTCGGCCGCGTCCAACGCCTTGGCGGCGGCGGCGGCGTTGGCGGAGTCGAGCACCGGATCGGTGTTCAGCAGCAGCGCGGCCTTCAGCGACGTGCCGCTCAGCATCTGGCCGGCGTTCAGGCCGTCGATCTGCGGCTGGGCCTTCACGAGCTGCGCGCCGACACTGTTGGCGGCGGCCGTCAGATAGCCGACGCTGGCGCCGGTCTGCTGGCCAATCCACTGCGCCAGCGCCAGCAGGCTGGCGGCCTGCGGGTGTTCGGCGGCGGCATTGCCGAGCAGGATGGCCTTCTTCTGGCCGGACGCGAGGCTGGCGGCGATGGCCTTGGCTTCATCCGTGGCCGTACCGGCGAGCGGCGCGCCAGCGCCAATGGCGGCGGCGACGTCGGCCAGGGCTTGCACCCAGCCCGAAGGCGCGACGGAGGTCGAGCCGGCAAGCGGCATCAGCCAGTCATCGCTGCTCAGGCCGACGCGATGCACGGCGGCACCGCGGCGCGCGGCGTGGCGCAGGCGGGCGGCGAACAGCGGGTGGTCCTTGCGCAGGTTCGAACCCACGACCAGCGCACGGTCCAGCTCGGACAGGCTGGCGATGCTGGTACCCAGCCAACGCGCCTGACCAGCGGCTGCGGCATTGCCGAAGTCACTGTGGCGCAGGCGGTGGTCGATGTTGTCGCTGCCCAGGCCGCGCACGAGTTGTGCCAGCAAGTGCAGCTCTTCCACCGTGCTGTGGGCTGAGCCCAGCGCGCCGATGGACGCTGCACCGTGGTCGGCCTTGATGGTCTTCAGGCCGTTGGCGATGTATTCCAGCGCCGTCGTCCAGTCGACCTGCTTCCAGGCGCCGCCCTGCTTGATCATGGGCGCGGTCAGGCGCTGGTCGCTGTTCAGCGCTTCATAGCTGAAGCGGTCGCGGTCGGCGATCCAGCATTCGTTGACGTCTTCGTTCTCCAGCGGCACGACGCGCAGGACCTGGTGGTTCTTGACCTGGACGATCAGGTTGGCACCGGTCGAATCGTGCGGGCTGACGCTCTTGCGGCGCGACAGCTCCCAGGTGCGGGCGCTGTAGCGGAAGGGCTTGCTGGTCAGCGCACCGACCGGGCAGATGTCGATCATGTTGCCCGACAGCTCGGAGTCCACCGTGCGGCCGACGAAGGTCTGGATCTCGCTGTGCTCGCCGCGGTGGGCCATGCCCAGCTCCATCTGGCCGGCGATCTCCTGGCCGAAGCGCACGCAGCGCGTGCAGTGGATGCAGCGGCTCATCTCTTCCATCGAGATCAGCGGACCCACGTTCTTGTGAAAGACGACGCGCTTCTCTTCGGTGTAGCGGCTTTTTCCTGCACCGTAGCCGACGGCCAGGTCCTGCAGCTGGCACTCGCCGCCCTGGTCGCAGATCGGGCARTCCAGCGGGTGGTTGATCAGCAGGAATTCCATGACGCCCTGCTGGGCCTTGATCGCCTTGTCGCTCTTGGTGCGGACGATCATGCCCTGCGTGACCGGCGTCGCGCAGGCCGGCATGGGCTTGGGCGCCTTCTCCACATCCACCAGGCACATGCGGCAGTTGGCCGCGATGCTGAGCTTCTTGTGATAGCAGAAGTGCGGGATGTAGGTGCCGGCCTTCTCGGCGGCATGCATGACCATGCTGCCTTCCAGGACCGAGACCTTCTGACCGTCGAGTTCGATTTCAACCATGGTGGTGTTTCTCTAGGCGCTCAGGTCGGAGCCACCAGGGGCTTCTTGTGTTCAATCAGGTGCACGAACTCGTGCTTGAAATGCTTGATCATGGCGCGCACGGGCATCGCGGCAGCGTCGCCCAGCGCGCAGATCGTGCGGCCCTGGATGTTGTCGGCCACCGAGTTCAGCAGGTCGATGTCCTCTGCCCTGCCCTCGCCGTGATAGATGCGCTCCAGCACGCGGTGCATCCAGCCCGTGCCTTCGCGGCAGGGCGTGCACTGGCCGCAGGACTCGTGGGCATAGAAATAGGACAGGCGCAGCAGGCTCTGCACCATGCAGCGCGAGTCGTCGAGGACGATGACGGCGCCCGAGCCCAGCATGGAGCCGGCCTTGGCGATGGAGTCATAGTCCATCGTGCACTGCATCATCACGTCGGCCGGCAGCACCGGCGCGGACGAGCCGCCAGGAATGACGGCCTTGAGCTTGCGGCCCTTGCGCACGCCACCGGCCAGCTCGAGCAGCTTCTCGAAGGACGTGCCCAGCGGCACCTCGAAGTTGCCGGGCTTCTCGACATCACCCGACACCGAGAACAGCTTGGTGCCGCCGTTGTTGGGCTTGCCGATCTCCAGGTAGGCCTGGCCGCCGTTGCGGATGATCCAGGGAACCGCCGCGAAGGTCTCGGTGTTGTTGATCGTCGTGGGCTTGCCGTACAGGCCGAAGCTGGCCGGGAACGGCGGCTTGAAGCGCGGCTGGCCCTTCTTGCCTTCCAGCGATTCCAGCAGCGCAGTCTCTTCGCCGCAGATGTAGGCGCCGAAACCATGGTGGCCGTGCAGCTGGAAGCTGTAGTCCGAACCCATGATCTTGTCGCCGAGGTAACCAGCGGCGCGGGCCTCTTCCAGGGCTGCTTCGAAGCGCTCGTAGACCTCGAAGATCTCGCCGTGGATGTAGTTGTAGCCGACCTTGATGCCCATCGCATAGGCGGCGATGGCCATGCCCTCGATGACCTGGTGCGGGTTGAACATCAGCAGGTCGCGGTCCTTGCAGGTGCCCGGCTCGCCTTCGTCGGAATTGCAGACGAGGTACTTCTGGCCCGGGAACTGGCGGGGCATGAAGCTCCACTTCAGGCCCGTGGGGAAGCCGGCGCCGCCGCGGCCGCGCAGGGCCGAGGTCTTCACTTCGGCGATGACCTGGTCGGGCGTCAGGCCTTCGCCACCGTCCTTGCCGAGGATCTTGCGCAGGGCTGCATAGCCACCGCGGGCTTCATAGTCCTTGATCGACCAGTTCTTGCCGTCCAGGTCCGCGTAGATCTGCGGGCTGATGTGGCGACCGTGGAAACAGGTCTCGGCGCCGGTGGCTTGGAATTTGGAAAGGTCCAGCATCGTCGTCCTCAGGCCTTGGCTGCTTCAGACCGCAGCACGTCGACGAGTTCGTCCAGGCGCTCGGTCGTCATGAAGCTCAACATCTGGCGGTCATTCACCAGCATCACCGGCGAGTCGGCGCAGGCGCCCAGGCACTCGCTCTTCTGCACGGTAAAGAGGCCGTCGGCCGTCGTGCCGCCCTGCTCGATGCCGAGCTTGCTGCACAGATGGTCCATGGCCTTCTGGCCGTCACGCAGCTGGCAGGGCAGGTTCGCGCAGACGTTCAGCTTGAACTTGGCCGTCGGGCGCTGGTTGAACATGTTGTAGAAGGTCGTCACCTCGTAGACCGCAATGGTCGGCATGCCGAGGTGGGCGGCGATCACGTCTTCTGCCGCGCGGGACACGAAGCCCTCTTCCTGCTGCACGATGGCCAGGCAGGCCATGACGGCAGACTGGCGCATCTCGTAGGGGTACTTGGCGACCTCGCGGTCGAAGCGCGCGCGGGTGGCGTCAGAGAGTTGGTAGCTCATCGATCAATCTCGCCGAACACGATGTCCATGGTGCCGATGATGGCGACGGCGTCCGCAATCATGTGGCCGCGACCCATCTCATCCAGCGCCGCCAGATGGGCAAAGCCCGGCGGGCGAATCTTCAGGCGGTAGGGCTTGTTGGCGCCGTCGCTGATCATGTAGATGCCGAACTCGCCCTTGGGGTGCTCGACGGCCGCATAGGCCTCGCCCTCGGGCACGTGGAAGCCCTCGGTGAAGAGCTTGAAGTGGTGGATCAGCTCTTCCATGTTGGACTTCATGTCCACGCGCGAAGGCGGCGCCACCTTGTGGTTGTCGGTGATGACCGGGCCGGGATTGGCACGCAGCCAGGCCGAGCACTGCTGGATGATGCGGTTGGACTGGCGCATCTCTTCCACGCGCACGACATAGCGGTCGTAGGTGTCGCCGTTGGTGCCGATGGGGATGTCGAAGTCCAGCTTGTCGTAGACGTCGTAGGGCTGCTTCTTGCGCAAGTCCCAGGCGATGCCGGAGCCGCGCAGCATGGGGCCGGTGAAGCCCAGGTTCAGCGCGCGCTCGGGCGACACGACGCCGATGCCGACCGTGCGCTGCTTCCAGATGCGGTTGTCGGTCAGCAGCGTTTCGTAGTCGTCGACGTTCTTGGGGAAACGCGCGCAGAAGTCGTCGATGAAGTCCAGCAGCGAGCCCTGGCGGTTCTCGTTGAGGCGATCGATGTCCTTCTTGTTGCGGATCTTGCTGGCCTTGTGCTGCGGCATCGTGTCCGGCAGGTCGCGGTAGACGCCGCCCGGCCGAAAGTAGGCCGCGTGCATGCGCGCGCCCGAGACTGCCTCGTACATGTCGAACAGGTCTTCGCGCTCGCGGAAGCAGTAGATGAGCACATTCATCGCACCGCAGTCCAGGCCGTGCGCGCCCAGCCACATCAGGTGGTTCAGCAGGCGCGTGATCTCCGCGAACATCACGCGGATGTACTGCGCACGGACCGGCACGTCGACGCCCAGCATCTTCTCGATGGCCAGGCAGTAGGCTTGCTCGTTGGCCATCATCGACACGTAGTCGAGGCGGTCCATATAGGGCAGCGACTGGATGTAGGTCTTGCTCTCGGCAAGCTTCTCGGTCGCGCGGTGCAGCAGGCCGATATGCGGGTCGGCGCGCTGGATGACTTCGCCGTCCAGCTCCAGCACCAGGCGCAGCACGCCGTGCGCGGCCGGATGCTGCGGACCGAAGTTGAGGGTGTAGTTCTTGATTTCGGCCATGGTTCAGAGCCCGCCGTACTTGTCTTCGCGAATGATGCGAGGCGTGATTTCACGCGGCTCGATGGTCACCGGCTGGTAGATGACTCGCTTCTGCTCGGCGTCGTAGCGCATCTCGACATGACCCGACACAGGGAAGTCCTTGCGCATCGGGTGGCCGATGAAGCCGTAGTCGGTCAGGATGCGGCGCAGGTCGCTGTGGCCGTCAAAGATGACGCCATACATGTCGAAGGCCTCGCGCTCAAACCAGTTGGCGGCACTCCACACCTCGGTGACCGAGGCCACGCAGGGGAAGTCGTCGTCGGTGGCGAACACCTTCAGGCGCAGGCGCCAGTTCTTGCTGACCGACAGCAGGTGGCTGACGACGGCATAGCGCTGGCCTTCCCAGGCGCCGTCGCCAAAGCCGCTGTAGTCGACGCCGCAGAGGTCGATCAACTGCTCAAGCTTGAGCTCGGGGTGGTCGCGCAGCGTCGTCGCGACTTCGAGGTAGTCGGCCGCGCGCACGGTCAGCGTCAGTTCGCCCAGGGCGTTCTTCAGCTCGACGACGCGCTCGCCAAGGACGGCACCAACTTGCTGGGCCAGGGTTTCGAGATTCAGGCTCATACCTTGGCGCTCAGCGTGCAATGGTGTTTTCGCGGCGGATCTTGGCCTGCAGCTGCAGGATGCCGTAGAGCAGCGCCTCGGCCGTCGGCGGGCAGCCGGGCACGTAGACGTCCACCGGCACGATGCGGTCGCAGCCGCGCACGACGGAATAGCTGTAGTGGTAGTAGCCGCCGCCATTGGCGCAGGAGCCCATCGAGAGCACCCAGCGCGGCTCGGCCATCTGGTCGTAGACCTTGCGCAGGGCCGGCGCCATCTTGTTGCACAGCGTGCCGGCCACGATCATCAGATCGGACTGACGCGGGCTGGGACGGAACAGCATGCCGAAGCGGTCGATGTCGTAGCGCGCGGCACCCGCATGCATCATCTCGACTGCACAGCAGGCCAGGCCAAACGTCATCGGCCACAGCGAGCCGGTCTTGGACCAGTTGATGAGCTTGTCGACCGAGGTGGTGACAAAGCCCTCTTTCAGGACGCCTTCAATACCCATTTCGAATTCCCAGCAGCGTGTTTGGCGTAGCGCTTATTCCCAGTCCAGGGCGCCTTTTTTCCACTCGTAGGCGAAGCCGACGACCAGAATGCCGAGGAAGATCATCATCGCCCAGAAGCCCGTTGCACCGATTTCCTTGAGCGCCACGGCCCAGGGGAACAGGAAGGCGATTTCCAGGTCGAAAAGAATGAACAGGATGGCGACGAGGTAGTACCGCACATCGAATTTGATGCGCGCGTCTTCAAAGGCCTCGAAGCCGCATTCGTAGGGGGAGTTCTTGGCCTTGTCCGGCCGATTGGGCCCGAGCAGCGCGCCGAGCACCTGGGGTGCGATCCCGACTACTGCGCCGACCAAGATGAAGAGGATGACGGGCAGGTATTGTTCGAGATTCATCTGGGCTTTCTCGGTCGACTAGAACGTCTCTTCGTCCACGCGGCCCCTGCGCGAGCAGGGCACAAAAGCAAACAGGCGCGCCACCAGCGAATCGAAAGAACTCGCTCGCGGATCGCGCCCGCCTTGAACCTTGCGTCGGTCAACCCAGCTCCAGGCTGGGCAACCTAGCGACAGGCCGCTTTGGCTGATTCCCGCATCAGGACCAACGGGAATGCTAGCCGATTGTCTGGTGCCGTCGGCGAGACTCGAACTCGCACAGCTTTCGCCACTACCCCCTCAAGATAGCGTGTCTACCAATTTCACCACGACGGCAGGTACTCAAATATGCCTGGCAACCCAAGGAGGGAAGGCCTGCCAGACAGCCTCGAATTCTATACCGGGAATTAGGGGTGTCCCGGTGAGGAGACGAGGTTTTTAGTCGGTCTTCAGTTGGGCGCGGCGGACGCGGCCACCGAAGCCGCGGCAGCCGGCGCGACGACGGCGCCAGGGATGGCGGCGGCACCCGAAGCGGCGGGCGCGACGACGGCGGCGCGGTCCAGCACGCTGTCGGCGCTCGACGCGGCCGGGCGGCTGTTGGACAGGAAGGCCAGGCCCAGCGTGCAACCGAAGAACAGCGTGGCCGCGACGGCCGTGCTGCGCGACAGGAAGTTGGCACTGCCGGTGGCGCCAAACAGGCTGCCCGAAGCGCCGCTGCCAAAGGAGGCGCCCATGTCGGCACCCTTGCCGTGCTGCACCAGCACCAGACCAATGATCGCCAGAGCCGAGAGCAACTGAACGATCAACACCAGATTCGCAAAGACCTGCATTCCAAACACTCCATCAAAACTCAATGACGCCGCCGCTCCATGCGGCAGGCGCCGGGACACTTCAGTTATTTCCGGGCCGAGCGCTGGGCCGCTCCCGAGCCGGCCCGCCTGAGGCTGCTTGCGGCCCAACGCCGCAGGCGGCCTCGTCCCCGCGGGGGACCGACCAGGTTGGCGCGCGTTCAGCGCCGCAAGACTGGGCGAGGGGCTGCTTCATTTCAGTGGGCTGCCGCGCGGCAGATGGCGGCAAAGTCGGCCACCTTCAACGAAGCACCGCCAATCAGGCCACCGTCGATATCAGCCTGCGAGAACAGCTCGGCTGCGTTGTCGGCCTTGACGCTGCCGCCGTAGAGGATGCGCATGGCACCGGACTTGTCCGTCGCCGCATGCAGCTGGGCACGCAGCACGGCATGCACCGCTTGCGCTTCGGCAGGCGTGGCGGTCAGGCCGGTGCCGATGGCCCAGACGGGCTCGTAGGCGACGACCATTTCGCCGGTGCAGTGACCCAGCGTGTGGATGACCGCCGCCAGCTGGCGCTTGACGACGGCTTCAGTCTGGCCAGCCTCGCGCTCGGCGCGGGTTTCGCCGACGCAGACGATGGGCGTCACGCCATGGGCCAGCGCAGCCTTGGCCTTGTCGGCAACGAGCTGGTCACTCTCCGCGTGATAGGCACGGCGCTCCGAATGACCCACGATGGCGTAGCGGCAGCCGACGTCGGCCAGCATCGCGCTGGACACCTCGCCGGTGTAGGCGCCTTGCTCGTGCGAGGAGCAGTCCTGCGAGCCGTAGGCAATGGACGCGCCGGTCAGCGCGAGCGCCGTCTCGGCGATGTAGAGAAACGGCACGCAGACGGCGACGTCGGCGTTCCAGGGGCCGGCTTCCTTGAGGCCGGCGAGCAACTGGGCAGTGGCAGCGCGGCTGCCATGCATCTTCCAGTTACCCACGACGAGTTTTCTTCTCATGTCGACTCCATCACCAGTTCAGCACGATCTTGCCGACGTGCTGGTTCGATTCCATCAGCGCATGCGCCTCGGCCGCGTTGGCAGCCGGCAGCTCGCGATACACCACGGGCTTGACTAGCCCCGCCTCGATCAGCGGCCAGACCTTGTCGCGCAACGAGCGCGCGAGCTGGGCCTTGAAGGCCACGGAACGCGGGCGCAGCGTCGAGCCGGTGATCGTGAGGCGCTTGCGCAGCACGAGGCCGGCATCGATCTCAGCCTTCACACCGCCCTGCACGGCGATCAATGCCAGGCGACCATCCTCGGCCAGCGCCTGCACGCCGCGGCCAATGTAGTCGCCAGCCACCATGTCCAGGATCACGTCGACACCGCGACCGCCGGTGGCGGCCTTGGCTTCGGCGACGAAATCCTGTTCGCGGTAGTTGATCGCCACATCGGCACCCAGCACCTTGCAGGCTTCGGCCTTGTCGGCGCTGCCCACCGTCACCAGCACACGCGCACCCAGCGCCTTGGCGATCTGGATGGCCGTCACGCCGATGCCGCTGGAGCCGCCATGGATCAGCAGCGTCTCGCCCGATTGCAGGCCCGCGCGGTCGAACACGTTCGCCCACACGGTGAAGCAGGTTTCAGGCAGCGTCGCCGCCTGCGTCAGCGTCCAACCCTTGGGCACCGGCAGGCATTGGCCGACAGGCGCGGTGCACAGCTCGGCATAGCCGCCGCCGTTGACCAGCGCGCAGACTTTGTCACCCAGCTTGAAGCCATGCGCGGCCAGCGCCTGGACATCGCCCGCGACGATCTCGCCAGCAACCTCCAGCCCTGGCAGATCGCTCGCGCCGGGCGGCGGCGGGTAAGCGCCCTTGCGCTGCAGCACGTCCGGCCGATTGATGCCGGAAGCTGCAACGCGGATCAGGCACTCGCCCGAGCCCGCGACTGGATCTGGCCGTTCGGCCAGTTCCAGCACCTCGGGCCCGCCGGGGCGGGTGATCGCGATGGCTTTCATCGCTGCAGCGTTTACTCCGCGGCCGGGGCGTCAGCAGCCGGAGCCACCGGAGCCGGTGCGGCCTCGCGGTCGATCAGCGCCTTCATCGACAGCTTGATGCGACCCTTCTCGTCCGTCTCCAGCACCTTGACCTTGACGATCTGGCCTTCGCTCAGGAAGTCGGTGACCTTCTCGACGCGCTGGTGGGCGATCTGGCTGATGTGCAGCAGGCCGTCCTTGCCGGGCAGCAGGTTCACGAGAGCACCGAAGTCCAGGATCTTGGTGATCGGGCCTTCGTAGACCTTGCCGACTTCGACTTCGGCCGTGATTTCCTGGATGCGCYTCTTGGCCAGTTCGGCCTTGTCAGCGTCCGTCGAGGCGATGGTGATGGTGCCGTCTTCGCCGATGTCGATGGTCGTGCCGGTCTCTTCGGTCAGCGCACGGATGGTCGAGCCGCCCTTGCCGATGACGTCACGGATCTTCTCCGGGTTGATCTTCATCGTGTACAGACGCGGCGCGAACTGCGACACCTCGGTATTGGCGCTGCCCATGGCTTCGGTCATCTTGCCGAGGATGTGCAGGCGGGCTTCCTTGGCTTGCGCCAGGGCGACCTGCATGATTTCCTTGGTGATGCCCTGGATCTTGATGTCCATCTGCAGGGCGGTGATGCCGGTCGTCGTGCCGGCCACCTTGAAGTCCATGTCGCCCAGGTGATCTTCGTCACCCAAGATGTCGGTCAGCACGGCGAAGCGGTTGGCGTCCTTGATCAGGCCCATGGCGATGCCGGCCACGTGGGCCTTCATCGGCACGCCGGCGTCCATCAGTGCCAGGCAGCCGCCGCAGACGGAAGCCATCGACGAAGAGCCGTTGGACTCGGTGATTTCGGAGACGACGCGCAGCGAGTAGGGGAAGTCTTCCTTGCTCGGCAGCGCGGCGATCAGCGCGCGCTTGGCCAGGCGGCCGTGGCCGATTTCGCGGCGCTTCGGCGAACCCACACGACCCGTCTCGCCGGTGGCGAAGGGGGGCATGTTGTAGTGCATCATGAAGCGGTCCTCGAACTCGCCGTCCAGCGCGTCGATGCGCTGGGCGTCACGGTCCGTGCCCAGGGTCGCGATGACCAGGGCCTGCGTCTCGCCGCGCGTGAACAGCGCCGAGCCGTGGGTGCGCGGCAGGATGCCGTTGCGGATTTCGATGGGACGCACGGTGCGGGTGTCGCGGCCGTCGATGCGGGGCTCGCCGGCCAGGATCTGGCTGCGGACGATGCGGGCTTCGATCTCGAACAGCAGACCTTCGACCTCGACCTTGTCGAAAGCGACGCCTTCGTCCTTCAGCGCGGCGAAGACGCTGGACGTCACGGCGCGGCAGGCTTGCGTGCGGGCCTGCTTGGAGCGGATCTGGTAGGCCTCGCGCAGCGGACCTTCGGCGAGGCCGTTGACCTTGGCGATGAAGGCTTCGTCCTTGGCGGGCGCGGTCCAGGTCCAGGTCGGCTTGCCGGCGTCGCGCACCAGGTCGTTGATCGCGGCGATGGCGACATTGCCTTGCTCGTGACCGAAGACAACGGCGCCGAGCATGATTTCTTCCGACAGGCCCGAAGCTTCGGATTCAACCATCAGCACGGCGCTTTGCGTGCCGGCGACGACCAGGTCCATCTGGCTGTTGACCAGCTCCGACTTGGCGGGGTTCAGCAGGTACTCGCCGTTCACATAGCCCACGCGGGCGGCGCCGATCGGGCCGTTGAACGGGATGCCGGAGATGGCCAGCGCGGCGGACGTGCCGATCAGGGCGGCGATGTCGGCCTGCACTTCAGGGTTCAGGCTCACCACGTGGATGACGACCTGGACTTCATTGAAGAAGCCTTCCGGGAACAGCGGGCGGATCGGGCGGTCGATCAAGCGGCTGGTCAGCGTCTCATGCTCGCTGGGGCGGCCTTCACGCTTGAAGAAGCTGCCGGGGATCTTGCCGGCGGCGTAGGTCTTTTCGAGGTAGTCGACGGTCAGCGGGAAGAAGTCCTGGCCGGCCTTGGCTTCGGTCTTGGCGACCACGGTGGCCAGCACGACGGTGCCTTCGATGTTGACGAGGACGGCGCCGGTGGACTGGCGGGCGACTTCACCCGTTTCCAGCACGACGTTGTGGCGGCCCCATTGGAAGGACTTCGTGACCTTGTTGAAAATGGACATGCTCATCTCCTGGTTGTGGTGGGTGCGGGGGCACCCGAGGGAACCGGGAACGAGACTGGGTTTGGTCCAGATGCCATTCCAGGGCGGCTCAACAAACCGTCTTGGAATGATCCGACACCACGTCAGCTCGGTTCCGGCAGATAGATGGACAAAGAGCCTGTACTGGGCTAATGGACCAGACAGGCTCCTCGTGGATTGGCGGGAATTACTTGCGCAGGCCCAGCTTGGCGATCAGCGCGACATAACGGCTGGAGTCAACGCGCTTCAGGTAGGCCAGCAGGCTCTTGCGGGTGTTGACCATCTTCAGCAGACCGCGACGACCGTGGTGGTCCTTGGCGTGGGTCTTGAAGTGGGGGGTCAGATCGTTGATGCGGGCGGTCAGCAGGGCGACCTGGACTTCCGGCGAGCCGGTGTCATTGGCGCTGCGCGCGTTGGCCTTGACGATTTCGGCCTTCTTGTCGGCGACGGACATTTTGTTTTCCAAAAGGTTTCGGAAGTCCGGCCGGGCAAGGCACAACTGCTGGTGCTGCCGCAGACGGTTTCCGGGGTTGACTTGCGGACAAGGGGGAAACCGCCCCTAGCCGTGCTAAATGTTCTGCACCGTGAAGCGCAAAACCTGCGGATTCTATCCCAAAGCGGCGGGAGACCCAAACCGCGGCAGGCCAAGCGGGCGGACGTGGGGCACGCAACGAGGGTTTCAAGAGCCCAAACCGCCCTGCCCTGCAAATGCGTGACATCTCTGCGCCAACGCAAAAACAGCCCTTGAAGCGCCCTCGCATCGCCACATCTCTGGGTCATCGGGTGCTGCTCCCGACTGGTTCAGCAGCGCAACCACTGGAGTTTCTTCACCATGTTCTATCTGACCCACCCCCGCCACGTTGCCCGCGCCCTGCGCCAGTTCGACGCCGACAGCAATGCCGCCCGCAGCCCGGCGCTGGACGTTTCTGAGGACGACAAGGCCTACCGCGTCACCGTCGACATGCCCGGCGTGGCCAAGGAGGCCGTCAAGGTTCGCATCGAAGGCCGCCGCGTGAACGTCGAAACCGTCACGCCGGAGAGCGAAGCCGCCACCGACGGCTCGCGCCTGCTGTACAGCGAGCGCCGCGCCGCCCGCTACGCCCGCAGCTTCTCGCTGCCGGTCGAGATCGACCAGACGCAATCGGAAGCCCGCTTCGAGAACGGCGTGCTGACGCTGAACCTGGTCAAGCGTGTCGCCGAGAACGGCGGCCAGCTGACGGTCAACTAAGCCGACGTCAGTTCCCAGCGCGGACGGACTTCAAAGCCGCCGTCCTGCCTCGGGTTGGCCATGCCGCGCTGCACCCGCAGCGCGGCGGCCATCGCGATCATGGCGCCGTTGTCGGTGCACAGAGCCAGCTCGGGATAGTGCACACGCACGCCCCGCTTGGCGCAGGCGGCGTTCAGTTGCTCACGCAGCTTCGTGTTTGCACCGACACCGCCGGCAACGACGAGGCGCTTCAGGCCGGTCATCTTCAAGGCCAGCAGCGATTTCTTCACCAGCACCTCGACGATGGCTTCCTGCGTCGCCGCAGCGAGATCGGCCTTGGTCTGCTCGCAGGGTGAATCACCGATCTTCTTCACCTGCGTCAGCACTGCCGTCTTCAGGCCGGCAAAGCTGAAGTCCGGCTTGCCGCTGTGCAGCAGCGGGCGCGGCAGCGTGAAAGCCGCGGGGTTGCCGAACTCGGCCATGCGCGCCAGGTGCGGGCCACCCGGGTAAGGCAGGCCGAGCAGCTTGGCGCTCTTGTCAAAGGCCTCGCCGGCGGCGTCATCGATGGTTTCGCCAAGGATCTCGTAGCTGCCCACATCGTCCACGCGCATCAACTGCGTGTGGCCGCCGCTGACCAGCAGCGCGACGAAAGGGAATTCCGGCGGATCGGCCGACAGGAAGGGCGACAGCAGATGCCCTTCCAGGTGATGGATGGGCAGGGCCGGCACATCCAGCGCGGCGGCCAGCGACACGGCCACGCCAGCGCCGACAAGCAACGCGCCTGCGAGGCCAGGGCCCTGCGTGTAGGCGATCAGGTCGATGTCATGCAGCGCCAGGCCGGCCTGCGACAGCACCTCGCGCGTCAGCGGCAGCACGCGGCGCACATGGTCGCGCGAGGCGAGCTCGGGCACGACGCCGCCATAGGCCTGGTGCATCGTGATCTGGCTGTGCAGCGCCTGCGCCACCAGCTTCGGCGGCGCATTGCCATCGATCTCGACAAGCGCAACCCCGGTCTCGTCGCAGGACGACTCGAACCCCAGGATGCGCCGCACGGAGGTCACTTGCCTTCCTTGGCGTGGTTGATCGAGTACTTGGGAATCTCGACCGTCACATCCTGCTGGCGCAGCAGCGCCTGGCAGGACAGGCGCGAGTCGGGCTCCAGCCCCCAGGCGCGGTCGAGCATGTCCTCTTCGTCTTCTTCCATCTCGCTCAGCGAACGGCCGCCTTCGCGCACGATGACGTGGCAGGTCGTGCAGGCGCAGACCTGGTCGCAGGCATGCTCGATGTGGATGTCGTTGGCCAGCAAGGCTTCGCAGATCGACGTGCCGGGCGTCGCCGTGATGCTGGCGCCGTCGGGGCAGTACTCGGCGTGGGGAAGGATCTTGATGACGGGCATGTCAGTTCTCAAATCTGGTTGACGGCACGGCCGGTCAGCGCGCGGGCGATGGAGCGGTTCATGCGCTCGGCGGCAAAGCCTTCGGTCGCCTCGGCCAGCGCCTTCACAGCAGCGTCGATGGCGTCGGCATCGCCGTCCATCTGGGCCAGGTCCTTCAACCGTGCCTGCAGGGCGTCGCGCTCCGCCGCCGGCAGCAGGTCGCCATCGGCGGCCAGCGCGCTGCGAGTCGCCAGGACCATGCGCTCGGCCTCGACCTTGGCTTCGCGCAGCTTGCGCGCCGCCATGTCGCCCTCGGCGCTGGCAAAACCGTCTTTCAGCATGTTGGCAATCTCGTCGTCGCCGAGGCCGTAGCTGGGCTTGACGGTGATGGCCGCCTGCACCCCCGAGGTCAACTCCTCGGCGGACACGCTGAGCAACCCGTCCGCGTCGACTTGGAAGCTGACACGGATGCGGGCCGCACCGGCCACCATGGGCGGGATGCCGCGCAGCTCGAAGCGCGCCAGCGAACGGCATTCGCTGACCAGCTCGCGCTCGCCCTGCACGACATGGATGGCCAGCGCGGTCTGGCCATCCTTGAAGGTCGTGAAGTCCTGGGCCTTGGCGACGGGGATGGTCGAGTTGCGCTCGATGACACGCTCGGCCAGGCCGCCCATGGTTTCGAGGCCGAGGGACAGCGGGATCACGTCGAGCAGCAGGATTTCGCCGTCGGCGGCATTGCCTGCCAGCTGGTTGGCCTGGATGGCGGCGCCCAGCGCGACGACCTCATCCGGGTTCAGGTTGGTCAGCACCTCGCGGCCGAACAGCTCGCTCACCGCGCCGCGAACGACGGGCATGCGCGTGGAGCCGCCAACCATGACCGTGCCCACCACGTCGACTGCCTTGACCTTGGCGTCGCGCAGCACGCGCTTCACGGACGACAGCGTCTTGGCGATCAGCGGCTGGACGAGCTCTTCGAATTGAGCGCGGGTGACGGCCACACGCAGCTCGCCGGCATCCAGCGCGGCCACCAGCTCGGTCGAGTCCGCGTCAGACAGGGCCTCCTTGGCGGCACGCGCCGCGACGAGGACAGCGCGCTTGTCATGGGCCGATTCCATGGCACGGCCCGCGAGCGCCCAGTCGGCCAGCACGCGATCGAAGTCGTCGCCCCCCAGGGCCGCATCGCCGCCCGTCGCGACAACCTCGAACACGCCGCGCGTCAGGCGCAGCAGCGAGATGTCAAAGGTGCCGCCGCCCAGGTCGTAGACCGCATACAGGCCTTCGCTGGCGTTGTCCAGGCCGTACGCAATCGCGGCGGCGGTGGGCTCGTTGATGAGGCGCAGCACCTTCAAACCGGCAAGTTCGGCGGCGTCCTTGGTGGCCTGGCGCTGGGCGTCGTCGAAATAGGCCGGCACCGTGATGACGGCGCCGAACAGGTCGTCGACAAAGCTGTCCTCGGCGCGAAAGCGCAGCGTGGCCAGGATCTCGGCGGACACCTCGACCGGGCTCTTCACGCCATCGCGCGTGCCGATGGCCAGCATGCCGGGACGGTCTTCGAACTGGTAGGGCAGCTGCTCACGGTTGGCCACGTCAGCCAGGCCACGGCCCATGAAGCGCTTGACCGAGACGATGGTGTTCTCGGGGTCGTCAGCCTGCGCGGCGAGTGCATCGGCGCCAATCTGGCGGCGACCTTCAGGCAAGTAGCGCACGGCGGACGGCAGGATCACCCTGCCCTGCTCATCGGGCAGGCATTCAGCCACGCCATGCCGGACGGCCGCGACGAGGGAGTGCGTCGTGCCGAGGTCGATGCCGACGGCGATGCGGCGCTGGTGCGGGTCGGGCGACGCGCCGGGTTCGGAGATCTGGAGAAGAGCCATGGTGTTCAGGCATCCAGCGCGGCGAGGCGCTGGTCGATATCGGCACGGAAGCGCTGGATGAACATCAGCGCGCGGACCTGGGATGCGGCAGCCGGCGCGTTGCCGGCTTCATCGAGCAGGCGCTGCACGGTGGCGAGCGCAGTGGTTTCGGCTTGCGCCGCGTCGTCGTCCAGCGCCTGGAGGGCGGCTTCGCCATCGGCGTCGTCAAGCGCCTCTCGCCATTCCATCTGCTGCATCAGGAAGGCCGCGGGCATCTGCGTGTTGTTCTCGGCTTGAACCGGCGCACCACGCAGCTCGCACAGATAAGCGGCGCGCCTGAGCGGGTCGCGCAGGCGCTGGTGGGCTTCGTTGACACGCATGGCCCACTGCATGGCCACGCGCTGGGCGGCGGCGCCTTCCGATGCGAAGCGGTCGGGGTGGACCTCGGCTTGCAGCGACTTCCAGCGCGCATCGATGTCGGCGCGCACCTGGGCTTGCCGTTCAGGCAGGCCAAAGAGCTGGAAGTCGTTGTCGGTGAGGCGCATGGCGGGTGGAAAAGCAAAAGGCGCGGTTCACACCGCGCCTGTCATGGAGTCAGCGAGTTTCAGACACGGAAGGACTCGCCGCAACCGCACTTGTCCTTCTCGCGCGGATTGCGGAACTTGAAGCCTTCGTTCAGGCCTTCGCGAACGAAGTCCAGCTCGGTGCCGTCGAGGTAGGGCAGGCTCTTGGGGTCGATGAGGATCTTGACCTCATGACCTTCGAAGACCACATCCTCGGGCGCCACGTCGTCGGCGTATTCGAGCTTGTAGGCCAGGCCCGAGCAGCCGGTCGTCTTCACGCCCAGCCGCACGCCCACGCCCTTGCCGCGCTTGGCGATGTAGCGCTTGACGTGGCGGGCCGCAGCTTCGGTCAGCGTGACGGACATGTCAGTTGGCGTGCTTGGCGCGGTAGTCGTCCACCGCGGCCTTGATGGCGTCTTCGGCCAGGATGGAGCAGTGAATCTTGACCGGTGGCAGGGCCAGCTCCTCGGCGATCTGCGTGTTCTTGATCGTCAGCGCCTGATCCAGCGTCTTGCCCTTGACCCATTCGGTCACGAGGGAGCTGGAGGCGATGGCCGAGCCGCAGCCATAGGTCTTGAACTTGGCGTCCTCGATGAGGCCGGTCGCCGGGTTGACCTTGATCTGCAACTTCATCACGTCGCCGCAGGCCGGTGCGCCGACCATGCCGGTGCCGATGTCGTCATCGCCGTTGTCGAACTTGCCGACGTTGCGGGGGTTCTCGTAGTGGTCAACGACCTTTTCGCTGTATGCCATGGTGTTCTCCTGTGTCGACGCTCAGTGGGCAGCCCACTGGATGGTCGAGATGTCGATGCCGTCCTTGTACATGTCCCAAAGCGGGGACAGTTCGCGCAGCTTGGCCACGCGGTCGGTCAGCACGCTGATCGCGTAGTCGATTTCTTCTTCGGTCGTGAAGCGGCCGATGGTCATGCGCAGCGAGCTGTGGGCCAGCTCGTCGCTGCGGCCCAGCGCGCGCAGCACATAGCTGGGCTCCAGGCTGGCCGAGGTGCAGGCCGAACCCGACGACACCGCCAGGCCCTTCACGCCCATGATCAGGGACTCACCCTCGACGTAATTGAACGAGATGTTCAGGTTGTGCGGCACACGGTGCTCGAGGTCACCGTTGATGAAGGTCTGCTCGATACCGGACAGGCCCTTGATCAGCTTGTTGTGCAGCGCGCGGATGCGTTCGTTCTCGGCACCCATCTCCTCGCGGGCGATGCGGAAGGCCTCGCCCATGCCGACGATCTGGTGCACGGGCAGTGTGCCGGAGCGCATGCCGCGCTCGTGGCCACCGCCGTGCATCTGCGCTTCCAGGCGGATGCGCGGCTTGCGGCGCACGTAGAGGGCGCCGATGCCCTTGGGACCATAGCTCTTGTGCGAGGCCAGGCTCATCAGGTCGATGGGCAGCTTGGCCATGTCGATCTCGACCTTGCCGGTGGCCTGGGCCGCATCGACGTGGAAGATGATGCCGCGCTCGCGGCACAGATTGCCCAGCGCGACGACGTCCTGGACGACACCGATCTCGTTGTTCACGAACATGACCGAAGCCAGGATGGTGTCGGCGCGCAGCGCGGCCTTGAAGGCTTCCAGGTCGACGAGGCCGTTCTCCAGCACATCGAGATAGGTCACGTCGAAGCCCTGGCGCTCCAGTTCACGCATGGCGTCGAGCACGGCCTTGTGCTCGGTCTTCACGGTGATCAGGTGCTTGCCGCGGGTCTTGTAGAACTGCGCGGCGCCCTTGAGTGCCAGGTTGTTGGACTCGGTGGCGCCGGACGTCCAGACGATCTCGCGCGGGTCGGCGCCGATCAGCTCGGCGACCTGCACACGCGCCTTCTCGACCGCCTCTTCCGCTTCCCAGCCCCAGGCGTGGCTGCGCGATGCCGGGTTGCCGAAATGCTCGCGCAACCAGGGAATCATCGCGTCCACCACGCGGGGATCGCACGGCGTCGTGGCGCCATAGTCGAGGTAGATCGGGAAGTGCGGGGTCATGTCCATGGAACGACTTCTTTTGAGTTCTTCTGAAAGACTTACTTGCTGAACGCGCCACCCAGGGCAAAGACCGAGTTCGGCGCCGTCACGCGGATGGGCTTGAGCACCGGCTGGCTGGAGATGGCCCGCTTGACCGGCGCCGCCTCGACCTCGAAGCCCTTGGCGAGTTGCTCGTCGGCGAGCTTGCGCAGCGAGACCGAGTCGAGGTACTCGATCATCTTGGCGTTCAGATTGGTCCAGAGTTCATGGGTGATGCAGCGACCGCTGTCCTCACCCATGCAGTTTTCCTTGCCGCCACAGCCGGTGGCGTCCAGCGCCTCGTCCACGGCGACGATGATGTCGGCAACGGTGATGTCCTCGGCCTTGCGACCGAGCGAGTAACCGCCGCCCGGGCCGCGGGTGCTTTCCACCAGCTCATGGCGGCGCAGCTTGCCGAACAGCTGCTCCAGGTAGGAGAGGGAAATCTGCTGGCGTTGGCTGATCGCCGCCAGCGCGACCGGACCCGTGTTCTCGCGCAGCGCCAAGTCCAACATCGCGGTGACTGCAAACCGGCCTTTGGTGGTGAGACGCATACGAAACTCCTTTGCGAGGTGCCTGAACACGATTTGTCCAGGTCAAATGATTGGGGGTTAACCCGGAATAACCGGGACAATAGCCGAGCAAATCATTTCCGATCATTTTACTCGACTAATCGAGCCTCTCCCAGGGTTACTCACTAGCCCCTAGGTTTGGACGGGTTTCTTTGCTGCGCCGCAGCAGCCTCAGCGCGCCCCCACCTTGCGAGCACTGTCCAGAGGCACGATGTTGTCGTGGACGCGGGCCCCGAAGGCCTGCTCGCGAAGTTGCCCCAGTTGATCCCGAATGCGGGCCGCCTGCTCGAACTCCAGGTTGCGAGCGTGCTCCAGCATCTGCTTTTCGAGCTGGGCAATACGTTTGGCCAGATCCTTCTCCGACAAGTCCTCGATCTTGGCCGCTGCCAGCAATTTCGCGTCGTCGCGGCCGGATTCGGCGGAGTACACCCCGTCGATGAGGTCCTTGATGCGCTTGGTCACGCTGCGCGGCGTGATGCCGTTTTCCTCGTTGAAAGCCACCTGCTTGGCGCGGCGACGTTCGGTCTCGCCGATGGCCTTGCGCATCGACTCGGTGATGCGGTCGCCGTAGAGGATGGCCTTGCCGTTCAGGTTGCGGGCTGCGCGGCCAATGGTCTGGATCAGGCTGCGCTCGGCGCGCAGAAAGCCTTCCTTGTCGGCATCCAGGATGGCGACCAGCGACACCTCGGGGATGTCCAGGCCTTCGCGCAGCAGGTTGATGCCCACCAGCACGTCAAAGGCGCCCAGGCGCAAGTCGCGCAGGATCTCGACCCGCTCCACCGTGTCCACGTCGGAGTGCAGATAGCGCACCTTGACGCCGTTGTCGCTGAGGTAGTCGGTCAATTGTTCGGCCATGCGCTTGGTCAGCGTCGTGATCAGCACCCGCTCATTAACCTCGACGCGCAGGCGGATCTCCTGCAGCACATCGTCCACCTGCTGGGTGGCCGGGCGAACCTCGACGATGGGGTCGACGAGGCCGGTCGGCCGCACCACCTGCTCGACCACCTGGCCAGCGTTGTCCTGCTCGTATTGGGCCGGCGTGGCCGACACGAACACGGCCTGGCGCATCTTGCGTTCGAACTCGGCGAACTTCAGCGGCCGGTTGTCCAGGGCCGACGGCAGGCGGAAGCCGTACTCCACCAGCGTCGTCTTGCGCGCCCGGTCGCCGTTGTACATGCCGCCGAACTGGCCGATCAGCACATGGCTCTCGTCCAGGAACATGATGGCGTCCTTGGGCAGGTAGTCCACCAGCGTCGGCGGTGGGTCGCCAGGCTGGGCGCCGGACAGGTGCCGGGTGTAGTTCTCGATGCCCTTGCAGTGCCCCACCTCCTGCAGCATCTCGAGGTCGAAGCGAGTGCGCTGCTCGACGCGCTGCGCCTCGACCAGCTTGCCCTCCTTGACGAAGAAGTCGACGCGCTCGCGCAGCTCCGCCTTGATCGCGTCCGTCGCCGCCAGCACGCGGTCCCGCGGCGTCACGTAGTGGCTGCTCGGGTAGACGGTGAAACGCGGGATCTTCTGGCGGATCTGGCCCGTCAACGGGTCGAACAGCGACAGCGCCTCGATCTCGTCATCGAACAGCTCGATGCGGATGGCCAGCTCGGAGTGCTCGGCCGGAAACACGTCGATGGTGTCGCCGCGCACGCGGAAATGCCCACGCACGAACTCCATCTCGTTGCGCGTGTACTGCATGCGGATCAGGTGGGCGATGACGTCACGCTGGCCCATCTTGTCGCCCACGCGCAGCGTCATCACCATCTGGTGGTAGTCGCTGGGGTTGCCGATACCGTAGATGGCCGACACCGAGGCCACGATGATCACGTCGCGCCGCTCCAGCAGGCTCTTGGTGCAGGACAGGCGCAACTGCTCGATGTGCTCGTTGATCGCGCTGTCCTTCTCGATGAAGAGGTCGCGCTGCGGCACATAGGCCTCGGGCTGGTAATAGTCGTAATAGCTGACGAAGTATTCGACCGCGTTGTTCGGAAAGAAGTCCCGGAACTCGCTGTAGAGCTGGGCGGCCAGCGTCTTGTTGGGCGCAAAGATGATGGCCGGGCGGCCCAGGCGGGCGATGACATTGGCCATCGTGAAGGTCTTGCCCGAGCCCGTCACGCCCAGCAGCGTCTGGTAGCTGAGGCCGTCGTTGATGCCCTCGATCAGCTGGGCAATGGCCGTGGGTTGATCCCCCGCCGGAGGGAAAGGCTGGAACAGTTGGAACGGCGAGCCTTCGAAGCTGACGAATTCGCCCTTGCGTTCCTCCGAGTCACTTTCGGAGCCGGGCATGGCGTTCAAGGCTTCTTGCATGGGGAATTCCCTGGGTTCACGGGCAAAATTGCTGCGCTGCGAAACCAAACAGGTTAGCGCAGACCCTGATTCTTCAAGCCTCCCCTCCTGCCAACGTCCTTTCAGGAATGCCGTCATGTCTTTGTTCGCCGATGTCGCCCTTGCCCCTCGTGATCCCATCCTCGGCCTGAACGAGCAGTTCAATGCCGACACCCGCCCGGGCAGGGTCAACCTCGGCGTCGGCGTCTATTACGACGAGAACGGCAAGCTCCCGCTGCTGAAATGCGTTCGCGAGGCCGAAGCCGCCATGGCCGCCGCCCCCAAGCCGCGCGGCTACCTGCCCATCGACGGCATCGCTGCCTATGACAAGGCCGTGCAGAAGTTGGTCTTCGGCGCTGAGCTGAAGAAGGTTGCCACCGTGCAGGCCATCGGCGGCACCGGCGCGCTGAAGATCGGTGCCGACTTCCTGAAGCAGCTCAACCCCGGCGCCAAGGTGCTGATCTCTGACCCGAGCTGGGAGAACCACCGCGCGCTGTTCACCCAGGCCGGCTTCACGGTCGAAACCTACCCCTATTACGACGCCACCAACAAGGGCGTGAACTTCGACGGCATGCTGGCCGCGCTGAATGCCGCGCCCGCCGGCACCGTCGTGGTGCTGCACGCCTGCTGCCACAACCCGACCGGCTATGACATCACCGCCGCCCAATGGGCCCAGGTCGTCACCGCCGTCAAGGCCAAGGGCCTGACGCCCTTCCTGGACATGGCCTACCAGGGCTTCGGTTTCGGCCTGAAGGAAGACGGCGAGGCCGTGCGCCAGTTCATGGCGGCCGGCGTGGGCTTCTTCGTGTCGACCAGTTTCTCCAAGAGCTTCTCGCTGTACGGCGAGCGCTGCGGTGCGCTGAGCGTCGTCTGCAGCAGCGACGAGGAAGCCGTGCGCGTGCTGTCGCAGCTGAAGATCATGATCCGCACCAACTATTCCAATCCGCCCACCCATGGTGCTCAGGTCGTCGCCCAGGTGCTGTCCGACGACAAGCTGCGCGGCCTGTGGGAGGAGGAACTGGCCGGCATGCGCGTGCGCATCAAGGCGATGCGCGGTGCACTGGTGGCGGCGCTGAAGGCTGCCGGTGTGACCCAGGACCTCTCCTTCGTCACCGAACAGCTGGGCATGTTCAGCTATTCGGGCCTCACCGCCGCCCAGATGCAGCGGCTGCGCGATGAGTTCGGTGTCTATGGCGTGGACTCGGGCCGCATCTGCGTCGCCGCACTGAACGAGGGCAATTTGCCCACTGTCGCCAGTGCGATGGCGGCCGTCATCAAGGGCTGAATGCACCTTTGAAGTGCGCAGGATTGGCGGTTTGACCGGCAATCGAATGTTGCAGCGCACAAGGCCGAAAGCGTTTTCTGGCACCATCGGGGCATCCCAGGCCCCCTAGTTCAAGGTTTGCCATGCTGTATCAGTTCTTCGAAACCCAGCGCGCGCTGATGAGTCCCTTCTCGGAATTCGCAGCCGCGTCGGCCAAGCTTTACAGCCATCCACTGTCGCCGTTTGCGCACACGCCGATGGCGCAGCGCCTGTCGGCCGGCCTGGACCTGATGCACCGTCTGGCCAAGGACTACGAGAAGCCCGAGTTCGACATCAAGTCGGTCGAGGTCGATGGTGTCGACGTGGCGGTGCAGGAGCTGGTGGCGCTGGAGAAGCCCTTCTGCCGCCTGCTGCGCTTCAAGCGCTACACGGACGATCTGAAGGTGCTGTCCAAGATGAAGGACCAGCCCACCGTCCTGGTCGTGGCGCCGCTGTCGGGCCACCACAGCACGCTGCTGCGCGAGACCGTCAAGCAGCTGCTGAAGGACCACAAGGTCTACATCACCGACTGGACCGACGCCCGCATGGTGCCGCTGGAAGTCGGCCCCTTCCATCTGGACGACTACATCGCCTATGTGCGTGAGTTCATCGGCCACGTCGGCGGTGCCGACTGCCATGTGATGTCCGTCTGCCAGCCCACCGTGCCCGTGCTGGCCGCCATCTCGCTGATGGCCAGCGCCGGCGAGCCCACGCCGCGCAGCATGACCATGATGGGCGGCCCCATCGACGCCCGCAAGAGCCCGACGGCCGTCAACAACCTGGCCATGAACCGCAGCTACAGCTGGTTCGAGAACAACGTCATCTACCGCGTGCCGACCAACTTTCCCGGCGCCGGCCGCGAGGTCTACCCCGGCTTCCTGCAGCACACCGGCTTCGTTGCGATGAACCCGGACCGCCACCTGTCCTCGCACTACGACTACTTCCTGGACCTGGTGCGCGGCGACGATGACAGCGCTGAAGCCCACCGCAAGTTCTACGACGAGTACAACGCCGTGCTGGACATGCCTGCCGAGTACTACCTCGACACCATCAAGACGGTGTTCCAGGACTTCGCGCTGGTCAACGGCACCTGGGAGGTCGACGGCCACTTCGTGCGCCCGCAGGACATCACGACCACGGCACTGTTCACCGTCGAAGGCGAGCTGGACGACATTTCCGGCGCCGGCCAGACCAAGGCGGCGCACGACATCTGCTCCGGCGTGCCCAAGGCCCACCAGTTCCACTACGACGCCATCGGCGCGGGTCACTACGGCATCTTCTCGGGCCGCCGCTGGCGCGAGAAGGTCTACCCCGAGGTGCGCGACTTCATCGCCAAGTACGAGGCTGCGCCGCTGAAGAAGACCGCCAAGGTCACCGTGGCCAAGACCGCAGCCAAGCCGGCCGCCAAGCGAACACGCAAGGCGTGAAGCTCGCCGAGCTGATCGACGCCGCACTGCCGCAGACCCAATGCACGCGCTGCGGCTACCCGGACTGCCGCCGCTACGCCGATGCCATTGCCGCGGGTGAGGCCGAGATCAACCAATGCCCGCCCGGCGGAGCCGAAGGCGTGGTCAGGCTTTCCGAAATCACCGGCCGCCCTGCCCTGGCCCTGAATCCCGCCAACGGCATCGAAGCCACGCGCGGCGTCGCCGTCATCGACGAAGCCTGGTGCATAGGCTGCACGCTGTGCATCAAGGTCTGCCCGGCGGATTGCATCGTCGGCGCCCCCAAGGCCATGCATGTCGTCGTCACCGCCCAGTGCACGGGCTGTGAGCTCTGCGTGCCGGCCTGCCCGGTGGACTGCATCTCCATGCCCGAGGTGACGGCCACGACGGGATGGGCGGCCTGGAGCCCGCCCCAGGCCAGCGAGGCCCGCGAGCGTTACGCCTTCCGCCAGTTCCGCCGCCATCGTGAGGCCGAAGAGAACGAAGCACGCCTGGCCGAGAAGGCTCAAGCCAAGCTGGCGGATCTCCCGGCAGCGTCGGCAATCACCGACCCTGCCCAACTCGACCGCAAGCGCGCCGCCATCGAAGCCGCCCTTGCCCGTGCGAGAGCTAAACGGACATGACAATCGCGGCATGAACGCTGCGCAAGTCAAACGCTTCTTCGCTACCCTGAAGGCCGCCAATCCGGCTCCGCAGACCGAGCTGGAGTTCTCCAGCGTCTTCGAACTGCTGACCGCCGTGCTGCTGTCCGCCCAGGCCACCGACGTCGGCGTCAACAAGGCGACAAAACGCCTCTTCGCCGTCGCCAACACGCCGGCCCGGATCCTGGCGCTGGGCACCGCAGGCCTGGAGAGCTACATCAAGACCATCGGCCTGTACCGCAGCAAGGCCAAGCATCTGCTGCAGACCTGCCAGAGGCTGATCGATCTGCATGGCGGCGAGGTGCCGCGCTCGCGCGCCGAACTGGAAGCCCTGCCCGGCGTCGGCCGCAAGACGGCCAATGTCGTGCTCAACGTCGCCTTCGGCGAGCCGACGATGGCCGTCGACACCCACATCTTCCGCGTCAGCAACCGCACGGGCCTGGCGCCCGGCAAGACGCCGCTGGCCGTCGAGCTCGGCCTGCTGGAACGCGTGCCGACGGACTATCTCGTCGACGCCCATCACTGGCTGATCCTGCACGGCCGCTACATCTGCCAGGCGCGCAAGCCGCTGTGCAATGTTTGCGCCGTCGTCAACGAATGTGACTACGGTCGGAACCTAAAATCCGCCGCTGCCTGAACCCTCACACGCCATGGCCCAACTCAGCGATCTCCTTGAACGCGTCGAACGCCTGCTGTTGCGCCACGACGAGTTGACCCGCACCAACACCCTGCTGCTCGAGCAGGTGGCGGCCCTGACTCAGGAGCGCGACAGCCTGCGCTCGCGCCTGAACGCGGCGCGCGCCCGCGTGGACGCGCTGCTGGAGCGCCTGCCCGTCGAGACGCCCAAGGAAGACGCATGAAGCAGATGGAAGTAACCATCATGGGCCAGAGCTATCTGCTCGGCTGCCCCGAAGGCGGCGAGGCCGCCCTGACCTCGGCCGTGGCCCAGGTGGATCGCGAGATGAGTGCCATCCGCGACGCCGGCAAGGTCAAGGCGCGCGAGCGCATCGCCGTGCTGGCGGCCTTGAACCTCGCTTATCAGCTCGCCGACACCTCGCGCGAAACGCCAATGTCAACGCCCGAGCTCGATGCCCTCGTCAAGCGCCTGGATGAAGCACTCGGACACGATGGGCAACTGCTCTGAGTCGTAGAATTCACCCCGTCCATCGCTTTCCCCGGGGCTTTATTTCCTTCATCCGATGCTCTATGAGCAAGGGCTTGGAAAATGCCGGACGGGCGTGATCGTCTCGCGTCAGATGAACCCGAAGTCCGGTTGACCTCGCCCACCTGATTACCCCTGGGTGTTCAGGATCTCGGCCCCCAGGATTGCGGTGGACACCTTCTTCCCAGCGGCTCGCCGTTAGCATCAGCGCATGAACTACTGGCTGATGAAGTCGGAGCCCGACGAGGCTTCCATCCTCGATCTGCAGCGCGCCGGCACCCTGCCCTGGACGGGTGTGCGCAACTACCAGGCGCGCAACTTCATGCGCGATGACATGCAGCTCGGCGATGGCGTGCTCTTCTATCACTCGTCCTGCCCCGAGCCCGGCATCGCCGGCCTCGCCGAAGTCAGCAGCGCGGCCTATCCCGACGCGACGCAGTTCGATGCCAGCAGCCACTACTACGACGCCAAGTCCAAGCCCGAAGCGCCGCGCTGGGTGCATGTCGACGTGCGCTGGCGCGAGACGACGCGGCTGCTGAGCCTGAAGGAAATGCGCGAGGCGCCCGAGCTCGCGACCATGCGGGTGCTGGAACGCGGCAGCCGCTTGTCGATCACGCCGGTCACGCCGGCCGAATGGCAGGCGGTGCTGAAGCGACTGCACGTCAAATGACGGTCACCCTCGTCGCGGAGCTGCTCGCTCTCGGGCTGGCGGCCGGCTTTCTCGCGGGCCTGCTCGGCATCGGCGGCGGCATGCTGATGGTGCCCATCCTGACCTTCATCCTGAGTGGGCGCGGCGTCGAGCCGAGCCTGGCGGTGAAGATGGCCATTGCCACGTCGATGGCCACCATCATGTTCACGTCGCTGTCCAGCGTGCGCGCCCACCACCAACGCGGCGCGGTGCGCTGGGATCTGGTCAAGGGCCTGGCGCCCGGCATCCTGATCGGTGGCCTGCTGGCGGGAGCAGGTCTGTTCGCCCTTCTCAAGGGCGCCTGGCTGGCCCTGCTCTTCGCGGCCTTCGTCAGTTTTTCGGGCTGGCAGATGCTGCGCAACAGGCGCCCGGCGCCCAGCCGCCAGATGCCCGGCACGGCGGGCCAGTTCGGCGCCGGCGCGGGCATCGGCCTGCTGTCGGGCATGGTGGGCGCCGGAGGCGGCTTTGTCAGCGTGCCCTTCATGGTCTGGTGCAATGTGCCGGTGCACCTCGCCGTCGCGACCAGCGCCGCGCTGGGCTTCCCGATCGCAGTCGCCAACACGCTGGGCTATGTCATCGGTGGCTGGGGGCTGACGCCGGCCTTGCCCGGCACGGTGGGCTATCTCTATCTGCCGGCGCT
This sequence comes from Roseateles sp. P2_H4, assembly GCF_056403315.1. NCBI lineage: Bacteria > Pseudomonadati > Pseudomonadota > Betaproteobacteria > Burkholderiales > Sphaerotilaceae > Roseateles > Roseateles sp. P2_H4. The sequence goes on along the minus strand of NZ_JBFUFR010000027.1, from coordinate 46,604 downwards.
GGGGTTGATTGCCGCCACCAGCGTGACGATGGCGCCGCTGGGCGCCCGCGCGGCGCATGCGATGGACGTGGCCCAGCTGAAGAAGGTCTTCGCGATGCTGCTGTTCGCGCTCGCGGCCTACATGCTCTACAAAGGACTCAGCGAGATCTAGCCGAAGGCGATGGAAGCCAGCACGACCTGGTTGCCGCCACGGCGCTGGGCTTCATGCACAGCGGCTTCGCTGGCGGCCATCAGCTCGTCCTGGCGCGAAGCCGTGTGCGGGAAGCTGGACACGCCCATCGAGATGGACAAGCCCAGGTCCTGGCCGTTCAGCACGACGATCTGGGCCGCGCACTGCCGGCGCAGTTGCTCCATGCGGGCATGGGCCGTGGCCAGACCCACGCCGGACAGCAGCACGGCAAAGCGCTGCGGCCCGATGCGGCAGGCCGAGTCCATCGCCCGCGTGTTGGCGCGCAGCATGCGGCCAATGCCTTCCAGCAGGCGCTGCTGGGCATCGTCACCCAGGCCGGTGATGACCGATGAGGCGTCCAACGCGATGATGACGAGGGCGAACTCCCGGTGCTCGCGCGACGACAGGTCGATCTCGCGCAGCAACTGGTCGTCGAACTGGGCGCGCATATAGAGGCCCGAGACGTCGTCGCGGCCCGAGCCCTGCTGCAGCTCGCGGCGGATCTGCTCGATGGAGGACTGCTGCTGCTCGATCTGGGCCAGGGCGCGCTGCAGATGCGCTTCGCGGTGGCGCTCCTCGGTGCGTTCATGCCAGACCGAAAGCAGGAAATCCTGACTCAAGGCCAGGCGGGTCACGCTGAACTCGCGGCGGCGGTTGTTGATTTCCAGCTTGTGCTCGCTGACCACCGGATGGCGCTGGGCCATGACCGTCTGCTCGACGCGACGCAAGGCCGTCGTCTCGTCGGCCTTGAGCAGTTCGGCGTCCGTGTGGCCGACGACGGCTTCACGCTCGAACAGCTGCGCCAGGCCCGCCGTGGCGAACACATAGCGACCGGTGGACACCGCCTTGATGGCCGCTTGGCTGCCCAGCGGCTCGATCAGGGACACCAGGCCAACGAGCGTCTCGCCGCCCAACTCGCCGTGGTCCGCCAGCCAATGCGCCAGGCTGCCTGGTGGCGGCTGCATCGCGGTCTGGTCAGCGGTCATGTCCATGAAATCGTTTTGATGCGATCGCACATTCGCAACAAAAAGTAGCGAATGCCAAGGGTGTCGGGGGACTGTAGTGGGGGCCAAGCAGCGCCAGCAAGACCGCGCCACCCCATGAATCGGGCCTCCCCCCTAGAAGACCCGTTTGCCGGCTGAGCTGAATCCTAACGAGTTTCGATGCGCTCACCTACGACAATGCCGCCCCATTCACGGGAGGTCTATGCAGGGATTCGATGCGGTGGTGGTGGGCGCCGGGGCGGCAGGCCTTTTCTGCGCTGCCCTCGCGGGCCAGCGCGGGCTCAAGGTGCTGCTGGTCGACCACTCGCCCAAGCTGGCAGAAAAGATTCGTATATCGGGTGGCGGGCGGTGCAATTTCACGAATCGCGAAGCCGGCCCGGCCAATTTCCTGTCCGAGAACCCGGCCTTCTGCCGCTCGGCCCTGGCTCGCTACACGCCCCAGGACTTCATCAAGCTCGTCCAGAGCCACGGCATCGCCTTCCATGAAAAGCACAAGGGCCAGTTGTTCTGCGACGACTCCGCCGAGCAGATCATCCAGATGCTGGTCAGGGAATGCGAAGCCGGCGGCGTGATCCGCTGGCAACCCTGCACGGTGGCCGACGTGCGAAGGCTTGCAGACGGCGGCTTCGAGCTGGACACCAGCCAGGGTCCCGTCAGCGCGCCGCGTGTCGTCGTCGCAACAGGTGGCCTCCCGGTCCCCAAGATCGGCGCCAGCGACTGGGGACTGCGGCTGGCCAAGCGCTTCGAACACGCCATCGTCGAGCCGCGCCCCGCGCTGGTGCCATTGACCTTCGATGCCGAGGCCTGGAGTCCCTTCGCCGCGCTGGCCGGCCTGTCGCTGCCGGTGGAGGTCAGCGTCGGCAGCGGCAAGGCCCGCATGCGCTTCCTCGAGGACCTGCTGTTCACGCATAGAGGCCTCAGCGGCCCGGCCATCCTGCAGATTTCCAGCTATCGCGCCGATGGACAGGCGCTGCAACTCAACCTGGCGCCCGATCTGCAGTTGGACAAGGCCCTCGTCGACGCCAAGAGCACCTCGCGCCGCCAGCTCGGCAATGAATTCGCCAGCCGGCTGCCCCAGCGCCTTGCAGCGGCCTGGCTGGAGCGCGCCGGCCTGGACGCGGCCCGCCCCTTGCCGGACTGCCGCGACGCCGATCTGCAACGCCTGGGCCGCAGCGTGCATGACTGGCAATTGATGCCCAGCGGCGACGAGGGCTGGCGCAAGGCCGAAGTCATGCGGGGCGGCGTCTCGACCCGCGACCTGAGCTCGCAGACGCTGGAAAGCAAGCGCGTGCCGGGCCTGTACTTCATCGGCGAGGTGGTCGATGTGACCGGCTGGCTGGGGGGCTACAACTTCCAGTGGGCCTGGGCCAGCGCCGCCGCCTGCGCCGAGGCCATGGCCACCGCCTCAAGAGAGGCTTCAATCAGGGCCTGAGCAAATCTTGGCAAGTCCTTGATTTCCCGGCTACAATCCTTGGCTTTGCTGGCAAACCCGCGCGTCGATTCGCTGCACTTCTCGAAGAAGATTGAAGAGAAGCAGTAATCCGGAACCTGCTGCTGATCTCAGCCGCGAATACCGAGCGCAATCTGAAGGAAATACATGACCACCATCCGCGTCAAGGAAAACGAGCCGTTCGACGTCGCCCTGCGTCGCTTCAAGCGCACCATCGAAAAGCTGGGCCTGCTGACCGAACTCCGCGCCCGCGAGTTCTACGAGAAGCCCACCGCCGAGCGCAAGCGCAAGAAGGCTGCGGCCGTCAAGCGCCACTACAAGCGCGTGCGCAGCATGCAGCTGCCCAAGAAGCTGTACTGATCGTTTCTGACGCCATCCGGAGCCTCGGCTCTGGTTGAACTCCAAGACCCGCCACAGGACGCTGTTGCGGGTTTTTGTCTTTTTGAACCGGATCTCCCCATGAGCCTGAAAGACCGCATCACCGAAGACATGAAGGCCGCGATGCGCGCCAAGGAAGCCGACCGCCTGCTGACCATCCGTGGCCTGCTGGCTGCCGTCAAGCAGAAGGAAGTGGACGAGCGCGTCGTCGTGGACGACACCGCCCTCGTCGCCATCGTCGACAAGCTGATCAAGCAGCGCAAGGACTCGATCAGCCAGTTCGCCGCCGCCGGCCGCGACGACCTCGTCGCCAAGGAAACCGCCGAGCTGGCCGTCCTGCAGGTCTATCTGCCCGAGCGCCTGTCCGCCGAGGCGGTGGCCGAGAAGGTGGCCGCCATCGTGGCCGAGCTGGGTGCCAGCGGCCCCGGCGACATGGGCAAAGTCATGGCAGCTGCCAAGGCCGCACTCGGCGGCGTGGCCGAGATGAGCACGGTCTCCAGCGCGGTCAAGGCCGCGCTGGCCAAGTAAGGAGGCACCATGAGCCTGCCCATGCAATCCATCGCCCCCGACATCTGCGCCGCCCCCCAATTGACGCCCGAAGCCATGGCTGAAGCCGCGGCCATGGGCTTCAAGAGCGTAGTCAACAACCGGCCGGACTTCGAACACGGCCCCGACCAGCCGACGTCGGCCGCCATCCAGGCCGCCGCCGAGGCCGCCGGCATGGAGTACCGCCACCTGCCCGTCGCCGGCGGCTACCAGTCGCCCGCGGAGATCGAGGCCTTCGCCCAACTGCTGGAAGAACTGCCGCGCCCGCTGCTGCTCTTCTGCCGTTCGGGCGCGCGCTCGACGCGGCTCTTCCTGCAGGCCCAGCAACTGGGCTGAACCCACCCGGGGCTTACCCTGAACGACGGCTCAAAGAAGCCGACGCCCCTCCAGCGGTCGCTACATTGGCGGCCGCTTCGCTTTTCTCCTGCCCAGTCTCATGAACGCCCTGCTCTCCCTGGCGCGGCGCATCGACAGCCTCAACGACCGCTTCGGCAAGCTTGCCGCCTGGGCCGTCTTGCTGTCCTGCTTCATCAGTGCCGCCAACGCCGTCGTCCGCTACAGCCTCGACTACAGCTCCAACTCCTTCCTCGAGATCCAGTGGTATCTGTTCGCGGCCTGCGTGATGCTGGGCGCGGCCCAGGTGCTGCGGCTCAACGAGCATGTGCGCGTCGACCTGGTCTACAGCCGGCTCACGGGCCATGGCAAGGTCTACGTCGACCTGTTCGGCCTCGTCGTCTTCCTGATGCCGGTCATCTGCTATCTGGCCTGGCTGTCCTGGGGCTTCTTCTACGTCAAGCTCAGCACCGGCATGGCGCCCGGTGATTCCGTCGCCAGCCTGGGCTTCATGCGCTACGCCACCAAGCTGCTGACGTCGGGTGAGCTGTCAAGCAACGCCGGCGGCCTGATCCGGTGGCCGGCTGCAATGGTGCTGCCGCTGGGCTTCGCCCTCGTCGCGCTCCAGGGGTGCGCCGAAATCATCAAGCGCGTGGCCTGGCTCGCGCACAAGTTCGACATGGACATCCATTACGAGAGGCCCCTGCAATGATCTCGATGGAGAGCTTCCCGCCGCTGATGTTCGCGGGGCTGATCGTGATCATGCTGATCGGCTTCCCCGTCGCGTTCTCGCTGGCGGCGCTGGGCCTGGCTTGCGGCTTCTTCGCGGTGAGCCAGGGCTGGTTCCCGCCGGAGTTCATGAGCGCGCTGCCGCAGAACGTCTTCGGCATCCTGTCCAACGACCTGCTGCTGGCCATCCCCTTCTTCACGCTGATGGGCTCGCTGCTGGAAAAGTGCGGCCTCGCGGAGGACATGCTCGACTCCATGGGCCAGCTCTTCGGCCCGGTGCGCGGTGGCCTGGGCTACTCGGTCATCATCGTCGGCTTCATCCTCGGCGCCATCACCGGCACCGTGGCCGGCCAGGTCATCGCGATGGCGATGATCTCGCTGCCGGTGATGATGCGCTACGGCTACAACATGCGCTACGCGACCGGCGTGCTGGCCGCGTCGGGCACGATCACGCAACTCGTGCCGCCCTCGCTCGTGCTCGTCGTGCTGGCCGACCAGCTCGGCCGCTCGGTGGGCGATATGTACAAGGGCGCCTGGGGCCCGTCCATCCTGCAGGTGCTGATCTTCGCCCTCTACACCTTCGTGCTCAGCCGCGTGAAGCCCCACCACGTGCCGGGCGTGCCCAAGGAGGCGCGCACGCTGCAGGGCTGGGCGCTGTGGAAGAAGTGCCTGCGCGGCATCGTCCCGTCGGCCGTGCTGATCTTTGCGGTGCTGGGCTCCATGGGCGGCCTGCCCGGCATCAACACCGCCATCTGCACGCCGACCGAAGCCGGTGCGATGGGCGCGGTGGGCGCCTTCATCCTGGCCGGCCTGCACAAGCGGCTGAACTGGCCGCTGATCAAGGAGACCATGCTGGGCACCATGCGCATCACGGCCATGGTGGTCTTCATCCTGATCGGCTCGCGCACCTTCTCGCTGGTGTTCCAGGGCGTGGAAGGCGGCCGCTGGATCGAGCACATGCTCAGCGACCTGCCAGGCGGCCAGATCGGCTTCCTCATCGTCGTCAACCTCTTCATCTTCTTCCTGGCCTTCTTCCTCGACTTCTTCGAGATCGCCTTCATCATCCTGCCGCTGCTGGGGCCTGTGGCCGACAAGATGGGCATCGACCTGGTCTGGTTCGGCGTCATGCTGTGCGTGAACATGCAGACGAGCTTCATGCACCCGCCCTTCGGCTTCGCGTTGTTCTATCTGCGCGGCATCTCGGACACGCTGTTCAAGAACGGCTCGATCCCGAAGAAGGTCCTCTCCAGCGACATCTACATGGGCTCCATCCCCTGGGTGTTCATGCAGCTCATCCTCGTGGCCATCGTCATCTTCTTCCCGCAGACGGTGACGGTCTTCCTCGACAAGGAAAAGGCGGTCGACCTGAACCAGGCGTCGGAGCTGCTGCAGCAGATGGGTGGCCACGAGAAGCCGGCGGACATGAGCTCCGACGATGCCAGCAAGCTGTTCGCGCCGGAGCCGGCTGCGTCGGCGGCCAGCGCACCAGCGGATGATGGCGACGCGGTGCGCCGCGCGCTGGAGGAAGCGGCGAAGAAGTAGGCGCCTGGAGCGCCAAGAAAAAAGCCCCGCGATGCGGGGCTTTGTTTTGAGGCTCGCTGATTTACAGCTTCTGCGCCTGCATGAAGTCGTCGAAGCCGGCTTCCGAGAAGCGGAACCACAGGTTCTGGTCGCGGCGGAAGTTGGAATAGTCCTCGTAGACCTTCTTCCAGTTCGGGTTCTTGGCCGACAGCTCGGCGTAGATGGCCATGGACTCCTTGAAGGCCGCGTCCATCGTGTCCTTGGGGAAGCGGAACAGCTTGGTGCCCGAGCCCACCAGTTGCTTCAGCGCACCCGGGTTCTTGGCGTCGTACTTGGCCTGCATGTCGATGTGGGCCATCGCGGATGCAGCCTCGACGACGGCCTTGTACTCGCTGGAGAGCGCGTCATACGCCTTGGTGTTGATGAAGAAGTCCAGCTGCGGGCCGCCCTCCCACCAGCCGGGGTAGTAGTAGTTGGGCGCGACCTTGTTGAAGCCCAGCTTCAGGTCGTCGTAGGGACCGACCCACTCGGCCGCGTCGATGGTGCCCTTCTCCAGTGCGGAGTAGATCTCGCCGCCGGCGATCTGCTGCGGCACGGCGCCCATGCGCTCCATGACCCGGCCCGCGAAGCCGCCGATGCGGATCTTCAGGCCCTTCATGTCGGCAACGCTCTTGATCTCCTTGCGATACCAGCCGCCCATCTGCGCACCGGTATTGCCACCGAGGAAGTTGACGATGTTGTAGTTGCGGTAGAACTCGCGCATCAGCTTCATGCCGTTGCCTTCCACCATCCAGGCCGTCATCTGGCGGCTGTTCAGGCCGAAGGGGATGGCGCAGCCCAGCGCGAAGGTCTCGTCCTTGCCGAAGAAGTAGTAGGGCGCCGTGTGGGCGATCTCGACGGTGCCGCCTTGCACGGCGTCAACCACCTGCAGGGCCGGCACGATCTCGCCGCCGGCGTGCACGGAGATCTGGAACTTGCCGCCGGTCATTTCGGAGACCTTCTTCGCGAACACGTCGGCCGCGCCGAAGATGGTGTCCAGCGACTTCGGGAAGCTCGACGCGAGGCGCCAGCGCACCTGCGCCTGGGCGTGCACGACGGCCGGGGCAGCGCCTGCAGCCAGCACACCTGCCAGGCCGGCGTGGCGCACAAAGGAACGACGTTCCATGGTCATTAAAGTCTCCTGTTTTCGGGTTTGCGAAGAGAAATATGCCGGGCGATTCTAGGAATCGCTCCATCGCCAGCCGGCCGGGATTTACCCAGGCGCTGACGCGTCAGATGCACGTCAGTTCCCCGCGAGCTTCATGCCGGTGACGAGCACCGAACCGATGGTCTTGGTGCCCATCGTGTACTCGTCGGCGCCGATGCCGACGATGTTGAGCAGCATGTCCTTGAGGTTGCCGGCGATGGTCACTTCATGCACCGGGTAGGCGATCTCGCCGTTCTCGACCCAGTAGCCGCTGGCGCCACGCGAATAGTCGCCGGTCACGTAGTTGACGCCCTGGCCCATCAGCTCGGTGACGAGCAGACCGGTCCCAAGGCGCCGGATCATCGTCGGCAGGTCGTCGCCGGGCGCCGTGGCGCGGCTCGTCATGCGCAGGTTGTGCGACCCACCGGCATGGCCGGTCGTCTTCATGCCCAGCTTGCGGGCCGAGTAGCTGGACAGGAAATAGCCCTGCAGCACGCCGCCTTCCACGACGGAGCGAGCGCGTGTGATCACGCCCTCGTCGTCGAAGGGCGAGCTGCCCTTGCCCTTCTTCACGTGCGGGTCCTCGGCGATGTCGATGTGCGACGCCGTGACCGGCTTGCCCAGGCTGTCGAGCAGGAAGGTGGTGCGGCGATAGAGCGCACCGCCACTGGTGGCCTGCACAAGGGCGCCCAGCAGGCCGATGGCGACCGTGCTCTCGAACAGCACCGGCACCTCGGCCGTCGCCACCTTGCGTGCCTTCAGGCGCGACAGGGCACGCTCGGACGCGTAACGGCCCACCGCCTCGGCCGAGGCCAGGTCGGCGGCGTCGCGCATGGAGCTGTACCAGGCGTCGCGCTGCATGCCCGCACCGCGGCCGGCAATCGGCGCGACCGACAGCGAGTGGCGCGAGCTGGCATAGCCGCCACGAAAGCCGCGCGTGTTGCCCATCCAGAAATGCGACTGCTGGGCCGACACGGCCGCGCCTTCGCTGTTGGTGATGCGCTTGTCCACACCCAGCGCCGCGGCCTCGCAGCGCAACGCGATCTCGGCCGCAGCGGCGGCGTCGACGGCCCAGGGGTGGAAGAGGTCCAGCTCGGGCCGCTGCGCCGCGTCCAGAGCCAGGTCGTCCGCATCGGGCAGGCCGGCGAACTCGTCCTCGGCCGTGAAGCGGGCGATGTCATAGGCCGCACGCACCGTGTCGCGGATGGCCTGGGGAGAGAAGTCCGAGGTGCTGGCATTGCCGCGGCGCTGGCCGAGATAGACCGAGATGCCGAGCGACTTGTCGCGGTTGCGCTCGACGTTCTCCAATTGGCCGAGTCGCGCGGACACCGACAGGCCGCAGCCCTCGGACACCTCGGCGCCGGCATCCGTCGCGCCGATCTTCTTCGCTTCGCCGAGCGCATCCTCGATCCATTGCTGGAACTGCTCGGGGCTGTAGGCAAAACCGTCTTTGGCTTGGGACATGAAAAGCGCTGAATTCGAGTGGGCGACAATCATAGGACTCGCCCGAACACGTCCACAGATGCAAGACAACACCCCCGAACACGACGCCGAGGACGACTTCGACGGCCCCAGCAAGTCCCAGCTCAAGCGCGACATGACCGCGCTGCAGAAGCTGGGCGACGAATTGCTGGCCCTGCCCGAGAGCCGCTGGGAGCCACTGGCCCTGCCCGAGATCCTGTACGACGCGCTGCGCGCCGCCAAGAAGATCACCAATTTCGAGGGCAAGCGCCGGCAGATGCAGTACATCGGCAAGCTGATGCGCAAGATCGACCCCGAGCCCATCCGCGAGGCGGTGGCGGCGTTCAAGCTCGGCCACGCCCAGGACAGCCTGAAGCTGCACCAGTCCGAACGCTGGCGCGAGCGCCTGCTGGCCAGTGACGACGCGCTGCAGGAATTCCTCGCGGCCCATGCCGAGGTCGACATCCAGCAGCTGCGCAGCCTCGTGCGCGCCGCGCGCAAGGACGCCGCCAACGAGCCCGAAAAGCGCAGCGGCCGCGCCTTCCGCGAGCTGTTCCAGTTCATCAAGGCTTCTGAGGTCGCGGCCGAAGATGAGTGAACCGGTTCGCATCGGTATCGTGTCGATCAGCGACCGCGCATCGACCGGCGTCTACGAGGACAAGGGCCTGCCGGCGCTGCAAGGTTGGCTGACGAGCGCGCTGCACAACCCCATCGCCTTCGTGCCGCGCCTGATTCCCGACGAACAGGCCGGCATTTCCGCGGCGCTGATCGAGCTCGTCGACACCGAGCACTGCGACCTGGTGCTGACGACCGGCGGCACCGGCCCCGCGCCGCGCGACGTGACGCCCGAGGCGACGCTGGCCGTGGCCGACCGCGTGATGCCCGGCTTTGGCGAGCAGATGCGGCAGATCTCGCTGCACTTCGTGCCGACGGCCATCCTGTCGCGCCAGGTCGCCGTCATCCGCGGCAAGGCGCTGATCATCAACCTGCCCGGCCAGCCCAAGGCCATTGCCGAAACGCTGGCCGGCCACGAGAAGGCCAGCGGCATCTTCGCGGCCGTGCCCTATTGCATCGATCTGATCGGCGGGCCCTACCTCGAGACCCGTGACGAGGTCTGCAAGTCCTTCAGGCCCAAGAGCGCGCAGCGCCCCGTCTAGCCTTCGACCGTTCCCGGCTCGGCCAGCGCCGCCGCCACATCGTCCAGGTTGCGATTGCTGCTGAGGCCGAAGCCGCCGACGATGCGCTGACCCCTGGCGCCCCGCCCGACGGCGGTGTGCACGCCCACCCAGGCATTGCGCCCGGACCGCTTGGCGGCATAGAGCCCCAGGTCGGCCAGATTGACGACCTGCTGCCAGCTGCGCGCCTGCGGCCGCTCCAGCTCGAAGGGCACGCAGGCGAACCCGATCGAGCAACTGACGGCGATCTCACCGCCGTCATCGAGTGCAAAAGGCGTGGCCGTGATGACGGCGCGCATGCGTTCGGCGAGTTCCTCGGCACGCAGGCGGTCGGTGTCGCGCGCAACGGCCAGAAACTCCTCGCCGCCCCAGCGCACCAGATAGTCGGACTCGCGCAGCACCGAGCGCAGCCGCGCGCCGAACTGCACCAGCACCGCATCACCCGATGCGTGCCCATGCCGGTCGTTGATGCGCTTGAAGGCGTCGATGTCGAGCAGCAGGAAGACGTTGTCGGTGTCCAGCGGTTGGCCGCCCGCGGCCAGCGTCTCCTGGGATCGGCGCAGGCCAGCCGCCAGGTCCTGCTCGATGTGCTCGCTCAGGAAGCGGCGGTTGTGCAGGCCCGTCAACGGGTCGGTCACGCTGCTCAGCTGCAACTGCGCCGATTTCTCTTCCAGCGCATGGTGCATCGCCCGCAGTTCGACCGTGCGCTCGCGCACCCGGTGCTCCAGCTCCAGCTGGCGGTGGCGCAGCAGCCGCGTGCGCGCCGCCACGGTCAACAGCACCAGCAGGCCCAAGGTCAGCGCCAAGGCGACGCGGAACCACCAGGTCTGATGCCAGGCTGGCCTCACCGTCACCGGCAGGGCCAGCTCACGTTCGCCCCATTGCCCGTCGCGGTTGGAGGCGCGCAGGCGCAGCTTGTAGTCGCCCGGCGGCAGATTCGTGTAGGCCGCCAGCCGCCGCGCCGCATCCGCCGCCACCCAGCCGCTGTCGTAGCCCTCCAGCTTGTAGGCATAGCGGTTGCGCTCGGGGGCCGAGAAGTCGCTGGACGCGAACTCGACCGCCAGGCTGTTGCCGTCGGCGGGCACGTCCAGCAGCGCGCCGCTGCCCGACGCGAGCGGCACCGAACTGCCGGCGATCTGCACGTCCACCACCAGCACCTGGGGGCGGTAGTTCCAGGTCTGCAGCTTCTCGGGCAGCACGACCGTCATGCCGCCCGCGCCGCCGAACAGCAGTTCGCCGCGCTCGGTGCGCGCCGCCGCCCCGGTCCAGTAGGTCGGGAAGACGACGCCTTCGGCACGCCGCAGCGCATGCGCGGTCATGCGAACGGGGTCGATGCGTGCCAGCCCGTTGTCGGTGCTGGCCCAGACCTGGCCCTGCAGGTCCTGCAGCAGTGCATTGACGGTGCCATCCGGCAGGCCCCGGGCCGTGCCGACGCGCAGGATGGAGTCGCCGCGGCCCGGTGCCGGCAGCACATCGATGCCGCCGCCATAGCTGCCCACCCAGAGCCGCCCCTCGGCGTCCAGCATCAGCGCCGTGACGAAACCCGCCGACAAGCCGCGGGCCAACGTCGGCCCGGCCGGGTATTGCACGGTCGCGCCGCTGAGGGGATCGAGCCGGTTGAGGCCGTTGCGCGTCCCGACCCAGAGTTCGCCGGCCGCACCGCGCGCCAGCACCATGATGCGCTGATCGGTCAGGCCCGGCGCCGCCGGTGCCACGGGCGCGGCGCGGCCGCTGGCCAGGTCCAGCCGCCACAGGCCATCGAACTGCCCGCCTATCCACAGCGTGTCGCCGTCGGCCAGCAGGGCCCAGGTGGAGGCGGCAGGGTCGCGGCCCGCCAGGTTCACGCGGCGCAGACGGCGCCCGTCGACATCGGTCCGATACAGGCCGCGCTTGGTGGCGATGAAGACGCCGCCATCCGCCACGCGCGCCATCCCGAGCACGATGTCCGGCGGCAGCGCGGCTTCGGGCCGGCTGGCGTCGGGCCGCAGCGCGCCGGTGCGGGCGCCGGTCGCGTCGAGGATGTCGATGCCGCTCTTGTGCGTGGCCAGCCACAGCCGGCCGCCGGGCATCGGCAGGATCCAGCTGATCTCGGCGCTGATGAAGCGCGAATCCAGCGCCTCGTCGACCCCGGCGCTGGCACCCAGGCGCGTCAGCACGCCGCCCTGGCGCGGGTCGTAGCGGCTCAGGCCGCGGTTGGAGGCCACCCAGACCAGGCCGGCCCGGTCACGGTAGAGGGTGCGCAGCGCGTTGTCCGCCAGGCTGACGGGCCAGGCCGGCACATGGCGGATGCGGCGCGTGTCGCGGCTCTCGATGTCGACGGCCACGGCGCCCTGCCCCAGCGTCGCCACCCACATCTCGCCCGCTTGCACCTCCAGCAGGCTGGCGATCTGGTTGTTGAAGAGCAGATCGTCCTTGTCGGGCACGCCGGCCTCGCGCACGTCGATGGCGGGCGCGTCGCCCTCGTGCCCGAGCACGAAGACGCCTTCGTGCAGGCTGCCGACCCAGATCTGGCCGGCGCTGTCCTGGGCCAGGGCCTGGGGCTGCACCGCACGGCCGGGGGCCAGCGGCACGGCTTGCAGCGGCGCGCCCGCGGCGGGGCGGCGGAACAGGCCCGCGGCGCTGCCGATCCAGAGCTGGCCACGCCGGTCGCGCAGCACCGACCAGACCTGGGCGCCGGCGCCTTCGGCCCAACCGCCGGCGGCACTGGCATGCTCGATGCGGCCACTGTCGGGGTCCAGGTGATCCAACCCGCCGTCGGTGACGACCCACAGCCCGCTGGCGCCGTCGTCGGCGATCTGCCGCACGCTGACATGGCTCAGGCCTCCTGCGCCACCGACCGGGATGGCGACGAAACGGTCCGTCGCCGGGTCATGCCTGAGCAGGCCCGCCGCGCTCGTGCCGACCCAGAGCCGCCCCTTGGCATCGCCATGCAGGGACTGCACATAGTTGTCCGGCAAGGCACCGGGCCGCTGCGCATCGGCCTTGTAGACCTTGAAGTGATAGCCGTCCCAGCGCGCCAGGCCGCCGAGCGTGCCGACCCACAGGAAACCCTGACCATCCTCGGCCATGGCCGTCGCGATGGCATTGGGCAGGCCCTGCTCCTGGGTCAGATGCTGGAAGCTGATGTCGGCCAGGCTGGACCAGCGCTTGGCGGCTGGCGCCGCCTGCGTGGCGAGGCAGGATGCGGCCATCGCCAGGCCAAGCGCCACGCGCCAGCCGGAGGAAAGCCACAGTCGGAACTCGCTCAGAAGCACAGCAGGGCGATCACAGGAGGCGGACCGTCACGGCCCGGAATCTGTGATTCTCATCCACGCCGACCCGGCCAGACCACAAGGCGGCGGCGGGTCTGGGCCTGTTCGGTCGCCTTAATCGGCGTATTGCGTCCAGTTGACCGGGCAGGCGGCGACTTTGGTGGCCTTGTTGGATGCACTGTCGGCCACCCAGCACTCCTCGAACACCGAGCAATAGCAGACCTTGACGCTGACCTTGGCCGGCAGCGCGTTGACGCGCGCCCACAGCGCCGCATCCTCGTGCCTGTTGAGGTGCAGGAAGTGCTTTTCCTCGCCCGGCCTCAGGATCTCGCCATTGGCCGTCGACAGGCGCCAGGTCAGGCCCGCCGCGTTGCCGTCGGTGCTGCAGCAATCCTTCAGCAGATCGCGAACGCTCTTCACCGGCTTGCCGTCGTAGCGGACCTCCATGCCCTGGATGCTCGCCGGGCCGATGCCCTTGTTCGTCAGCGAGAAGCGGATCAGGGAGGGCTGGCCGCGCTCATCGACATTGCTTGTCGAGTAACTGACCCGCGGCCAGGAGGTGGCCGTAACCATGCGCGTATTTGCCTCTGCCATCTGCTGCATCACGTGGCCATGATGGATGGCGAGATACAGGGACGCGAAGGACACCACCATGGCGCAGACCGAAGCCGTGATGTCGAACCAGCGGTGGCCGCTGTGGCTGCCGTGGTGATGCGAATGGACTTCCGGCTCTTCCATGGCTGCGTCTCCCTCATTTTTCATGGGGGCGCAGTCTAAGGGTCAGAAGGACCCTACTTGACCAGCCGGTTCATCTCCGCCGCATCAAAGGCCTCGTCGCGCTGGGCGTCGTCCGGCACGCAATCGCCCACCGGCTTGCCCATCTGCGTCGACAGCTTGCAGACCGCATTCCAGATCAGCGCAATCTGGTGCTCGTGGCCGGAGGCGCTGTCGATGAGGCCGCGCATGGCCAGCGCGACCGGGTCGTCGCCCTGGGTCACGCCATAGGCCGAGAAGCCCATCTTGGCGGCCGCCTCCTCGCGGGCCTGCTCGCTCTCGGCCTCGATGATGCGGGCCGGGTTGCCGACGGCCGTCGCACCGGCCGGCACCGGCTTGGTCACGACGGCGCCCGAGCCGATGCGCGCACCGGCCCCCACCGTGAAGCCGCCCAGCACGCTGGCATTGGCACCGACGATGACGCCGGGGCCCAGCGTCGGGTGGCGCTTGGCGCCCTTGACGAGTGACGTACCCCCCAGCGTCACGCCCTGGTAGATGGTGCAGCCCTCGCCGATCTCGGCCATCTCGCCGACGACGATGCCCATGCCGTGGTCGATGAAGACCTTGCGACCGATGCGCGCGCCGGGGTGGATCTCGATGCCGGTGAAGAACCGGCCCCAGTGCGAGATCCAGCGGCCCAGCCACTTGAAGCCGCGCTGCCAGAACCAGTGGGCGCGGCGGTGGAACATCAGCGCATGCAGGCCCGGGTAACAGGTCAGCACCTCCCACGCCGACCGGGCGGCCGGGTCGCGTTCCAGGATGAGGGCGATGTCTTCGCGCAGGCGTTGAAACATGGCGCGCAGTCTAGGAGCCCTGGCTTGGGCCTGCTGACGCTGAGGTCTTCTGCATCTGCCGCGCGATGCCGCGCAGGATGTGGATTTCCTCGTTCGTCAGGCCCGCCCGGTTGAAGAGCTGGTTGAGTCGCGGCATCAGCTTGCGTGGCGCGGCAGGGTCGAGATAGCCGATGTCGGTCAGCGCGGCCTGCAAATGCTCGAGCAGGCCCTGCACGGCGCGGGCATCGGCYAGTTCGGGGTCGGGCGTGCGGGCCTGCACGCCAAAGCCGCCCACGGCCTGGCGCAGGTCGTAGGCCAGCAGCTGCACGGCCTGGGCGAGGTTGAGCGAACCGTAGTCCGGGTGGGTCGGGATGCTCAGCACCGCGTGGCAGCGGTAGACATCCTCGTTGCTCATGCCGTAGCGCTCGGAACCGAACACCAGGGCCAGGCGCGGTGCAGCCTCGCGGGTGGCCAGTTCGGCGAAGAGCGAGCGCGGCTCGCGCGTCGGCGGTCCGAAGTCGCGCGGCGTCATCGCGGTGGCGCAGGCGAAGTCCACGCCGTCCAAGGCCTCGGCCAGCGTGTCGACGACGCGGGCCCGGGCCAGGATGTCGGCCGCGCCGCTGGCCATGGCCACAGCCTCCTCGTGGCAGAGCACGTCGGCAAAGCGTGGCGCGACCAGCACCAAATCCTTGAAGCCCATCACCTTCATCGCCCGCGCGGTAGCGCCCACGTTGCCGGCGTGGCTGGTATGGATGAGAACGAAGCGTGTGGATTCCACGGGTTTGTACGGAGCAGGCGGCTAGAATCGCGCGATTATCCGGGCCACCCTCGTGGCGGCCCGTCGCTCTTTCCTCCCGTCAGCCCCTTCTTCCCAGCGAGTGCCACGCATGCTGCAAACGTCTCACCATCCCATGCTCAATGTCGCCATCAAGGCGGCGCGTGCGGCTGGCGCCATCATCAACCGCGCCTCGCTGGACCTCGAAGCTCTGCGCATCAACACTAAGAGCCCGAACGACTTCGTGACCGAGGTCGACCACGCCGCAGAAGGGGTGATCATCGAGACGCTGCTGGGCGCCTACCCGGACCACGGCATCCTCGCCGAAGAGTCGGGCCGCACCCACGGCGCCAAGCATTCCGAGTTCGTCTGGATCATCGATCCGCTGGACGGCACCACCAACTTCATCCACGGCCTGCCGATGTACTGCGTGTCCATCGCGCTGGCGCATCGCGGCGTCGTGCAGCAGGCCGTCGTCTACGACCCGACCCGCAACGACCTTTTCTACGCCAGCAAGGGCCGTGGCGCCTTCCTGAACGACCGCCGCCTGCGCGTGTCCAAGCGCACCCGCATGAGCGACGCGCTGATCGGCACCGGCTTTCCCTTCCGCCGCGGTGACAACTTCAAGCGCTACGTGAAGATGTTCGAGGAAGTCATGCAGCACTGCGCCGGCCTGCGCCGCCCGGGCGCCGCGGCCCTGGACCTCTGCTACGTCGCCGCAGGCTACTACGACGCCTTCTTCGAGACCGGCCTGCAGCCCTGGGACCTGGCGGCCGGTTCGCTGATCATCACCGAGGCCGGTGGCCTGGTGGGCAACTTCACGGGTGAAGCCGACTTCCTGCACCAGCGCGAAGTGGTGGCCGGCAACCCCAAGATCTACGCCCAGCTCGTGACCATGCTGGCGCCCTACACCCGCGTCATCAAGGAAGAAGACGCCGCGGCACCGGCCGCACCGGTCGTCGAAATGGTGCCGGCAGCGGCCGCGCCGAAAAAGCGTGCCGCGGTGCGCATCAAGAAGGACGAGAACGGCGACGCGCCGGTCTGAGCGACGCGCCGATCCCCGAAACAAGCCCTCTCGCGAGGGCTTTTTCATTGGATCGGCGTGAAGGAGTTGGCGCCAGCCGCCTCTACGGGCTAACCCGGTCATCGGTGCGTGACTTCTGCACGGCCATACCCCTTACCTGTGGGGGCCCGACTGGCCAGAATGCGTGCTGCAACGCGGTCACAAGCCGCTTCGTTTCGCCCCCAATCAACCAGACCGAAAGACGCTACTGATGTTTGCCCGTTCCGCTGTCGCCCTCGCCCTCGTCGCCGCTGCTTCCCTGGCCCATGCCGATGCCAAGGTCCTGAAGAAGGTTGCCCCCGAGTACCCCAGCGAGGCCGTGAAGAAGAACATCAGCGCCGGCAGCGTGCGCGCCAAGATGACCATCGCCGGTGACGGCAAGGTTTCGGATGTCGCGATCGTCGAAGCCGAACCCAAGCGCGTCTTCGACCGCGCTGCCACGGAAGCCCTGAGCCAGTGGAAGTTCGAAGGCACGGGCGCCGCCCAGACGCACGAAGTCAAGCTGGTGTTCAAGTCGGAAGACTAATTAGACGCTTCGATAGTTCGAAGCTTCGCTGAATCAACAAGGCCCGCATTGCGGGCCTTGTTCTTTTATGGCTTTGCCCGTGATGGCACGCGGGTGTCGAGCGGCTTGGGCACATAGCCCGGCTCGAACCGGCAGGTCGACCCCAGCACCGCCCTCGCCTTCTCGCAGCCCGCCGCAATGCCGTCTGGCGTGGGCTTCTTCCCCTGCGTTGCCCACGTCGACAGCGCCTCCATCAAAGCCGCATAGGTTGGATCGCTGAGATAGCTGTGATCGCGGTCGCCGGTGTAGGTCTGCACCAGCGCCGCATCACGACCGACCGTCGCCATGGCGCGGCCAAAGCTCTCCTGCAGCTCGACCATGGCCGTGGGGTCGTGGATGGCATGCACCGTCAGCACCGGCACGGGGATGCGCCCGCTCAGGTCCGCGTCTGCCGCCAACGTGGCCACCGCCTGGGGATCGGCCGCGTAGCGCAGCACGCCCGCGTTCAGTGCGACGTCATCCGCCGAGCCCGTGTAGGCAACGCCGACATTGCCGAAGGGGCTGACGCCGCCGGTGCGCTTGAGCACAACGTCCTGGAAATGCCAGGTCGCCCAGTTCAGATGGGACTGGATGCTGCGCTCCGGAATGCGGATCACGTCGACAAGCGTCTTGACCTTGGCTGCCTGCTCCGGCGTGCGTTCGGCCGGCTTGCCCAGGCAGTCGTCGACCCGCCGCGCCAGCTCAGCCTGCGTCAGCTTCGCATCGGCAGGCAGACCCGTGTTCAGCGGGTATTGAGGCTCGCTGGGCAGCGGATGGTTGTGGCAGAGGTATTGGTAGACGACGCGCAGATCAAGCCGGAAGTCGTAGCTGCGCGTGCCGCCGCCGAGCACACCGGCCGTCAGCAGCACGGCGGCGTACGGCTTGCCTTCGGTGAACAGCTCCGCTCCCTTGGCCGCGACGCTCGCGCCCCAGGACTGGCCGTGCAGCCAGACATGCCTGGGCTTGGCCACCTTGGCGATGAAGAGTTGCCGCAGCCTCTCGGTGTCTTCCGCCGCGGCGGTCACCGCGACGCCGCCCTGGCGGTAGCTCGACGCCGCCCAGGCATAACCCAGGCGGGGCATGACGGACCAGCGCTCCAGGTCCTCGACAACGCGCTTGGCCGTCGGCGCGCCGAGAAATGGCCCGCCGTGAGCATGCAGCACCAGATCGCCGTTCCAGGCCTTGGGCATGGCGATCAGATAGAAGGCGCCGGCACCGTCCCGCCCGGCCAGGCAGGTGGTGCCCTCACCGACGTTGTGCGGGCAGGCCGTCGCCACGGGCGGGGTCTCGGCCGCGGTGTCGAAAGCCGCGGCGGGAGAGAGGCCCGCCGCCAGCGCCATCCATGCGCCCAGCCGCTTCATCGTCATCGTCCTCATCTCGCTGTCTTCCTGCTTAGAAGCTGTGGCGAACGCCGAACTCGACGCCGCTGCTGTTGCCACCGGGCACCGTCGTCGCCACGCCCACATTGAAGCGCACGCCGGTGCCCTTGTTGTCGATGCGGGCGACGTTGCCATAGAGCGCCGTGCGCTTGGACAGATCATGCACATAGCCGAGGGCGATATGCGTCGCGTCGCTGGCCACGCTCTTGGCGCTCAAGGTCGTGTAGGCAAAGCGGAGCTCGCCCTGCGGGCTCACCTGCCACTGCGTGCCGACCATGCGCGCCGTCGTCTTCGTGGTGCCGACCTTGTTCTCGCCCCACAGGCCCATCAGCTTGACCGGCCCGATCTGCCAGGCCATGCCGACATTGCTCTGCGTGTAGTCACCCGTCGCATAGCGCGTCTTCGAGGTCGCCACCGAGGCGTTGAAGGCCTCGTTGCGCCAGCCGATGCGGATGCCCTGCAACCGGCCGTCCTTGTGCGTCGGGCCGTCGCCCTGCTCGCCCAGGGCCAGCATCACATGGGCATAGACACCGCCCAGACCCGCGGGCAGGAAATAGCCGATGGAATTGGAGGCCCGCACATTGGTGCGTGCCGTCGTGCCGTTGGCGGGCGCCGGATAGAACATCAGCCCCGAACTGCCGACGCCATTGGTACCGAAGGGATGCATGGACGTCGTCAGGTTGCCGAAGGACGGCACATAGTCGCGGCCCAGCCGCAACTCGCCCCAGTCGCCCGAGACCTGCACGGTCGCGCGGCGGCCCCAGGTCAGGCCGCCGCTGACGGAGTCCTTGTTGTTGCTGCTGGTCGCGCCGCTGGTGCCGTCGTCCACGGCCACAGCCGACTCCAGCCAGAAGCCGACCTTGAGACCGCCCCCCAGGTCCTCGGTGCCGCGCACGCCGAAGCGGCTGGAGGTGTTGCCATCGCTGTTGACCAGCCAGCGCTTGCCCACGCCGTCGGCCTTGAGCTGCTGCACGCCGATGTCCATCAAGCCGAACAGCTGCACGCTGCTGTTGCTCTGCGCCTGTGCGCCCATGGCCGTGGCGGCCAGGGTCAGCAAGCTCACCCTCGAAAGTCTTGTCGTCATCCTCGTCTCCATGTGGTTGTTGTGTGGAATCCGGGGCGGACCTTAGTGACGGCACTCCATAGCGTCAAATACAGTAAACACACGACCTGAAGACATAAAAAGTATGGAGACAAAATGGAGCTGCGGCATCTGCGCTATTTCGTGACCGTGGCCGAGACCGGCCACATGACACGCGCCGCGGGGCTGCTGGGCATGCAGCAGCCGCCGCTGAGTCAACAAATCAAGGCGCTGGAGCAGGAGCTCGGCCTGGTGCTGCTGCACCGGCATCCCAAGGGCGTCAGCCTCACCGACGGCGGCCGCCAGTTCCTCGAGGAAGCCAAGCGCCTGCTGCGCGACTTCGGCGACATGCGCGACCGCATGGACCGCCTCGCCGGCGGCCAGTACGGCCTGCTGACGGTGGGCTTCACCAGCTCCGCCGCGGCCCACGCCTTCACGCCGGCGGTGTTGCGCGCCTGCCGCAGCGAACAGCCTGGCATCGCGCTGACCATGACCGAGGACAACGCCGCCGGCCTCATCGACGCCATCGCCAAGAGCCGGCTGCATTGCGGCTTCCTGCGCGTGCCCGTGGCCCAGCCCGAGGGCGTCAGTTTCGAGACCCTGCTGACCGAGCCGGCGCTGCTGGCCCTGCCCTTGGACCATCGGCTCGCAGCCGTGCCGCGGGCGTCGACGACGCCGGTGCCACTGGCCGAGCTGGAGAACGAGGACCTCATCCTGGTGCGCCGCCCCGGCGCGCCCGGCCTCTACGCCAACCTGCTGGACCTGTGCGAACGCCATGGCGTGAGGCCGCGCAGCTTCATCGAGGTCGACCGCATGATGATGAACATGAACCTCGTCGCGGCCGGCGCGGGCATCTCCGTCGTGCCCGCTTCGATGCGCGGCATGCATGCCCATTCCATCGTCTGCCGGCCGTTGGAGAAGCATGCCCAGCTTGAAGCGCCGCTGACGCTGGCCTACCGCGCGCACGACCAGGCCGGCCCGACGGGCACCTTCATCGCTCTGGCCCGCCGCATCGCCCAGGCCCACCGCGATGCGTAGGCGGTCGTTGTGGGCGCTCGCCGGGGCGGCCCTGTGCTGCGTCGCCCTTGCCGCGCCAGAGCCCTGGCCCACGCGGCCCATCCACCTCGTCGTGGCCTACCCGCCCGGCGGCGTCAGCGACGACACCGCACGCGGGCTGGCGCACTTCATGAGCGCGCGGCTCAAGGTACCCGTCCTCGTCGAGAGCCGTGCCGGCGCCGGTGGCCTGGTGGCCCTGGAGTCGCTGACGCACGCCGCGCCCGACGGCTACACGCTGGCCTATTGCGCCATCTCGCCGCTGGTCTTCGCACCGGCCGCGTCGGCCTCTGTGCCATCGGGGCGAGGCAGCGACGCCCTGCTGCATGACGTCGCGCCCGTGGTCAGCCTCATGGACACGCCGGTGCTGGTGCTGGCGCACCCGTCGTTCAAGCCAGCGACCTTTGCCGCCATGCTCGCGGCCGCGCGCGCAGCGCCGGGCCGGCTGCGCTGGGCGACCTCCGGCCAGGCCACGGTCGGACACATGGTGCTGGCGCAGATACGCGCCGCGGCAGGCGTCGACATCATCCACATCCCCTACAAGGGCGGCGGCCAGCAACTGACCGACGCACTGGCCGGGCAGTTCGAGCTGCTGTCGTCCAACGTGGCCGCACAGCAGCTGCAATACGTGCGGCAGGGGCTGCTGAAGCCGCTCGCCATCGGATCACCCAAGCGGCTGCCGGTGCTGCCCGATGTGCCAACGCTGGTGGAGCTGGGCTTTCCGGAGGCCAACCTGGTCTCGACCTTCGGCCTGTTCGCGCCGCGTGGCGTGCCCGAGGACAGGCTGAGGCTGATCAACGCCGTCGTCAACGAGGCCCTGCGCCAGCCCGAGATCCGCTCGAGGATCCTGGACGTCAGCAATCTGCCGACGGGTGGCAGTGCGGCAGACTTTGCGGCGCGTATCGCCAAGGAGCGCGAGCGGGCGCTCAGGGTGCCGGCAGACTAAGGGCGCGCATCGGTCGCCACCGCCCCCAGCAGACTGACGGGCCGGGTGCGGAACTGGTACGACGCCACGCCATCGCCCGGCCGCCCTGGCGGCATGAACATCGCCACCAGCACGGCGTCGCCCTCCCGCCAACCCACACCAGCGCGACCCACGACGGCCAGCCACCAGCGGCCATCAATGAACACCGGCAGGCGGCGCGGGTCGGCGTTGGAGAAGGTTGTCAGCATCGGGTCCAGCCGCTTGTCATCGGCGCCAAACAGCGGAAATGGCGGGTTCGTGTCGCCGATCGCACCGGGCGTGGCCAACGGTGGGTTCAGCGCGGCGACGACGACCGCGTCGGGGGAGCGGCCGCCGGCAAACGCCTTGGCATCGAACTGCACCTTGGAGGCACGGTCCGCTTCATAGGCCTGCGCCAGCTTCTCCGCCTCGGCCTGGCCCGCGGCGCAGACCTGAGCGCCAGGTGCACAGAAGCGTTTTTCTGGCGCCATCGCAGTGCCGCGCCTCAGCTTCAGACCGCAGGCCTGACCCCAGCCCTGCCCCGTCCATGCCGCGACGCGGTAGTGCAGATCCGGGCTGACCATGGACGGCGCGCCGCCCGCGATGAACGCCGGCCGGCCAAGCACCTGAGCGAGGCCGGCGGACTGGGTCATGCACAGGTCCATGTGCTCCAGATCGAAAGGCGGAGGCAGCCGCCGCGCCGGCCGGCCAGGCCGCGCCTCGACCAGCACCAACGACTGGCAGTTCGCCGTGCCGGCGAAGGCTTCGACCAGATACACCGGCGCACCTTCCAGCTGCTGCACACCCACGGATTGCCCCTCAGTCACGGCGAGCAGCTCACGCCAATGCGCGTCATTCGCCAGCGAGGTCACGGTGGGGGACTGTCTTGCGCTCCCAGTGGGCTTCACCCAGGCTGCCAAAGGATCGGGTGTTGCCCAGACTTCAGACGGCGCCCGCCGAGCTTCATCGGCCAGCCGCGCGCAGAGCGAAGGTTCGGCCGCTACGGCAGTGAGGCTGGTCAGCGCCAAGCCGGCCAGCAAAGCCTTGTTCATCGTGATCTCCCTGGGGTCGGCACCGGCCGCCGCGTAAACTGCCGCCCATTCTGAAGCCCTCCGCCGGGGGGCTTTGCTATTTGCCAGACGCCGATGACCCAGACCGCTGACTTCAGCGCCCATACACCCATGATGAGCCAGTATCTAGGGCTCAAGGCGGACTTCCCGGACACGCTGCTGCTGTACCGGATGGGCGATTTCTACGAAGTCTTCTACGACGATGCGCGCAAGTGCAATGCGCTGCTGGACATCACGCTGACGCAGCGCGGCCAGAGCGCCGGCCAGCCCGTCGTCATGGCCGGCGTGCCGGTGCATGCACTGGAGAGCTATCTCGCCAAGCTGATCAAGCTGGGCGAGGCGGTCGCGATCGCCGAGCAGGTGGGCGAAGTCGGCGCCAGCAAGGGGCCGGTGGAGCGCAAGGTCGTGCGCGTCGTCACGCCCGGCACCATCACCGACACCGAGCTGCTGGCCGACAAGCAGGACGCCGTGCTGCTGGCCGTCTCCGGCCACGGCCGCCGCCATGGCCTGGCCTGGCTGTCGCTGACCCAGGGCGAGATCGGCCTGGCCGAATGCAGCGACGTCGAGCTGCCGGCCTGGCTGGCGCGGCTGGCGCCGGCTGAGGTGCTGGTCAACCGTGAGCAGCAGCCGGCCGGCGTCATGAAGGCGCGCTTCCCGGTCACGAACCGGCCGAGCTGGCAGTTCGACGCGACGCTGGGCCAACGCAAACTGTGCGAGCAGCTGGCCGTTGCCAGCCTGCAGGGCTTCAATGCCCACGAGCTGCCCATCGCCCATGCTGCCGCCAGCGCCCTGCTGGCGTTTGCCGAGCACACGCAAGGTCGCGCCCTCGCCCATGTGCGCAGCTTGCGCGTGCAGCGCAGCGGCGACTTGCTGGACCTGCCACCCGCCACCCAGCGCAATCTGGAGCTGACACAGACGCTGCGCGGCGAAACCAGCCCCACCCTCTTCTCGCTGCTGGACAGCTGCAAGAGCGGCATGGGCAGCCGCACGCTGCGCCAGTGGCTGCTGCATCCCAAGCGCGACCGGGCGGAAGCCATGTCGCGGCACGGCGCCATCGCGGCGCTGCATGCCGAAGGCTTCGAACCGCTGCGGGAGGCGCTGAAGTCGGTCAGCGACGTCGAGCGCATCTCCGCCCGCATCGCCTTGCGCCAGGTGCGCCCGCGCGAGCTGACCGGCCTGCGCGCGACGCTGCAGGCCTTGCCCCAGCTGCGCGCCACCACGCCCGCTTCATTGCGCGACGCGAGCCTGAACCCGCCCGCCGACATCCAGGAACTGCTGGAACGCGCCATCGCGCTCGAGCCCGCCATCCTGACGCGCGACGGTGGCGTCATCGCCGATGGTTTCGACGCCGACCTGGACGAGCTGCGCGGCATCCAGCAGAACTGCGACGGTTTCCTGCTCGACCTCGAGACGCGCGAACGTGCGCGCACCGGCATCGCCAACCTGCGTGTGCAGTTCAACCGCGTGCACGGCTTCTACATCGAGGTCACACAGGGCCAGGTCGACAAGGTGCCGATGGACTACCAGCGCCGCCAGACGCTGAAGAACGCCGAGCGCTACATCACGCCGGAGCTGAAGGCGTTTGAAGACAAGGCCCTGTCCGCCAACGAGCGGGCACTGGCGCGCGAGAAGCTGCTGTACGAGCAGGTCATCGACGCCCTCATCAGCCGTCTGGAGCCGCTGACGGCGCTGGGCCGCACGCTGGCGGGGCTGGATGCGGGCCTGCAGGCGCGCCTGCACGAGACTGGCGGCACGGAGTTCATGCCCAACGACTGCAAGCTCGACGCGCGCACCCGGCTGCTGGTCATCACCGGCCCGAACATGGGCGGCAAGAGCACCTTCATGCGCCAAGTGGCGCTGATCGCGCTGCTGGCCGCCATCGGCTCCTATGTGCCGGCGACGAGCTGCCGCCTCGGACCGATGGATGCCATCCACACCCGCATCGGCGCGGCCGACGACCTCGCCAATGCCCAGTCCACCTTCATGCTCGAAATGACCGAGGGCGCGGCCATCCTGCATTCGGCGACCGACCAGTCGCTGGTGCTGATGGACGAGATCGGGCGGGGCACGTCGACCTTCGACGGCCTGGCGCTGGCATCGGCCATCGCCAGCCACCTGCACGACAAGACGCGCGCCTTCACGCTGTTCGCGACGCACTACTTCGAGCTGACGGAGTTCCCCGCCAAGCACACGCTGGCACAGAACTGGCACGTGTCGGCCGTGGAAAGCGGCGAAGACATCGTCTTCCTCCACGAGCTGCAGCCCGGCCCGGCCAGCCGCAGCTATGGCGTGCAGGTCGCCAAGCTGGCAGGCATGCCCGCCAGCCTGGTGCGCCAGGCGCGCGCCACGCTGGAGGCGCTGGAAGCGCGCCAGAACGCGGCGGACGACCAGTTCGACCTTTTCGCCGCCCCGCCCGCGCCACCGCCGCTGCCCGAGCCCAGCGAACTGCTGCAGGCCCTGGCCAAGGTCGACCCGGACGCGCTGTCGCCACGCGAGGCGCTGGAAGCGCTGTACCAGCTCAAGCGTCTGGCAAACGGCTGAACTTCATGACCCGGCGCCGCGCCGCCCTGGCCCTGCTGTCAGCGGCCGCCCTGCCCCTCGCCCGCGCGGCGGAGCCGCTGCGCATCACCGTTCCGCAACTCGCGCCCAGCGCGCATGAGCACGCCAGCTATTTCCCGCAATTGCTGCGGCTGGCGCTGGAAAAGACGCGCGCCAGCGACGGCCCCTTCGAGATCCGGCACTACGACGAGGCCATGAGCGGCCCGCGCCAGTTTGCCGAGTTGAAGAATGACGGCGCCCTCAACCTGGTCTGGGACGGAACCGACCCCAGGCGCGAAGCCGAACTGCTGCCGGTGCGCATCTCGCTGCTGCGCGAGCTCAACGACTACCGCGTCTTCCTGATCCGCAGGGGCGACCAAGCGCGCTTTCGTGCCGTGCGCAACCTGGCCGAGCTGCGCCAGTTCAGCGCCGGTGCAGGCGAGACCTGGCCCTCGACCGGCGTGTTGCGCGCCAACGGCCTGCCGGTGGTCACGTCCATCGGCTATGAACAGCTGTTCGCCATGCTGGCCGCCGGCCGCTTTGACTACATGCCACGCGGCGTCTACGAAGCCTGGTACGAGCAAAGCCAGCACGCCGGCCTGATCATCGAGGAAGGCCTGTTCCTGCACTACAGCGTACCCTTCTACTTCTTCACCAGCCGCAAGAATCCGGCCCTGGCCGATCGCATCGAACGCGGCCTGCGTGCGGCGCTGGCGGACGGCAGCTTTGACCGCCTGTTCCGAAGCATCCCCAGCTTCAAGCGCAGCCTCGATGAAATCCATGCCGGCAGGCGCCGCGTGATCGAGCTTCAGTTGCCCCGCGACTGAAGCCATCTGGAGTCCCCGCTCCAGAACGGCTGGCCAGTGCGCAGGCACACTGCGTGGCCATGACGAAAACGCTGGTCTTCTCCCATGCCAACAGCTACCCCGCGGGCTGCTACCGCGTGCTGTTCGAGCGCTGGCGCGCTGCCGGCTGGCGCGTCGAGGCGCTGGACCGCTTCGGCCACGATCCGCGTTTCCCCGTCACCGGCGACTGGCGCCGCTTGCGCGACCAGTTGATCCATTTCATCGAGCACGACGTCAAGCCCAAGGGCCAGGTTGCCCTGGTCGGCCATTCCCTGGGCGGCATGCTGAGCCTGATGGCCACCTGCCGCCGGCCCGACCTCATCGGCCGCCTGGTCATGCTGGACTCACCCGTCGTCTCCGGCATGAAGGCCGCCGCCGTGGCGATGGCCAAGACGACGGGATTGATCCACCGCTACGGCCCGTCCAAGATCGCCCGCGAGCGTCGCCATGTCTGGCCGGATCGCGAAGCCGTCCACAAGCATTTCTCTGCCAAGAAGCTCTTCGCCCGCTGGGACCCGCGCGTGCTGGCCGACTACATCGCCGCCGGCTTCGAGGACACCGAGGACGGCCAGGTGCAGCTGCGGTTTCGGCGCGAGGTCGAGGCTCACGTCTACCGCACCCTGCCCCACCACCTGCCCTTGCTGCTGCGCCTGCGCCCGCCGCAATGCCCGGTCGCCTTCGTCGGCGGCACGCGCTCGGCCGAGCTGCGCCAGGCGGGTGCCGCGGCGTCCATGAAGCTGGCCGGCGAGAACTGGCGCTGGATGGAGGGCTCGCACCTCTTCCCGTTCGAGAAGCCCGAGGAAACCGCGGATCTCGTGCTGGAGTTGCTGGCTTAAGCGCGGGCCGAGCGCCGGGCCGCTCCCAAGCCGGCCCGCGGGCGATGTGCTTTTGGCTCAAAGCCAAAAGCATCGCCGTCCCCTCGGGGACCGACTGGAATCGCCCGCGTTCAGCGCGGCGAGGCCAGGCGAGGGGCACACCATTTACAATCGCAATTTCCACCTCAGCAGGCTGTTCTGGCCTGCTGCACGACATGACCAAATACGTCTTCGTCACCGGCGGTGTGGTGTCCTCCTTGGGCAAGGGCATCGCGTCGGCCTCCCTGGCTGCCATCCTCGAATCGCGCGGCCTCAAAGTCACCCTGATCAAGCTGGACCCCTACATCAACGTCGACCCCGGCACGATGTCGCCCTTCCAGCACGGTGAAGTCTTCGTCACCGACGACGGCGCCGAAACCGACCTCGATCTGGGCCACTACGAGCGCTTCATCACGACAAGGATGAAGAAGGCCAACAACTTCACGACCGGCCAGATCTACAAGACCGTGCTCGAGAAGGAACGCCGCGGCGACTATCTCGGCAAGACGGTGCAGGTGATTCCGCACATCACCAACGAGATCCAGGAATACATCAAGCGCGGCGCCGAAGGCGTCGACGTGGCCATCGTCGAGATCGGCGGCACGGTGGGCGACATCGAGTCCCTGCCCTTCCTCGAGGCCGTGCGCCAGATGAGCCTGCGCGCCGGCCCGACCAACACGGCCTATGTGCACCTGACCTATGTGCCCTGGATCGCCGCGGCTGGCGAGTTGAAGACCAAGCCGACCCAGCACACGGTGCAGAAGCTGCGCGAGATCGGCATCCAGCCCGACGCGCTGCTGTGCCGCGCCGACCGCCGCATCCCCGACGACGAGCGCGAGAAGATCTCGCTGTTCACCAACGTCGCCGAGTACGGCGTGATCTCGATGTGGGACGTGAACACCATCTACAAGGTGCCGCGCATGCTGCACGAGCAGGGCCTGGACCAGCTCATCTGCACCAAGCTCCAGCTCAACACCAAGAGCACCGACCTGAAGCGCTGGGACACCCTGGTCTACGAGGTCGAGAACCCCAMGACCGAGATCAAGATCGCCATGTGCGGCAAGTACACCGACCTGTCGGACTCGTACAAGTCGCTCAACGAGGCGCTGCGCCACGCCGGCATCCACAACCACGCCGGCGTGAAGATCGAATACGTCGACAGCGAGACGCTGACGCCCGAGACGGTCGACACCCTGGCCAAGTTCGACGCCATCCTCGTGCCCGGCGGCTTCGGCAAGCGCGGCGTGGAAGGCAAGATCCTGGCTGCGCAATACGCCCGCGAGCACAAGCTGCCCTATCTGGGCATCTGCCTGGGCATGCAGGTCGCGACCATCGAGTACGCCCGCCACATGGCTGGCCTCGAGAACGCCAACTCCACCGAGTTCGACCCCGCGACGCCCCATCCCGTCATCGCGCTGATCGACGAGTGGCAGGACGCCGACGGCAGCATCCAGAAGCGTGACGAGAAGAGCGACCTCGGCGGCACGATGCGCCTGGGCGCGCAGAGCTCCGACGTCAAGCCGGGCACGCTGGCCGCGAACATCTACGGCCCCGTCGTCACCGAGCGCCACCGCCACCGCTACGAGGCCAACGAGCACTACCTCGACCGCCTGCAGAAGGCCGGCCTCGTCATCTCGGCCATTACCCAGCGCGAGAAGCTGACCGAGATGGTCGAGCTGCCGCAAGAGGTGCACCCCTGGTTCGTCGGCGTGCAGTTCCACCCCGAGTTCAAGTCCACTCCCTGGGGCGGCCATCCGCTGTTCACGGCCTTCATCAAGGCCGCGCTGGAACACCATCAAAAGGCCTGAGGGGACAAGTCATGAAGCTCTGCGGATTCGATGTCGGCATCGACAAGCCTTTCTTCCTGATCGCCGGGACCTGCTCCATCGAGGGGCTGCAGATGTCGCTCGACGTCGCAGGCCTGCTGAAGGAAGCCTGCACCACCCTCGGCATTCCGCTGATCTACAAGGGCTCCTTCGACAAGGCCAACCGCTCGTCCGGCACCACCAAGCGCGGTGTCGGCATGGAAGCCGGCCTGAAGATCCTCGACGAGGTGCGCCGCCAGACCGGCCTGCCGGTGCTGACCGACGTGCACGACGCTGGCCAAGTGGCCGAGGTCGCCAGCGT
Organism: Roseateles sp. P2_H4; assembly: GCF_056403315.1. NCBI lineage: Bacteria > Pseudomonadati > Pseudomonadota > Betaproteobacteria > Burkholderiales > Sphaerotilaceae > Roseateles > Roseateles sp. P2_H4. The sequence continues at coordinate 17,582 of NZ_JBFUFR010000027.1, read as the reverse complement.
CGTGGACGTGCTGCAGACCCCGGCCTTCCTGTGCCGCCAGACGGACTTCATCCGCGCGGTCGCGCAGTCGGGCAAGCCGGTCAACATCAAGAAGGGCCAGTTCCTGGCCCCCTGGGATATGAAGAACGTCATCGACAAGGCCCGTGCCGCCGCGCGCGAGGTGGGCCTGTCCGAAGACCTCTTCCTGGCCTGCGAGCGCGGCGTCAGCTTTGGCTACAACAACCTGGTCGCCGACATGACCAGCCTGGCCGAGATGCGCAACACCGGCGCGCCGGTGGTGTTCGACGTCACCCACTCGGTGCAGAAGCCCGGCGGCCTCGGTGGCTCCAGCGGCGGCGCCCGCGAGATGGTGCCCGTGCTGGCCCGCGCCGGCGTGGGTGTCGGCGTGGCCGGTCTCTTCATGGAGACCCACCCCAACCCGGCCGAGGCCTTCAGCGACGGCCCCAACGCCGTGCCGCTCAAGCACATGAAGACGCTGCTGGAGCAACTTGTTGCGCTCGACAGGGTCGTCAAGAAGCAACCTCTTCTCGAGAACGACTTCAGCTGCTGACCTGTCCACCACCCATCAGCGTGGAGCGGGCCGAGCGCTGGGCCGCTCCCGAGCCGGCCCGCATCTCCTCGGGAGATCGGGTGCGGTACGCCGCAACCGAGAGGCTCACATGACTGCCGCCTACATCCTCGCCAACGTCAAGGTCACCAACCCCACGCAATACGAGGATTACCGGCGGCTCTCGACGCTGGCGATGAAGGAACACGGCGCCGAAGTGCTGGTGCGCGGCGGCAAGACGACCGTGCTCGAAGGCGACTGGACGCCCGAGCGCGTCGTGCTGCTGAAGTTCCCGACGCCGGAAGCCGCGCAGGCCTTCTACGACTCGCCCGAGTACGGCGCGGCGCGCGAGGCCCGTGAGGGCATCGCCGTCATGCGCATGGTCTTGATCGAAGGCGTCTGAGCGGCGTGGCCATCGTCGTCGCACTGCTGCTGGGCGCGCTGGTTGGCGGCCTGGCCCTGGAAAGCGCGGGGGGCGCGCTTCTCGGTGCCGCCATCGCCTGGCTGGGCTGGCGTCAGATTCAGCAAGGGCGGCGCATCGCCAGCCTGGAGCAGCAGCTGACAGCACGCACCCCCGCGAACCTGCCGGCGACCGCAGCCGCGCCGGCGGTGGTGCTTCCCCAGCCCGTCCCGACACCCTCGCCCACCGCCGAGGCCGCGCCGTCGCGGGATGAAGCAGCAGCCGCCGTGCCGGAAGCGCCGGTCATCACGACACCCGTCGTCGCCGCACTGCCACCTCCTCGTCCCCAAGCCGAGCCCGCCCCACCTGCCCCGGCGCAGGCACCGCGCCGACCCATCCCCATGCCCGCCTGGGCCCAGCGCATCGCGGCGGCCAACACCATCGTCAAGGTCGGGCTGGCGATGCTCTTCCTCGGTCTCGTCTTCCTGGCCCGCTTCGCGGCGGAGAACGTCACCGTGCCGCTGGAAGTGCGCCTGGCCGGCATCGGCGCGACGGGCGTCGCGCTGCTGGTGGTCGGCTGGCGGCTGCGCCTTCGCTCGCGCGGCTACGGCTTGCTGCTGCAGGGCGGCGGCGTGGCGGTCGTCTACCTGACGCTGTTTGCCGCCGTGAAGCTGGCTGGCCTGGAACCGCTGGCCCTGGTGTTCGCGCTGATGCTGGCCGTCTCGCTGCTGGCGGCACTGCTGGCCGTGCGGCAGGACGCGCAGGCGCTGGCCGTCATTGCGGCTCTCGGCGGCTACGCCACGCCGCTGCTGCTGTCCACCGGCGGCGGCGCCATCGCCATGCTGCTGGGCTATGACTTCGTGCTTGGCCTGGGCGTGGCGCTGGTCGCCTGGTTCAAGCACTGGCCGCGCCTGAACCTGATCGCCTTTGGCTTCACGGCCCTCATTGCCAGCGCCTGGGGACTGACGGCCTATACGCCCGCCGACTACGCCGTCGCCCAGGGCTTTTTGATCGCCTTCTGGCTGCTGTTCACCGCCGTGCTGTTGATGCCGGGCCGCCGCGCGAAAAACCCGATTCAGCCCGAGGTCTGGCTGCAGGCCACGCTGCTGTTCGGTGTGCCCGTCTTCGGCTCAGGGATGCAGTACGCGCTGCTCAAGCCCGATTCCATGGCTATCGCCCTGGCTGCGCTGCTGGTCGGCGGCGCCTATGTGGGCCTGGCGGCCTGGGCGCGGCGCCGCCCGGCCCACGCCCTCGTGTTCGAGGCCTTCATCGCGCTGGGCGCCGTCTTCGGCACGCTGGTCATTCCATTCGCCCTCAGCGCCGAGGCCACGGCGGGCGCCTGGGCGCTGGAAGGCCTGGGCGCCGTGTGGCTGGGCCTGCGCCAGGCCCGGCTGCGCGTGCTGGCCACCGGCCTGGCGCTGATGGTGCTGGGCGGCTTCACGCTGATGATGGCCCTGTCCCGGTATGACGCTGCGGGCCTGCATGCCCCGTCACAGCTGCTGAACGCTGTGCTGATCGCGGCGGCCGGCCTGGGTGCGGCGCGTTTCCTGGGCCGTGACGACAGCCGCCCCCTGCATGCGCCGGGTGCCTTCGCGCTGGTCGGCTGGGGGACGGTGTGGCTGGCAGTCGCGGCAGGGGTCGTGCTCGATCGATGGGTGCCGGAGCCTCACGTCTGGGCCGTCAGCCTCGCGCTGATCGCAGCGGGCAGTGCCGTGCTGCTGGGCCTGCAGGCACTGTGGCGCTGGCCCACGGTGGCCTGGCCGACAGCGCTGCTGCTGCCTGCCTGGGCCGTGCTCGGCGCCCTCGGCGCCTTCCTGCATGACGCACCACTGTCGGCCGGCGGCGTCTGGGCGCTGCCGCTGGCCTGGGTCGCGCAGGCGCTGGTGCTGCAGCGCACGGCGCCGCATTGGCCCAAGCCGCTGCGCGAAGCCACGCACGCCGGCAGCCTGCTGGCCTTCGCGCTGCTCGGTGCGCTGCAGGGCAGCTACTGGACGGCCGACCTCGGCGATCCTGGCAGTGCCTGGGGCTGGCTGGGCTGGCTGCTGGTGCCAGCGCTGCTGCTGGCCGTCGTGCTGCGCCAGTTGCGCAATGCCCCTGACCAGCAAGCCTGGCCGCTGCGCCTGGCGCCCACGGCCTATGCCCAGATGGGTGCCGCCGTGCTGAGCCTGGCGCTGTGCGCCTGGGTGCTGATCGCCAACTGGGCCAGCCCCGGCAATGCCCAGCCGCTGCCCTACATCCCGGTGCTGAACCCGCTGGACCTCGGTATTGCCGCCGCGCTGCTGGCCGTCGTCGCCTGGCTGCGCAGCCCGGCCGCGGCCGCCGTCGGGCTGCCACCCGCCTCGCTGGCCGTACCGGCGGGCCTGGCCTTCCTGTGGCTCAACGGCATGCTGATCCGCAGCTTCCACCACTGGGGCGGCGTGCCCTACCACGTCGACGGCTGGCTCGAGTCGCGCGGCGTGCAGACCGGCCTGGCCCTGCTGTGGAGCACGCTGGCCCTGGTGTTGATGCTGCTGGGCACGCGCCGCCATCAACGCATGCCCTGGCTGGCCGGCGCGGTGCTGCTGGGCGGCGTCGTGCTGAAGCTGATGCTGTTCGACCTGCAGGGCAGCGGCACCGTGCTGCGCATCGTCTCCTTCATCGGCGTGGGCGTGTTGATGCTGGTCATCGGCTACGTCGCGCCCCTGCCCGGGTCTTCTTCACACGATGAGAAAAAGCCTGTTGCTTGAGCTGCTGGTGCTGCTGGCGGCCACTTCGGCCGCCGCCGCCCCGTACCGCGCGCCGGTGCAGATCACCCAGCCCGCGCCCTTCCTGACGCTGGAGGCCACGGCCGAGGCCTGGCAGCACAGCCTGGGCAGCGACCTGCGCGACTGGCAGTTGCTCGACGCCCAGGGCCGGCGCGTGCCGTTCGCGCTGCTGCCTGACAACCTGCTCGCCACACCCGAGCGCGAGTTGAAGCTGTTCGCGTTGCCGCCCGCACCCACCACGGTCGCCTCCGCGCCGCCCAACCGCGCGCCCGCCGGCTGGCTGCTGGACCTGGGCGAGCCCGCAGCCTGGCCCGCCGAGCCCCGCCAGCTGCGGCTGCGCTGGCCCGAGGCTGCCGCGCCCTTCCAGGCCGGCTACCGGCTCGAGACCAGTGCCGACCTGCAGTCCTGGCAATGGCTGGGCACCGGCCAGCTGCTGGGCCTGCGCACGACCGAGGGCGCGCCGCTGGCACAGCCCCTGGTGGCCCTGCCGGGTCGCCCGCTGCGCTATCTGCGCCTGGTGTGGGACGACGCCGCGCGCGCCGTGCAGCCTGACGCCGCCACACTGCTGGCCCAGCCCGCGGGCGCCGGCCCCCAGCAGACGACCCGCACCGCCGCCCTGCCCGCACCCGATGCCGACGGCGGCTGGGTCATCCCCCTCGGCGGCCCGCAGCCGCTCATGAGCCTGACACTGGCCGGCAACCAGGGCACCTGGGTGTTGCCCGTGCAGGTCCAGACCCGCGCCAGCGCCAAGTCGCCCTGGCAGACGGTGGCCCGCAGCGTCTTCTACCGCGTCGACCGCGGCCCCGCGCCGGCCGACACGGCGCCCGCCCTGGCCCTGGGGCTGGGCGCCAGCGAGCTGCGCCTGCTGCCGCCGCCAGGCACCGCGCTGCCGCCGGCCAACAGCCTGCGCCTGGACTGGAGCGTGCGTGTGACCCGCGTCGTCTGGGCCGCCCAGGGCGAGCCGCCGTTCAGCCTGCAGGTGGGTGCCGCAGCGCCCGAGACCGGCCCGCGCCCGCTGGCCGACGTGGTGCCCGACTGGTCGCGCGAGCAGGCGCGCCTGGGCCAGTCTCAGCTGGGGGCGTTCACGCCGCAGGCGACGACAGCAAGCGCTGAACCCGCCCTGCCCCCACGCCGCCTGCTGCTGTGGGCGGTGCTGGGCGTAGGCGTCGTGCTGCTGGCGGCCGTCACCTGGCGGCTGTGGCGCCAGGGACCGCAGACCACCAGCACTTAAACTCCGGCCCCAACGCCCCGGCCGCTTGTTGTGACACGGTAACGCCCGCTTGGCACACTTCTGCCCGCCCGATTTTTCACTTCCTGGAGACACTGAATGAGCGCCATCGTTGACATCGTCGGTCGAGAAATCCTCGACAGCCGCGGCAACCCCACCGTCGAATGCGACGTGCTGCTGGAGTCCGGCGTCATGGGCCGTGCGGCCGTGCCCTCGGGCGCATCCACGGGTTCGCGTGAAGCCATCGAGCTGCGCGACGGCGACAAGAGCCGCTACCTGGGCAAGGGCGTGCTGAAGGCCGTCGAGCACATCAACACCGAGATCTCCGAGGCCGTGCTAGGCCTGGACGCCTCCGAGCAGGCCTTCCTGGACAAGACGCTGATCGACCTGGACGGCACCGAGAACAAGAGCCGCCTGGGCGCCAACGCCATGCTGGCCGTGTCGATGGCCGTGGCCCGCGCCGCAGCCGAAGAGTCCGGCCTGCCGCTGTACCGCTACTTCGGCGGCATGAACGGCAACCAGTTGCCCGTGCCGATGATGAACGTCATCAACGGCGGCGCCCACGCCAACAACTCGCTGGACCTGCAGGAGCTGATGATCGTCCCCGTGGGCGCGCCGAGCTTCCGCGAGGCCCTGCGCTGGGGCGCCGAGGTCTTCCACGCGCTGAAGAAGATCCTGCACGACAAGCACATCTCCACCGCCGTCGGCGACGAAGGCGGCTTCGCGCCCAGCGTCGAAAGCCATGAGGCGGCCATCCAGCTGATCCTGCAGGCCATCGACAAGGCCGGCTACCGCGCCGGCGACCAGATCGCCATCGCCCTGGACTGCGCCGCCAGCGAGTTCTACAAGGACGGCAAATACGTGCTCGAAGGCGAAGGCGGCATCCAGCTGAGCTCGCAGGAGTGGACCGACATGCTGGCCACCTGGGTCGACAAATACCCCATCATCTCCATCGAAGACGGCATGGCCGAAGGCGACTGGGACGGCTGGAAGATCCTGACCGACCGCCTGGGCAAGAACGTGCAGATCGTCGGCGACGACCTGTTCGTCACCAACACCAAGATCCTGCAGGAAGGCATTGCCAAGGGCATCGCCAACTCCATCCTGATCAAGATCAACCAGATCGGCACGCTGACCGAGACCTTCGCCGCCATCGAGATGGCCAAGCGCGCCGGCTACACGGCCGTCATCTCGCACCGCTCGGGCGAGACCGAGGACAGCACCATCTCCGACATCGCCGTCGGCCTCAACGCCGGCCAGATCAAGACGGGCTCGCTGTCGCGCTCGGACCGCATGGCCAAGTACAACCAGCTGCTGCGCATCGAAGAAGACCTGGGCGACGTCGCCGTCTACCCCGGCCGTGCTGCCTTCTACAACCTCAAGTAAATCTTGAAGGTTCTTGCCGCGGTCCTGGCCATCTTCCTGATCGCCATCCAAGCCCAGCTCTGGGTGGGCCGGGGCAGCATTCCGCACGTCGCTCAGCTCCGCACGGAGCTGGGCAAGGCCCAGGCCGACAACGACAAGGCCCGGGCCCGCAATGCCCAGCTGCAGGCCGAACTGCGTGATCTGCGCGAGGGCCTGGAGATGGTCGAGGAGAAGGCCCGCTTCGAGCTGGGCATGATCAAGTCCGACGAAGTCTTCGTGCCTATCGCGGCAGGTACAGCACCGACCGCCGCCTCGTCAGTCAAGCGCTGATGCTTGCCACCCTCTGGGCGGCGCTGCTCGCGCCGGCCTTTTCAGCCTTCGGCAGCCCCATCTCCTGGCTGGAGCTGGTGGCCTTCGTGCTGGCCGTCTGGATGGTGGTCTGCAATATGCGCGTCCACCTGCTGGCCTGGCCGCTGGCCCTGATCAGCTCGCTGATGTATTTCGCGCTGTTCTGGGACGGCAAGCTCTATGGCGAGGCCGCACTGCAACTGGTGTTCGCCGCACTGGCGCTGTGGGGCTGGTGGCAATGGCGTTTTGGCCGCACCCGCGAGGGCGAGGTCCTGAAGGTGCGGCGCCTGGGCTTGGCAGGCCTGCTCAGGCCCGCGCTGCTGACGCTGGCGGCCTGGCCGCTGCTCGGCCTCTTCCTGGCCAAGGTGACCGACAGCCCCCTGCCCTATTGGGACGCCTTCCCGACCGTGGCCAGCCTGCTCGGCCAGTGGTTGCTGGCGCGCAAATACGAAGAGAACTGGCCGACCTGGATCGTCGTCAACGTGGTCAGCGTCGTGCTGTTCGGCCTCAAGGGCTATTGGCTGACGGTCATCCTCTATGCCGGCTTCATCCCGATGAGTGTCATCGGCTGGCGTGCGTGGAGAAAATGAGCTCACCCCCTACGCGCTACGCGCGCCCCCTTCGAGGGGGCACTGCCAGTGGCCCGGCAAAGCCGGTTCCACGGCAGTCGCTTGGCCAGTCACCGCACGGCAAGCTTGGTCACGCGCAACTTGCGGAGTCGGCATGGCAAGAGTGATTGCCTTGTTGGGCGCGGAATGCACCGGAAAATCCACGCTGGCCCCGGCGCTGGCGCGGCATTTCGGCGCCGGTCTCGTCACCGAATACCTGCGCGAATGGTGCGACAGCCATGGCCGCACGCCGCTGCAGCACGAGCAGGCCCACATCGCCGCCGAGCAGGCCGCGCGCATAGCGGCCGCATCGCGCGAGCATGAGCTGGTGATCTGCGACACGACGCCGCTGATCACCGCGCTGTGCAGCCAGCATTACTTCAATGATGACGCGCTGCTGGCCGACGCCCTCGCCTTCCAGCGCCGCTGCGATCTGACCTTGCTGTGCGCACCTGATCTGCCGTGGGAGGCCGATGGCTTCCTGCGCGACGGGCCGGAGGTACGGGCGCGCTTCGACGCCCGCCTGCGTGCAGCCCTGGCGGGCCAGGGCCTGCCATGGATCGATATCCATGGCAGCACGCAGGCCGAGCGACTGGCGCTGGCCGTGCATGCCGTGAAGGGATCCCCCGGCTGAAGCGACCGGAAGGCCTCACTGCGCCCGCAACTGCCCCAGCGCGTCGACGGAGCGATTGACGGCGCGGTCCAGCGTCGCGGCCAGTGGGGTGCCGGCATGGTCGGCCGAGATCGCCGACAGCTTGGCTGCAAAACCCAGATGCAGTTCCGCATACCAGTTGGGGTGAGGATCGGGCTCGGGCACCGGCGGCCAGTGGATGGGCCACTTGATCTTGCGCGGCTGCGTCGGGCACCAGTCGTCCAGGTCCTGGTTCATCGTCTTCCAGGCCAGGCCAAGGCGGTCGCTCACCCAGGCCATGTGGGCGAATTCCTGCGCCAGCGCGGCGCCGATGAGCTCGGGCGGCCCGGGCGGTAGCGGCTGGGGATTCAGCGCCACGGCGCTGAAGCGATCGTGCAGCGACAGGCCCTGGGGCCCGCGCGGGATGACGTCGAAGATGGCCGGGATGCGGCGACCGATGAGGGCTAGCAGTCTTTGATCGGAGGTCATGTCCACTCCAGTGACCGGCATGGAACGGCGATACCGGGGCGCCCGACGGGGGCCTCGAACTGGGCGGCCGCTCCTAACAAGCTAGTCGCTGGGGCTGCAAACAACCATCGTATGGGCGGAGGACGGCGAGCCGCTGCGGCCAACGACCTAGGGCTTGTATTTGCCGTCAGGCGCTTCAGTCCACCAGCTTGCGAACGACCTGTTCCAGCGTCGTGCACCCCTTGCGCGACGTAGCCACGCTGAAATCTATCCAGCCTTCGTTGAAGCCGTCCAGCATGCGCATGCGGGGCTCCGGGTTGCGCATGCCGTCGCGGCGAAAGCGCGCCTCCCAGCGCTCGCGGGGCACCACTTCGGCGTGCACCGGCCGGCCCAGTGCGCTGGCCAGCGCATCCGCCAGATCCGCAGGCGCCAGACGGCGTGGCCCTTCCAGATCGACGATGCGCCGGCCCGCCCAGTTCTCCTGCAGCAGCTCAGCCGCCGCTTCGGCGACATCGGCCGTCGCCACCATGGCGACCGGCCGGTCCAGCGGCTGCAGACAGGAGGCCAGCAGGCCTGTCTCGCGCGCTGGAGCCACGTCCCAGACCAGGTTCTCGATGAACCAGGCGGCCCGAAGGAAGGTGACCGGCAGGCCCAGGCCACCCAGCATGTCCTCCATCAAGCCCAGTTGGCTCAGCAGATTGGGCTCGTCAGCCTGCGCACCGATGGTGGACAGTGCGACGACGCGACCCGGCCGGGCCACTGACAAGGCCTCGGCCAGCGCGCCGACGTGCCGGCGGGTTTCGTCGAAATCCGGCGCTGGATCGAACACCGGCGGCAGCAGCACGAAGACGGCCGTCGCACCGCGAAAGGCCTCGGTCAGCGCCGTGGCGTCATGCATTGCCGCCAAGGCCACTTGGCAGCCCCGCGCCCGCCAGGCCTCGGCCTTGTCTGCATCGCGCACAACCGCCCTGACCGGCAGGCCCGCCGCCAGCAAATGCGCGGCCAGCTGGCCGCCCACCTGCCCCGTGATTCCCGTGACTACAAACATCGCTCTCTCCTTGCCGCCCACCACGGGCCGCGTTGGAGCGGATTCTTCGGAATCCGGCGCTTCGAAGCGATAGCATGAATGTCATTTGATTCATGCGCAGCAAGCATCCATGAATTCGCTGACACCGCAACTGCTGGATGGCTTTCGCGTCATGGTGGCCATCGTCGACGCGCGCAACTTCGGGCGCGCCGGCGAGGCGCTGGACATGTCGCAGTCGGGGGTCAGCCGCGCCGTGGCGCGCCTGGAGCAGCGCCTGGCCATCCGCCTGTTCGACCGCACGACGCGCTCCGTGCGCCTCACCGACGAAGGCCGGCGCTTCTACGAACGTGTGCTGCCGCTGCTGGGCGAGCTGGCCGAGGCCGCGGAGACGGCCAGCGGCTCGGCCGCCGCCGTGCGCGGCAAGCTGCGCGTCAATATCGACCCCTTCTTCTCCCGCCTCATCCTCGGCCCGCACCTGGGCGCCTTTCTCGACACCCACCCCGAACTGGAGCTGGAGCTGCGCACGCGCGACGACCTCGGCGACCTGGTGGCCGAAGGGTTCGACCTCGCCATCCGCTTCGGCCACCCGCAGACCTCTTCGCTGGTGGCGCGCAAGCTGCTGGAGGCGCGTGTGCTGACGGTGGCGTCACCGGCCTATCTGCGCCGCTTCGGCCGGCCCGAGCACCCGCGCGACCTGCAGGCCGGCCATCGCTGCATCCTGTTTCGCGATCCGGCGACCGGCCGCCCCTTCGACTGGGAGTTCCATCAGGGTCGACGCAAGCTCGTCGTGCCCGTCGAGGGCGTGCTGACGCTCAACGATGCCGGCACCTTGCAAAGCACCTGCCTGGCCGGCCATGGCATTGCGCAGATGTTCGAGCTGGCCGAGGACGAGCTGCTGGCCGGCGGCCAGCTCGTCAACCTCTTCCCGGACTGGTCGGATGAGCGCTTTCCGCTCTATGCCTACCACCCGTCGCGCCGGCACATGCCGGCCAAGACGCGGGCCATGCTGGACTTCATCGTCGGCCTGGCGGCTTCTTCGGCCGTCAGCGGCCGAGCAGCAGGTAGTCGAACAGCTGCGTCCCGCCCGCGCCGCCCAGCGGCACCAGGATGGCCTTGAGCAGGGGCTGGTCGAAGAAGGACGCGAAGGCGCCGTGCTGCTCGTTCTCGACCTGCGCGATCAGCCGCTTGAAGGGCTCCACCAGGCCGGTCAGCGGCGCGCCGCTGCCGGCCATCCAGCGCAGGTCGGCCTGCATGGATTCGAGGGCGCGGCGGCGCGTGTTCTCGGCCGCCTGCTTGAGCAAAAAGGTCAGCCCGACCAAGACTGCGATGTAGAAGCTCACGCCCACGGCGATGGCCGGCGTCAGCGCCCAGTTGTCGAACAGCCGGCTGCGCGCCACCACCAGCAGCGCCAGCACGACGAAGGGGCCGATCACCAGCCGCGAGATGGGTGCGCTGCGCCGGGCCACCACCTGCACGTCGACCCAGTCGTCCAGCAGCGTGTGCATGGTGAAGCCGCTGCCGTCCTTGTTGCGGTCTTCCGGCTTGGCGCAGAAGCGCTGCGCCCACAAGGCCTTGTGCTCGTCGCCCAGCGCATTGGCGAACTGCGCGATGGTGTCGGGTGGGTAGTAGGTGCGGCCGGCGTTCAGATGGCGCACGAAGCGCGTCAGCAGCACCGTCGAGTCGGCCACCGCCACGATGAGCAGGGGCAGCAGCAGCATGGCCGCGTACAGCGTCACGCGCACTAGGCTGCGATGCTCCTTGCCGCGCGCCGGCACCTCGGGGATCTGGCCGTCGTTGATGCCGAAGAACAGCAGCAGCATGATGGCCAGCGTCAGCACATACCAGAACAGCGTGCGGATGAGGCGCGGCGTGGCCTCGCCGCGTTCGCCGTACTCGACCCACAGCTGCTTGAAGTCGCAGCTGAAGCCCACACCCGGCTTCCAGAACATCACGCTGGCATGGGCGAACCAGCCGCCCAGCAGCACCTTCAGGCCATGTGGCTCGGGCGGGGACAGCTTCAGCCAGTAGGAGTCGCGCTTGAGCTGCTCCTGCGTGGCGGCCCAGGTCCAGTCCAGCGTCCACAGCAGCGTGAACAGCGCCAGCAGATGAAGGAGGTGGGACGGCCAGGCACTGACGCCCTCCAGCCAGGCCGTGGGCTCGCAAGTGAGGCAAGGGGCCTTGCCCGGCAACCAGCCGCCGTGCGGCCAGGCCAGCCACATCCACGCGCCGGCAATGCCCAGCAGCAGCGCGGCCAGCACGCCCACCAGCTGCCGCCGCTCGCCGGCTTTCCAGGCCGTGAGGCCCAGCATCAAGGCGCCACCGGCCGCCAAGGCGGCCAGCAGCCGCGCGTGGCTGAAGTTCATGCGGCCGGGCAGCACGAACTCGATGAGGCTGGCCATGGCATAGGACAGCAGCACCGCATGCAGGGTGACCAGGGCGATGGCGGTGAGGTCCATGGTGCGCGGCGGGCCGCCGCTGGCACCCAGCAACACCCGGCGGGCCTGGCGCATGGAAGGCGTTGAGGGCCAGGCGAACAGCATGCAGCCGATCAGCGCCGCCATCAGCAGCGCGACGAAGATGCGCCCCGGCGCCGCCTGGTGCGGTCTGTCCAGCAAGGCATACCCCGCCAGCGGCACCATCTCCGAGCGGCCCATCTCATAGACCGAGGTGTTCTTCAGCACGCGGTCCAGGGCCCTGGCTTCGCCGGCCTTGCAGGCGTCGCTGCGGCAGCCGGCACGGCGCGCGGCGGCGTAGGTGCTGGTCTGGTAGATGTCGCGCAGCGGCGGCGTGCCGGCCTGCAGGTCGACCTCGCCCTGGGACGGCGGGTAGAAGGCCAGCGGCAGGCTGCTGGCCACCACCAGATTGCGCGTGAAGGACTGCGTGCGCGGGTGCAGATAGCGCGCGTCCATGTCCGTGGTGAAGAACATGCGATCCGAGAAGGTCTCGTGCAGGGCCTGCAGCACCAGCAGCTTGTCGTGCACGTCGTTGGCAAAGATGCCGATGGCGCCGATGGGCAGGCTGTCGTCCACGGCTTCACTGCGCTTGAGCTCGCCGCTCAGCCGGCGCAGATAGTCCAGCTGGTCGCGGCTTTCGGGCCACTCCAGCGGTGGCGCCTTGGCCGCCGCCGTGGCGAGCGCGGCAGCGGCGCTGGCTTCCTTGGTGGTGACGCCGTCGATGCCGCGAAAGAAATAGATGACCTTGAGGCTGTCCTGCAGCGCTGGCGGCAGGCAGTCGCGCAGCTGCTCCACCAGCGCCTGGGCATAGATGGAGTCGCGCTCGGCCACCACGACGATGCGGCGGTGCTTCTGCGGCAGGCGCAGCCGCACCTCCTTCACCAGGTTCTCGATCAGGTCCGCGTCGCTGCCCACGGTGCGCACCATGTGCACGGGCTGCGGCTTGCCCTTGCTGCCGACCAGGCGGCTGAAGTGCTGCGTCAGGAAGGCGTCCAGCCCGTCGTCCACCCCGGTCACGTCGCGGGCGTACTGCTGCAGCTCCGGCAGCATGCGCTCGGGCGCCGTGGACGAGGGGTTGTAGAACTCGGCCCGGGCCAGCAGGCGGTAGCCGTCCAGCACGTCGTCGGGAAGCACCTGCCTGGCGTCGATGTCCTCGCCGCGCCGCGCGCAGCGGGCGGCGTCGCTGCGCGCCACGCCGCCACCGGCGATGCCCGCGGCGTTGTTCAGGTCGGCGGCGCAGCGCAGGTCGCGCAGCGCGGTGCGCAAGGCGTCGGTGGACGATGGGCCGATGATGGCCAGGCGCGGCAGCGCGTCCTGGTGATCGTCGGCAAAGCGCACCTTGGCGCGGGTGCGGGCGGCCTTGCCCATCAGCTGCTCGGTCAGCCGGGCCACCGCGTCCAGCTTGCGCAACGGCAAGGCGGTTTCATCGACCCACAGCAAGGCCACCTGGGCGTAGCGCGACGGCGGCTCGGTGCCGTTCTCCCGGCGCAGCGACAGCAGCTCGTAGGGCACCAGATAGCCGGCGCCGACCGCCGCCTTGTCGACAGGGCCGGCCTTGCCCTCGGTATTGCCAACATTGCCGTCCAGCAGCTTGAACTCCAGCAGGCTCAGACGCTCGGCGTTGTCGGGCACGTAGTCCTGCGCCAGCAGACCCGCCAGCGTCGCGTAGCGGATGCGACGCCGCGCCTCTTCGGCGCCGACGAAATCGGCCCCCGGCATCAGCGCCAGCACGATCAGCGTGTCGTCGATGCGCTTGTTCTGGTCGCCATCCAGCCTGGACAGCAGATTGCGCGGGTCGCGCAGCTTGGGCATCAGGTTGCCGCAATCGCCGTCCACCTGCTGCGCGGCCTTGCGCTGGCGCTCGCAGCGTTCGGAACGCTCCACCTCATAGCGGCGCAGCGCGGCGAAGGGGTCTTCCCAGAGCCGGGCATTGATCTCCAGGTCGGGGTCCAGCGGCGCCTGCGCGCGCGCCTTCTCGGCCGGGCGCAGCGCGTCGAAGGCATGCGGCACCAGCTGCGTGCTGGCGACGAAGGCCATCAGCACGGCCACGCTGGCCCACGGGAAACTCCCGAACACGCCGCCCTTGGAATCCGACATCAACGCCTCCCGGCTCCCGAAAAACGGCGCCAGGAGGCGAAAGTCTCAGCTCGCCGGGGTGGCGTCAATCACTAGGACGGCGAACATCCTCAGAAGTCGGGATGCCCGTTGCCCCGTGGCGACCGCGGGCCTACTGCATCGTGGGGAAACCGCCCGTTGGATGGGTCCGTTCGTCGAACAGAGCGCCCACGTCCACCGCGTCGAAGCGGTAGTGGCGACCACAGAAATCGCAGCCGATCTCGACGTCACCGCGCTCGGCCAGCACGCTGTCGACCTCATCCCGGCCCAGGCCGCGCAGCATCTGCCCGACGCGCTCGCGCGAGCAGGTGCAGGCAAAGCGCGGCTGCTGGGGCTCGAAGCGCGTCACCGTCTCCTCCCAGAACAGGCGGCGCAGCACCGTGTCGGCGTCCAGCGTCAGCAGTTCCTCGGCGGTCAGCGTGGCGGCCAGGATGGAGATGCGGTTGAAGGCGTCGGACAGGCCGATGTCGTCTTCGTTGCTGGAACGCTGCCCCCACGCCGGCAGAGCCGGCTGCCCCCCCGGGGGGCTCGCCTCGGCTTGGGACGGCCCGGCGCCGCGTCGGCCCTCCAGATTGCCCTCCCCTTGGATGGGCAGGCGCTGGATCAGCAGGCCGGCGGCGATGTCGCCGTTGGCCGCCAGCACGAGCTTGGTGTCGAGCTGCTCGGATTGCAGCATGTAGTGCTCCAGCACCTCGCTGACCTTCTGCAGCGGCTCGCGCTGGTCGCCGTGCAGCGGCACGACGCCCTGGTAGGGCTGCTGGCCGGGGAATTTGTCCTTGGGGTCCAGCGTGATCGCGCAGCGGCCCTGGCCGTTCACATTGACCATGGCCTCCAGCGTCGCACCCGGCTCGACCGTGCCGACGCACTTGGCTGTGGCACGGAAGGCCAGGTCCGGCTGCACCTCGGCCACGGCCAGCTTGACGGGGCCGTCGCCGAACACCTGCAGCACCAGCGCACCGTTGAACTTGATGTTGGCCTGCATCAGCACGGCGGCCGCGCTCATCTCGCCGAGCAGATTGCGCAGCTCGGGCGGGTATTCGGCGCCGGGCTCGCGGCGCGACAGCACCTCTTGCCAGCCTTCGGTCAGGCGCACCAGCATGCCGCGCACCGGCAGGCCGTCGAACAGGAATTTGTGAAGCTCGCTCATCGGATTCTTTTCAGGCCGGCCGCATAGCGGCGGCCGTTGTTGACATAGTGGGCCGCGCTGGCCTTCAGCCCGGCGATCTGGGCCTCGGTCAGTTCCCTCACCACCTTGGCCGGGGCGCCGACGATCAGCGAGCCGTCGGGGAATTCCTTGCCCTCGGTCACCAGCGCCCCGGCGCCGACGACACAGTTGCGGCCGATGCGTGCGCCATTCAAGACCACGGCACCGATGCCGATGAGGCTTTCGTTACCGACCGTGCAGCCATGCAGCATGACCTGATGGCCGACCGTCACGTTCTGGCCGATGACCAGAGGAAAGCCGTGGTCGGCATGCAGCACCGAGCCGTCCTGGATGTTGCTGCCGGCGCCGATGGTGAGCGTGTCGCTGTCGCCGCGCAGCACGGCGTTGAACCAGATGCTGACGCCCTCACCCAGCATCACGCGGCCGATGACCTCGGCGCTGTCGGCGACCCAGGCCGATTCGGCCACGTCGGGGAGGTGCTCGTCGAGCTGGTAGATCGCCATCGCGGCCTCGTGCAAAAGAGGCGGATTTTAGAATCCCGCCCAATGTCCGACCTTCGCTTGGCCACGCTCGGCCCCCTCTTGATCGCCGACGCGCCCGCCAAGGCGCGCGCGACGCTGGCGCTCGACGCCTCGCTGCCCGTTGATGCGACCGCCGTCATCGCCGAGCCCGCCGGCATTCCCGGCCGCCCAGATCGGCCCCGCCTCGTCGGCCACATCACGCTCAAGCCCCCTTCGATGCGCACCCCGGCCGGCATTGCGGCCCTGGTGCACGCCATCGCCCACATCGAGCTCAACGCCATCGACCTGGCCCTGGACATCTGCTGGCGCTTTCCCGGCATGCCCGAGGCCTTCTACCGCGACTGGCTGCGCATCGCCCAGGAAGAGGCCAAGCACTTCACGCTGCTGCGCGAGCACCTGCTGACCCTGGGCTTCGACTACGGCGATTTCGACGCCCACAACGCACTGTGGGACATGGCCGAACGCACCCGGCACGATCTGCTGGCCCGCATCGCGCTGGTGCCGCGCACGCTGGAGGCACGTGGCCTGGACGCGTCGCCGGCCGTCAAGCGCAAGCTCGTCGGTGCCGGCGACCACCGCGCCGGCGAGATCCTGGACATCATCCTGCGCGACGAGATCGGCCATGTCGCGGCGGGCAACCGCTGGTATCGCTTCCTCTGCGAGCAGCGCGGGCTGGACCCGATTGCCACCTATGCCGAGCTCGCCGACCGCCACCAGGCACCCAAGCTGCGCGCGCCCTTCAACCTCGAAGCCCGCCGCGCCGCCGGCTTCGACGAGGCGGAACTGACCGCCCTCCAGCAAACCTCCTCCTGATGTCCCGCGTCCAAGCCAATCTGCTGCTCACCCTCGTCGCGCTGATCTGGGGCTCGGCCTTCGTCGCCCAGAGCCGGGGCATGGCCGACGTCGGCCCCCTGCTCTTCACCGGCGTGCGCTTCCTGATCGGTGCGGCCGTCGTGCTGCCGCTGGCGGTGCTGGAGTGGCGCCGCCTCGGTCGCGAGGGCCGGCCGTTGTCGGGGCTCGACGGCTGGCATATCGCCGGCCTGGGCGGCCTGATGACGCTGGGCGCCGTCATGCAGCAGATCGGCATCCAATACACCAGCGTGACCAACGCCGGCTTCCTGACCGCCGTCTACGTGCCGCTGGTGCCGGTGCTGGCCTGGCTGCTGCTGCGCCAGATCGCGCACTGGTCGGTCTGGCCGGCCGCGGCGGGCTGCCTGGTGGGGGCCTTCCTGCTGTCCGGCGCGCACGAGCTGAGCATCGGCCTGGGCGACCTCTGGGTGGCCGGCTCGGCCATTCCCTGGGCCCTGCATGTGCTGATGGTGGGCCGCTGGGCCGACCGCATGGGCGCGCCCTTCCTCGTCGCCAGCGGCCAGTTCGCGATTTGCGGCGGGCTATCGCTGATCGCCGCCTTCGTCATGGAGCCGGTGCGCTGGGCCGGCATCGCAGCGGCGGCCTGGCCGATCGCCTACACCGGCGTCGTGTCGGTCGGCATCGCCTTCACGGCCCAGGTCGTGGCCCAGCGCTACGCGCAGGCCGCAGACGCCGCCATCATCCTGTCGTCCGAGACGCTGTTCGCCGCCGCCTGCGGCTATCTGCTGCTGGGCGAGCGCCTGAACACCGCCGGCCTGATCGGCTGCGGCCTGATGCTCGCCTGCATCCTGCTGGTGCAACTGTTGCCTCTGGTGGGAACCCTGAGACGTCGGCAAATTCTTACAAGGCCGTCAAATTAGCTTTTAGACTTCGCTGTGCTGCACAGGAGCCCCGCATGAGCGCTGACGTTTCCAAGCTTGACGCCTACTGGATGCCGTTCACGGCCAACCGCCAGTTCAAGCAGTCCCCCCGCCTGCTGACCCAGGCCGACGGCATGTTCTTCCGCGACGACAAGGGTCGCGAGATCCTCGACGGCATCGCGGGCCTGTGGTGCGTGAACGCGGGACACAACCGCAGCAAGATCGTCAAGGC
>NZ_JBFUFR010000026.1:0-104953 GCF_056403315.1 Roseateles sp. P2_H4 | reverse complement strand
GTGCAACTCTCATCGGGCTCGGAAAGTAAAAACGCCCGGCCTAGCCGGGCGTCGAAGTATCGCGGTTGCGCTTATCGCAGTTCGTTCAACATCGCCTGCGCCTTGTCGCGCAGCGGGCCGGTGGCGCGCTGGACCAGTTCCTGCAGCACCTCGCGAGCGCCTTCGGTGTCACCGATCTGGCGGAACTCGTCGGCCAGCTCGAGCTGGCGCATCAGCGGATCGCCTTCATCGTCACCCAGGGCTTCGAGCGCCTGGCCGACGTGGTCGGGATTCGTCTCGCCCGGCTGGGTGGGCTCACCAAAGTCGAAGTCCAGGTCGGTCGACGCAGTTGCCGGCGTGGCCGGCGTGGCCGACAGGCCACCCATGCTGCTGAGGTCGAAGTTCAGGTCGGGCGCGGGCGGTGCCGTGCGGGTGCCGCGGCTGGAGATGTCGAAATCCATCGTCAGCGGCGCCTGCTCGATCGAGGCCGGCATGGCCTGGGTCGCGGCCATGGCGTTGGGCGAAACCGGCTCGGGCGCGTCGAGATCGAGGTCCAGGGCGAGGTCGAAACCGCTCACGGGGCCGGTATCCGGGCCACCACCACGCATCGCGTCGGTTGCCAGATGAGCCGCCGCGGCCGCATGGGCGCCACTGGGCAGTGCCGTCTGCGGCAGCGTGCTGGCGTTCATGGGCTCGGGACGCAGTTCGGGACCGTCCTCGACATGGGCGGGCGCGCCGCCAGGCTGGTAGAGCGGGTTGTCCGGGTCGATGCCGCGGCCGAGTTCCTGGGCCTTGCCCCAGTCCTCGCCGGCACCCTTGGTCTCGGCATAGAGCTGGACGGCGAGTTGCTCGAAGCCCTTGGTGTCGCGGCGCTTGGCGTAGACCTCCAGCAGCTTCAGGCGGATGGCCAGACGCGTCGGATTGGCGCGCAGGGCTTCCTTGAGGATTTCCTCGGCCTGCAGGTCGCGGCCATAGGCCAGGTAGACGTCGGCCTCGGCGACCGGGTCCACGTCGCCGATGGCGTCGAGCTGGCTGAGCGAATAGCTCATCGACGACTGGCCGCTGTTCTGGGCGTCGCGCGTGTCGACGCGCTGGCCACCGGTACCGCCGAAGAAGGAGTCCGGCTGCAGGCGGCTTTCGTGGAAGCCGGTCTCGGACGCATTGGGCGGACGGCGCGAACGCAGGCGATACAAGCCCAGGCCACCGAGCACCGCGACGAGAACGCCGGCCAGCGGCAGCACGATGGGGCT
Organism: Roseateles sp. P2_H4; assembly: GCF_056403315.1. Classification (NCBI taxonomy): domain Bacteria; kingdom Pseudomonadati; phylum Pseudomonadota; class Betaproteobacteria; order Burkholderiales; family Sphaerotilaceae; genus Roseateles; species Roseateles sp. P2_H4. The sequence continues at coordinate 103,724 of NZ_JBFUFR010000026.1, read as the reverse complement.
GTCGAGCAACTGCTCGATGAAGCCGGGCGGTTCGGCAGCGGGCGGCGGCGCCAGCGGGGCGCTGGCACGGGCGGCAGGTCGGGACGCTGCGGCACTCGCCGCAGCCACGACGGCAGGCGCGGAAGCCGCCACCGATGCAGGTTCGGCGGTGGCCACGACCGGCGCCGGCAGCGGCGTCGCTGCCGTGGGCGCCGGTGCGGCGGCGGAGGCCACGGCCGCACCCGGCTTGGCGGCGCTGGAGAGCTTCTTCAGCTCTTCGACGTTGCGGGTCAGCTCGGCGACGCGGGCGGCGGCGTCCTTCTTCTCGGTGTCCTTGGACAGCTTGGCTTCGGCGGCGCTGGCGGCGGCGCCACCGGCCTTGCTGAGCGTGAGCTTGTCGGGCGTCGCGGCGGCCGCGGGCTTGCGGTCTTCGACAGCGGCCTGCACCTGGCCCTTGGATTGGCGTTCGCTCTCGGTGTTCTGCAGCGTCGGCGCGGCGGAAGCGAGGCGCTGGCGATAGGCCGAGAAGTCGGCGCTCTGGGCCAGGATGATGCGGCGCGCCTCGGGCGCGGGCACCGTGGCCAGCGAGTCGCTGGACGGGACCTGCAACACCGTACCCGCCTTCAGCAGGTTCATGTTGCCGTCGATGAAGGCGTCGGGGTTGTTGCGGAACAGGCCGACCAGCATCTGGTCGAGCGAGATGCCGCTGACCTGGGTCTTGGCCGCGATCTTGGACAGTGAGTCGCCCGGACGTACTGCGTACTCGGAGCCCGCCGTGGCGGCTGGCCGGATGGGGGCGGGTGCCGGCGCTGCCGGGCGGGCCGCGGCAACTGACGCAGGGGCGGATGCGGAGCCGTTGCGCGGCAGTGCCGTCGTCACGGCCGGCGCCGGTGCGGGCACGGCCTCGCTCGACGCAGCGGTGGCCGGAGCCGGCGCGGCGGCCACTGCCGGCGGCGCGGTGATGATGGGGGCGGGCTTGGGCAGGCTCGGCGGGTCGAACAGCAGCGTGTATTCGCGCACCAGGCGGCCGCTGGACCACGTCAGCTCGAGGATGACGTCGACAAAGGGCTCCTGCACCGAGCGATCGCTGCTGACACGCAGCACGGTGCGGCCGTTGTTGCGAACGACCTGGACCTGGGCCGAAGTCAGCACCGGGTTGTATTCGACACCGGTGGCGCGGTAGGACTCGGGTGGCGCGACACGCACCTTGAGGGTGGCGGCTTCCTCGGGCGTCAGGCTGCTGACGTCGATCTCGGCGCGCATGGTCTCGCCAAGGGCCGACTGGACGCTCAGCTTGCCCAGGCCCAGGGCCTGCGCACCGCTACCGGCCACGAGCAGCGCTGCAGCAAGGGCGAGATGGTGGCGAGCAAATCCCATGGGTCGAACTCCCTCGAATGCGTCGCGGATGTAATCTTTCAAGGCATTCCCCAAAGCAACAAGGCGGGGCATCGGGCCCCGCCTGTCTCGATCTTCAGCAATCGCTGCACGAACCTGGTCTGCACGCTGGTTTGCACGTCATAGCCTGCGTCGAGTTTCGAATCAAAAACACAACGGCATCAAGCATATACGCGGAAATGCTCACGCGATACCTGATGTGTCGCTTCGTTCCAATATCGACGCTCGGGTGAACCCTAGGTCAAACCGTAAAAGACCGTAAGCAAATCATGCCCTGCGCCATCCGGAACGCAGGGCATGTGGGGCGTCAGCGCTCGAGCAGGATGCGCAGCATGCGGCGCAGCGGCTCGGCAGCGCCCCACAGCAGTTGGTCGCCGATGGTGAAGGCGCCCAGGTACTCGGGACCCATGGCCAGCTTGCGCAGGCGACCGACCGGGATGGTCATGGTGCCGGTGACGGCCACCGGCGTCAGGTCGCGGATGGTGGCTTCGCGCGTGTTCGGCACCACCTTCACCCAGGCGTTGTCGGCGGCGATCATGGCCTCGATGTCGGCCAGGGGCACGTCCTTCTTCAGCTTGAAGGTCAGGGCCTGGCTGTGGCAGCGCATGGCGCCGACGCGCACGCAGAAGCCGTCCACGGGAATGGCGCCCGAGCCGAGGATCTTGTTGGTCTCGGCCATGCCCTTCCACTCTTCCTTGGATTGGCCGTTGCCGAGGTCCTTGTCGATCCAGGGGATCAGCGAGCCGCCCAGCGGTACGCCGAAGTTGGCCACCTCGTCGGGCGACAGGCTGCGCTGCTTCTCAGCCAACAGGCGGTCGATGTCGAGGATGGCGCTCTTGGGGTCGTCCAGCAGCGACTTGACCGAGGCGTTCAGCGTGCCGTACTGCGTCAGCAGTTCGCGCATGTGCTGGGCACCACCGCCGCTGGCGGCCTGGTAGGTCTGGGTGGACATCCACTCGACGAGGCCGGCCTTGTACAGCGCGCCCACGCCCATCAGCATGCAGCTGACGGTGCAGTTGCCGCCGATCCAGTTCTTGCCGCCGTTGCTCAGCGCCTGGTCGATGACCGGGCGATTGACGGGGTCCAGGATGATGACGGCGTCGTCAGCCATGCGCAGCGTGGAGGCCGCGTCGATCCAGTGGCCGTTCCAGCCCGCGGCGCGCAGCTTGGGATAGACCTCGGTCGTGTAGTCGCCGCCCTGGGCGGTGATGACGATGTCGCAGCGCTTGAGCTGTTCGATGTCGAAGGCGTTCTGCAGCGACTTCTCGTTCTTGGCCTGGGCTGGCGCCGCGCCACCGGCGTTGGAGGTCGAGAAGAACAGCGGCTCGATCAGGTCGAAGTCGCGCTCGGCGGTCATGCGCTCCATCAACACGGAGCCAACCATTCCACGCCAGCCGACAAGGCCTACCAAAGTCGTCATCATCATTCCTTTGTCATTCACCAAACCCCATCCACTTTGGGCCCCGGCTCGTTCGCCGGGTTTGGAGGGGCGAGACGAGACGGAGCTTTAGCTCTTGATGGTTTTCGTGGTCGTAATGGCTTTGACGACAGCGTCGCCCATCTCGATGGTCGTGACCTTCGAGGTGCCTTCGGACCAGATGTCGGCAGTGCGCAAGCCCTGGGCCAGCACCGACTGCACGGCCGTCTCGATACGAGCGGCAGCGTCGGCTTGGTTGAGGGAGAACTTGAGCATCATGGCAGCGGACAGGATTGTAGCCAGAGGATTGGCAATCCCCTTGCCCGCGATGTCCGGCGCACTGCCATGACTGGGCTCATACAGGCCCTTGTTGTTGGCGTCGAGCGAGGCGGACGGCAGCATGCCGATGGAGCCGGTCAGCATCGCGGCCTCATCCGACAGGATGTCGCCGAACATATTGCCTGTCACGACGACGTCGAACTTCTTCGGCGCCTTGACGAGTTGCATGGCGGCGTTGTCCACGTACATATGGTCCAGCTCGACGTCGGGGTACTGGGCGTGGACCTCGATGACGATGTCCTTCCAGAACTGCGAGGTCTCCAGCACATTGGCCTTGTCGACGCTGGTCAGGCGCTTGCCGCGCTTGCGGGCGGCCTGGAAGGCGACATGGGCGATGCGCTCGATCTCGGGGCGCGAGTAACGCATCGTGTCGAAGGCTTCATCGGCACCGGGGAAGTGGCCGTCCACGGCCGTGCGGCGGCCGCGCGGCTGGCCGAAATAGATGTCGCCGGTCAGCTCGCGGATGAGCAGGATGTCCAGGCCTGCAACCAGCTCGGGCTTCAGTGACGACGCATGCGTCAGCTGCTCGTAGCAGATGGCGGGGCGGAAGTTGGCGAACAGGCCCAGGGCCTTGCGCAAGCCCAGGATGGCCTGCTCGGGGCGCAGCGAGCGCTCCAGCTTGTCGTACTTCCAGTCGCCCACGGCGCCGAACAGCACGGCGTCGGCTTCCTGGGCCAGCTTCAGCGTGGCCGGGGGCAGCGGGTGGCCGCTGGTCTCGTAGGCCTTGCCGCCGACGTCGGCCCAGTCGAGTTGCAAAGGCAGGTCCAGCGCCTTCAGCACCTTGACGGCCTCGGCCATGATCTCTGGGCCGATACCGTCGCCCGGCAGTACTGCAATCTTCTTCATCTCAAATCACTCGGTTGTTCAGCCAGGGCTTCGCGGCGATGCGGGCAGCCTCATAGGTGCGGATCTTGTCGGTGTGCTGCAGCGTCAGGCCGATCTCGTCGAGACCGCCGATCAGGCATTCCTTGCGGAAGGGCTCGATGTCGAAGGGCAGTTCGGCTCCGTCGGGCTTGACGACGACCTGGCGCGGCAGGTCAACGACGAGCTGATAGCCCGGGAAGGCATAGACCTCATCGAACAGGCGAGCGATGGCGCTCTCTGGCAACACGATGGGCAGCAGGCCGTTCTTGAAGCAGTTGTTGAAGAAGATGTCGGCGAAGCTCGGCGCCAGGATGGCGCGAAAGCCGTACTGCTGCAGCGCCCAGGGCGCGTGCTCGCGGCTGGAACCGCAGCCGAAGTTGCTGCGGGCGACCAGCACGCTGGCACCGGCATAGCGCGGCAGGTTCAGCACGAAGTCGGGGTTGGGCTTGCGGCTGGCCGGGTCCTGGCCGGGCTCGCCGTGGTCCAGGTAGCGCCACTCGTCGAACAGATTGGGGCCGAAGCCGCTGCGCTTGATCGACTTCAGGAACTGCTTGGGGATGATGGCGTCGGTGTCGACGTTGTCGCGGTCCATGGGCGCGACCAGGCCCTTGTGGATGGTGAACTTGTCCATGACTCTCAGCTCAATGTGCGGACGTCGACAAAGTGACCGGTCATCGCGGCCGCGGCAGCCATCGCCGGGCTGACGAGGTGGGTGCGGCCACCCGCGCCCTGGCGGCCTTCGAAGTTGCGGTTGCTGGTGGAGGCGCAGCGCTCGCCCGGCTCCAGCCGATCGGCGTTCATCGCCAGGCACATGGAGCAACCCGGCTCGCGCCATTCAAAGCCGGCGGCCTTGAAGACCTGGTCCAGGCCTTCGGCCTCGGCCTGCGCCTTGACGAGGCCGGAGCCCGGCACGACCAGGGCCAGCTTGATGTTCTTGGCCAGGCGCCCACCCACGCGGCGCACGACGGCCGCGGCCTCGCGCATGTCCTCGATGCGGCTGTTGGTGCAGGAGCCGATGAAGACCTTGTCGACATGGATGTCGCTGATGGCCTTGTTGGGTTCCAGCGCCATATAGGTCAGAGCGCGCTCGATGGCGCCGCGCTTGACGGCGTCCCTTTCCTTGTCGGGGTCGGGCACGCGCTCGTCGATGGCCAGCACCATCTCGGGCGAGGTACCCCAGCTGACTTGCGGTCGGATCTGTGCAGCGTCGAGCTCAACAACCTTGTCGAAATGCGCGCCGGGGTCGGAATGCAGCGTGCGCCAGTAGGCGACGGCCTGATCCCACTCCAAGCCCTGCGGCGAGAAGGGGCGGCCACGCACGTACTGGATGGTCGTCTCGTCCACGCCGATGAGGCCGGCGCGGGCGCCGGCTTCGATGGCCATGTTGCAGACGGTCATGCGACCTTCCATCGACAGCGAGCGGATGGCCGCGCCCGCGAATTCGATGGTGTAGCCATTGCCGCCGGCAGTGCCGATCTTGCCGATGATGGCCAGCACGATGTCCTTGGCACCAACGCCCTTGGGGCATTGGCCTTCGACCTTGACGAGCAGGTTCTTGGCCTTCTTGGCCGACAGCGTCTGCGTGGCCAGCACATGCTCGACCTCGCTGGTGCCGATGCCATGCGCCAGCGCGCCAAACGCGCCGTGCGTGGACGTGTGGCTGTCGCCGCAGACGACCGTCATGCCGGGCAGCGTGGCGCCCTGCTCCGGGCCGATGACATGCACGATGCCCTGGCGCTTGTCATTCATCTTGAACTGCGTGATGCCGACGCGGTCGCAGTTGGCGTCCAGCGTGTCGACCTGCAGGCGCGAGATCGGGTCGGCGATGCCCTGGCTGCGGTCCGTCGTCGGCACGTTGTGGTCGCTGACGGCGAGGTTCGCGCTCAGGCGCCAGACCTTGCGGGCGGCCAGGTCCAGGCCTTCGAAGGCCTGGGGGCTGGTCACCTCATGGACGAGGTGGCGGTCGATATAGAGCAGCGCCGTGCCATCGGGCTCGGTGTGCACGACATGCTCATCCCAGAGCTTGTCGTAAAGCGTTCTAGAGGTGGTCATGTCTGCCCCTCGTCTGGCGAGTACACCAGCCGATCCCCCGGGGGGATACGGGCCGGCTGGGGAGCGGCCCGGCGCTCGGCCCGGCACGCGCCGTGAACGGCGTGAAATGGAATCATTGCTTGTCTCGAGGAATCAAGGTGTCCACGAAGCGTTGCACCACGGTGGGCAAACGCTGCTGGCGCAACACACCCAATACATATTCGCGCTCGGCCCAGGGCTCTTCAAGGCGCAGGCAGCGCACACCGAAGACGCGGGTGAAGCGCTCGGCCGGCTGCTCGGGCAGCACGGCCACGCCGAGGCCCGCCTCGACGAGCTGGGCGATGGCGTCGAAGCCGCGCACCTGCCAGCGCGCATTCAGTGTCTTGCCACGCGCCGCGGCCTGTTCGCGCATCAGCTCCTGGGCGCTGGCGCCGGCATGCAGGCCGATGAGGTCATAGGCCAGCAGGTCGTCGAAGGTGACTTCCTCGCGCGTGCTCAAGGGGTGCTTCAGCGGCACGAGGGCAGCCAGGCGGCCGTGGCCGACCACCCAGGTCTGCAGGCGGTTGTCCACCAGCGGCGGCGTGAAGACGCCGACGTCCGCGCGCCCTTCAGCCACCGCGGCTTGCACCTCGGCGCTGGTCAGGTCTTCCATGCTGATGCGGATCTGCGAGTGCGCCTGCGAGAAGCCCACCAGATGGGGCGGCAACGCCTCGGTGATGGCGCTGCTGTTGGCGGCAATGCGCAGATGGCCCTTGATGCCGCGCGAAAACTCCATGACCTCGGTTTCGAGGGCATAGAGGGAGGCGTGCAGCGAACGGATGTGGCGCACCAGTGCACGGCCCGCTTCGGTGGGCTCGACGCCCCGGGCGCGCCGCTCGAAGAGCTGCACGCCGAGGCGGCTTTCCAGGTCGGACAGGCGCTTGCTGGCAGCCGCCAGCGCCAGGTGTTCCTGGGCGGCGCCGCGGGTGATCGAGCGGGTCTGCTCGATGGCGAGCACGAGATTGAGTGTGGTGAGGTCGTGGCGCATGGTGATCGTCCAACTCGAGCATAGCCTTCGTGAAGAAGGCGATTCTGCGCCAGAAAACGACTTTTATTTCGTCCTTTGCGAAGCTCAGCGTGCCGCCGGCCCGGCCTGTTTCAGCATGCCGCGCAGGGCGTTGCGGCTGTGCGCACCGAAATGGCCCAGCAGTTCGGCGATTTGGCCCTGCAGGGCTTCACGCTGGCCCTGCAGGTCCCGCGCGAGCTCCGGCCCGAGCTGGGCCTCGTTGGCGGCGAAGTCGAAATTGGGGTCAGTGACGAATTTCGCCGGTGCGCCGACGACGACGGCCGCGTCGGTGGCCGGGCCGGCCGCGAAAGCTTCTGCGGCGACGACGTCACGCACATAGCCGAAGTCCCACGCCGGGTAGCGCGCGTCGCGGGCCGCGTCACGCAGGGCCAGCTCCAGCGGCCCGTCGCGGCGCTGGCGCGCGGCCTCGATGATCCAGCGCGTCTGGAACTGCTCGAGCACGAAATGGCGGTTGCCCTGCAGCACGACCAGGCCCTGCCGGTCCGCCGGCGCGCCGACCTGGGCCTTGAAGTTGACCCACATCATGTGGCCCAGCGTCGCGCCCGGCGCCGCGCTGGCGTGATACGGCTGGGTCAGGTCTTCGACATGGTGCAGGGCCAGGCCGGCGAAGCGCCAGCCCCAGTAGGCATGGCCGGTCTGCCAGGCCAGCACGGCCAGGCTCGAATACTGCTGCACGCGCAGCTCGGTGAAGGTGCGCGCAAAGCTGGGCGCCAGCGTGTTGAAGACGGCGCCCTGGTGGAAGAAGCCCATATGGAAGGGCGCCTGCGAGCCGATGGCGACGGCCGGATTGCCGAAGGGCTGCTTGCCGAAGCCATACGACGGGTTTTCCGGGTGGCCGGGGTTGTCGTCGAAGAGATTCAGGTCGTGGCCATAGTCGGGTTCGTCGCAGGCCGAGGCCAGCACGGCGAGCGGCGCGATGGCCTCGCCCGGCTGCAGCGCCACGAAACGCTGCGTGGCGCCGGCGCCGGGCCGGGTGGCTGTGACGAGGCCCGCGTCGACGGGCGTGCGGGCGGCGTCGGCCTCGCGCGGGTCGGGCTGCCAATACAGCGCGAGCCGGGACTGCGGCGACAGCCTCAGCGCGCGCAGAAAGGCCGCGCGGCGCTCCGCGTCACTGCGTTTGGCATTGGCCACAAAGCGCAGACCGTCGGGCCGGGCGGCATGCCCTTTCAGTTGCTCGCGCAGCAGCGCTTCCTGGCCATCGAGCTTGGCGCCGAAGGCCACCTCCTGGTCGCGCAGGAAATCGACGAGGGGTTCGGCCTTCACGGCCGCGGCATTCGCGACCTCGGGCATGCGCTCGAAGGCGCGGTAGCACATGGGGGTGTGATTGCCCCAGGCCTGGGCGAGCGTCGGCAGCAGGGCCAGCAGGAAAAGGAAGGGGCGCATCGGGCGGCTTGTCGGACGAAGGCGCCGATTCTGGCCCCGAGCGCGGGCAAAGCCTTGCGACCGAACTCGCGAAGCGGCTTGTGGCCTCCCCGCCTTCCGGTGTGCCACGGGCCGGTCAGCCCAGCGCGGCACGCGCAAGTTTTGCTGCTGCGCAGGTTACGGGCGGGTACGGTTTCGCAGAAGCGGTGATTCGGGAAGCGCGGCTTCGCCAACGCCAAAGACGCGGCGCCGCGAGGCGCTTCATGAAAGCCCCATGTGTGACGCAGAGGGGCGGCTTCTACGATGGGTCATCTCACCCGGAGAACGCAATGAATCTTGTCCAGCGCATCCAAGACATCCTGCTCAAGCCCAAGGAAACCTGGCCGCAGATCGCCCAGGAGACCGCCACGGTGCAGTCCCTGTACAAGGAATGGCTGCTCATCCTGGCGGCGATACCGGCAGTGGCGGCCTTCATCGGCTTGTCGGTGGTGGGGGTAGGCGCCTTCGGCGTCAGCTACCGCATGCCTTTCCTGAGCGGCCTGGTGCATATGGTGGTGAGCTATGCGCTGTCGCTGGGCATGGTCTATCTGCTGTCGCTGCTGGTGAATGCACTGGCGCCCACGTTCGGCGGCACGCCCGATCCCCTGGCCGCGCTCAAGCTGGTGGCCTATGGCTGCACGGCCGGCTTTGTCGGTGGGGTGTTCCAGCTGCTGCCCTCGCTGGGCGTGCTGGGCCTGCTGTGCGGGCTCTACTCCATCTACCTCATCTATCTCGGGCTGCCGGTGCTGATGCGCAACCCGCCGGAGAAGTCCGCCGGCTACACCGCCGTGATCGTGGTGGTGGGCATCGTGGCGGGGCTGGTGGTGGGTGCGGTGACCACCGCGGTGGTCGGCGTTGGCAGCTGGGGCGGCGGGCATCCCGGTGGCGGCGCGGTGACGATCAAGGGCCCGGACGGCGACGTGACCCTGGACACCAGCAAGATGGAGGCGGCCGCCAAGCGCATGGAGGCCCTGGGCAAACGCATGGAGGAGGCCCAGGCCAAGGGTGACAGCGCCGCTGCCGGCAAGGCGCTCGGCGAGATGATGGGCGCGGTGAGCGGTGCCACCGGGGGCGGCAAGCCGATGCCGGCCGCCGATCTGAAGGCGCTGCTGCCCGAGAATTTCGGCGACTTCAAGCGCACCAGCGTCGAGGCCCAGAGTGGCGGCGCGATGGGCTTCAACTCGTCCTCTGCCAAGGCCCGCTACGGCAATGGCGACAAGTCCTTCGGCCTGGACATCACCGACATGGGCAGCCTCGCCGGCATGGCCGGCCTGGCCGGTTGGGCCAATATGACGCTCGACAAGGAGACCGATGGCCGCATCGAACGCGTGTTCAAGCAGGGCGACCGCACGGTGCGCGAGGAGTATCGAAAGGATGGCTCGCACGCCGAGTTGACGGTGCTGCTGCCCAATGGCGTCATCGTCGAGGCCAAGGGCGACCAGGTCGGCATCGAACAGCTGCGCAGTGCCATCGGCAGCGTCGACCTCAACAAGCTCGCCAGCACGCCGCGCCAGCCCGGCTGAGCGCAGCCACCGCTCAGCCAGCGCCGCGATGACCGCGGCCCGATCGGCACGCCCTCGCCGAGCCCAAGCCTGTGCGACGATGCCGCATCCCCGCCGACCCCCTGCATCCATGCGACGACAGCCGGCCTGGCTCGCGAACCTCCTCACAACCCTGCTGCTTCTCGCGGCCATGCATCCGGCGCAGGCCGACCGCTTCGTCATCGGTGTCGAGGACGTCGATTACGCCCCCATCATGAGCAGCGGCGGCAATGGCGAGTTCCGCGGCTATGTGCGAGAGATGCTCGACCTCTTCGCCCGCCGCCACGGGCACAGCTTCAACTACGTCAGCTTGCCCACCAAGCGGCTGACGGCCGAGCATGTGGCCGACCGCCTGGATGGCGTCTTTCCCGACAACCAGAGCTGGGAGGCCGAAGCCAAGCGCGGTCGCACGCTCTTCTATTCGGAGCCCGCCGTGCCGTTCCAGGACGTGGTCATGGTGCCTGCGGCCAAGCGCGACCAGCCGGTGCACAACCTTGGCATCGTGCGCGGCTACACGCCCAAGCGCTTCCTGCCCCTCGTGCAGGCCGGCAGCCTGACGCTGACCGAAGCCGGCGACCCTTCGCGGCTGATGCGCATGGCCCTGGCCGGCCGCGTCGACGGCGTGCAACTGGCCCTGCCGGTGGCGCTGTACCAGCTCAAGCAGTTGGGGCAGCCCGAGGCTCTCCTGCCCTCTGCGACGCTGCTGCCCACGCCCTACGCCTACCACTACCGGCTCTCAAGCATCCGGCATGCCGGGCTGATCGCCCAGTTCAACCGCTTCCTGCGCGACGAGCAACCCGCGCTGGCCGCCCTGCAGCGCCGCTACGGCCTGGAAGAAAAGCTCAGCCCAGCGCCGCGATGACCTCGGGCGGCGCCTGCACCAGCTCGATCAGCACGCCTTCGCCACCAATGGGGAACTCGTCGTTGCTCTTGGGGTGGATGAAGCAGATGTCGTAGCCGGCGGCGCCCTTGCGGATGCCGCCCGGCGCGAAGCGCACGCCATGGGCGCTCATCCACTCGACCGCCTTGGCCAGATCATCCACCCACAGACCCACGTGGTTCAGCGGCGTGGTGTGCACGGCGGGCTTCTTGTCGGGATCCAGCGGCTGCATCAGGTCCACCTCGACCTTGTGCGGCCCGCTGCCGATGGCGCAGATGTCCTCGTCCACGTTCTCGCGCTCGGAGACGAAGTTGCCGGTCACGCTCAGGCCCAGCACGTCCACCCACAGGCGGCGCAGCGCCTGCTTGTCGGGGCCGCCGATGGCGATCTGCTGGATGCCGAGGATCCTGTAAGGCTTGCTGCTCATCACGCGAACCTCAGGATGGGCTGGTCCACCGCCAGGCTCTCGCCCGGCTTGGCCAGCACCTCCGCCACCGTCACGTCCTGCGATGCGTTGAGGATGTTCTCCATCTTCATCGCCTCGATGACGGCCAGGCGTTCGCCGGCCTGCACGGTCTGGCCCACCTGCGCGGCGAGGTGCACGAGCAGGCCCGGCATCGGCGACAACAGGAACTTGCTCGTGTCCGGCGGCGCCTTGTAGGGCATCAGTGCCTGCAGCTCGGCGGCGCGCGGGCTCAGCACCGTCAGCTCGATGGAGAGGCCGCCGTGCTGGATGCGGTAGGCCAGCGGATTCTTGGCCGCGCCCCGCTCGGCCTGGGCGGTAAAGGGCTCGCCGTTGACGGTGCCGGTGATGCGTACATCGTTCAGCCGCGAGCGCGACACGATCCGGTAGTCCTTGCCGCCCACCTGCACACGCGCCTCGCCGAGAGCACCGCCGAACTCACTGATATGCATCGCATGCTGCTCGCTGCGACCACCGCCGAGGTTCACGACGGCAACATAGTCATGCTCGATCTGCACCTCGTGGCCGCGCAGCTGGCCACTGATGCCGGCCTCGCGCTCGCGCGCCTTGCGGCGGATGAAGCCGGCGAGCGCGACCAGGAAGAGCGGGTCGGCGTGCGGCACGTCCTCGGCCTTGAAGCCGCCGGCGTAATGCTGGGCGATGAAGCCGGTGTTGAAGTTGCCGGTCGCGAAGTCCGGATGAGCCAGCAGGGCCGCCTGGAAGGGGATGTTGCTGGACACGCCGCGGATGACGAAGCCGTTCAGCGCCTCGCGCATCTTGGCGATAGCCTCGGCACGGTCCTTCCCGTGCACGATGAGCTTGGCGATCATCGAGTCGTAGAACATCGGGATCTCGCCGCCCTCGTAGACGCCGGTGTCCACGCGCACGCCGAAGCGCTCCGGCTCGGCCTGCGCCATGCTCGTTTCCGGCGGCTGATAGCGCACCAGGCGGCCGGTGGACGGCAGGAAGTTGCGGAACGGGTCTTCCGCGTTGATGCGGCATTCGATGGCCCAGCCATCGCGCCTGATCTGGTCCTGCGTGAACGACAACGGCTCGCCGGCGGCGACGCGGATCATCTGCTCGACGAGGTCCAGGCCGGTGATGCACTCGGTGACCGGGTGCTCGACCTGCAGCCGGGTATTCATCTCCAGGAAATAGAAGTCCTGGTCCTTGCCGACGACAAACTCCACCGTGCCGGCACTCTGGTATTTCACGGCCTTGGCCAGGGCGACGGCCTGCTCCCCCATGGCCTTGCGAGTCGCCTCGCTGATGAAGGGCGACGGCGCTTCCTCGATGACCTTCTGGTGGCGGCGCTGGATGGAGCACTCGCGCTCGTGCAGATAGACGACGTTGCCTTGCGAGTCGCCAAGCACCTGGATCTCGATGTGGCGCGGCTGCTCGACGAACTTCTCCATGAAGACGCGGTCGTCGCCGAAGCTGTTGCGCGCCTCGTTGCGGCAGGACGTGAAGCCCTCGAAGCATTCCTTGTCGTTGAAGGCCACCCGCAGGCCCTTGCCGCCGCCGCCGGCGCTGGCCTTGATCATGACGGGGTAGCCGATGCGCTTGGCGATCTCTACCGCCTCTTCCGCCGACAGGATGGGTTCGTTGTGGCCGGGAATGGTGCTGACGCTGGCCTCGTTGGCCAGCTTCTTGGAGGCGATCTTGTCGCCCATCGCCGCGATGCTGTAGTGCTTGGGCCCGATGAAGACGATGCCCTCCTCCTCGCAGCGCCGGGCGAAGTCTTCGTTCTCGGACAGGAAGCCATAGCCGGGGTGCAGCGCCTGCGCGCCGGTCTGCTTGCAGGCGGCAATGATCTTGTCGGCGACGAGGTAGCTCTCGCGTGACGGCGCCGGGCCGAGCAGCACGGCCTCGTCGGCCAGCTCGACATGGCGGGCATCCTTGTCGGCTTCCGAATACACGGCGACGGTGGCGATGCCCATCTTCCTTGCCGTGGCAATCACGCGGCAAGCGATCTCGCCACGGTTCGCAATCAGGATCTTCGTGAACATGCAGTACCTCGTTATTTCGTCTTGCCCAGCAGCTTCTTGCGCTGCCCGGTGAAGTGCCACCACGGCTGGGCGGGCCCGCCGTTCATGAAGTCGTGGGCGGCCATGAAGGTGTCCAGCACGCAGGGGTCGTGCAGACGGCCCTGGGCGTCGCGCAGACGGTCATAGGTCTTGAAGGGGTCCATGGCCTTCACATGCGCGGGCGTGGGCAGGCCCAGCTGGACGAGATCGGCGGCCATGGCCTTGCCGATGTTGGGGATGTCGGTGAGTTGGCGCGCTTCGGCGGCGCAGACGGCTTTGCCCATCACGGCGCCTCACCGTCACGCAGCGGGTTCGGCAACTGCAGCCTGTCGCCGCAGTCCCCTTGCTCGCAATTCAACTGCCCAAGCAACTGCAGATGCAGCCAGCCAGGCAGCACGGCATCGGTGTCGGGCAAGCGGCCCAGCACGCGCACGGCGATCACGCGCGCACCCGGCTCCCACTGCGCCAGGCCCTCGCCTTCGATCAAGGCATGGCTGCCGTATCGATCGCGCCCCGTGCCCTGCAGCCGCGCACGCTTCGGGCCGATGACCTCGTCCAGCGCCGCAGACGTCAACACCACCTTGCCCTGGTAGCGGAAGGGGTTCTGCGCCAGCACCGGCAGGCTCACCCACACGGTGGCGTCGGCAGACTTGGCAAAAGCCTTCAGGCGCTGCGCATTGGCCTGCTTCTGAGCGTCGCGCTCTTCACGCGCCTGGCGCTGGCGCTGCTGGTTGGCCACGCTGTTGCTGTACTGGGTGAAATCCTTGCCCGCCTCCAGCGGCAGCGACGCCTCGACGACGATGCCCTTGGGGTTGCCGTATTGATCCATCTCCAGTTCGGCCTGCGGCACCACGCGCACGCGGACGTGAGTGCGCTCGCCGCCGGGCCGGCCGCGCTCGCGCAGGCGGTCGTCGCCGCAGCGGAGCTTGAGCTTGTCCAGCGCCGAACGCAGCATCTGCTTGGCCACTTCGTCCGAGACCAGCGCCGGGCCATCGGCCTGCAGCACAAAGAGCGTGTCGGGCTTGCAGGGGTCGGGATGACGGGTCAGCTCGCTGGTGGCCTCCACGGCCAGCCGCGGGCTCATGCCCTCCAGCTTGGGCAGAGGTCCGAGGTCGAACAGCACGCTGTCACCGCGCAGGGCGCGCGCCTTGAGGCCTTGCGAAGGCTCGGGAAGATAGACACCGGCGCTGAAACGCCCCGCCCATTCCTCGCGGTGCTGAGGCGAGTTCTTCAGCGTCCAGATGGCCTTGCCCTGCCCTTCGGCGAGGCCGTCGCGGCAGGCGCCCTGGTAGCTGAACGCATAGTCACTGCTGGCCAGATAGGCGGGCGCCGCCACGGCGCAGCCGCTGGCCGCGTCGCGGTGCTGAGCGGCCTGGGCATGGGCGGCCAAGCCAGCCGCCAGCGCCAACAACCAGCGCTTCTTCACAGCGGGATGTTCCCGTGCTTGCGCCACGGGTTCTCCAGCTTCTTGTCCTTCAGCATCGACAGGCTGCGGCAGATGCGCTTCCTCGTCTCGTGCGGCTGGATGACGTCGTCGATGAAGCCGCGCGCGCCGGCCACGAAGGGGTTGGCGAAGCGGGCCTTGTATTCGGCCTCACGCTCGGCCAGCTTGGCCGGGTCCTTCTTGTCCTCGCGGAAGATGATTTCCACCGCGCCCTTGGCGCCCATCACGGCGATCTCGGCGTTGGGCCAGGCGAAGTTGACGTCGCCGCGCAGATGCTTGGAGGCCATCACGTCATAGGCGCCGCCATAGGCCTTGCGGGTGATGACGGTGATCTTGGGCACCGTGCATTCGGCATAGGCGTACAGCAGCTTGGCGCCATGCTTGATGATGCCGCCGTACTCCTGCGAGGTGCCGGGCATGAAGCCGGGCACGTCGACGAAGGTGACGACGGGGATGTTGAAGGCATCGCAGAAGCGCACGAAACGTGCGGCCTTGATGCTGCTCTTGATGTCGAGGCAGCCGGCCAGCACCAGCGGCTGGTTGGCGACGATGCCGACCGTCTGGCCTTCCATGCGGCCGAAGCCGGTGACGATGTTCTTGGCGTAGTCGGGCTGCAGCTCGAAGAAGTCGCCGTCATCGACGACCTTGAGGATCAGTTCCTTGATGTCATAGGGCTTGTTGGGGTTCTCGGGCACCAGCGTGTCCAGCGACATGTCCAGCCGGCTGGCGGGGTCGCCGCTGGGGCGGCACGGCGCCTTCTCGCGGTTGGACAGCGGCAGGTAGTTGAAGAAGCGGCGCAGCATCAAGAGCGCCTCGACATCGTTCTCGAACGACAGGTCGGCCACGCCGCTGCGGCTGTTGTGCGTGGTCGCGCCGCCCAGTTCCTCGGCCGTCACTTCCTCGTGCGTCACGGTCTTCACGACTTCGGGGCCGGTGACGAACATGTATGAGCTGTCCTTCACCATGAAGATGAAGTCCGTCATCGCCGGCGAGTAGACGGCGCCGCCGGCACAGGGGCCCATGATCATGCTGATCTGCGGGATGACGCCGGAGGCCATCACGTTCTTCTGGAAGACGTCGGCATAACCCCCCAGCGACGCGACACCTTCCTGGATTCGCGCACCGCCCGAGTCGTTCAGGCCGATGACCGGGGCGCCGACCTTCATGGCCTGGTCCATCACCTTGCAGATCTTCTCCGCATGGGCCTCGGACAGCGCGCCGCCGAAGACGGTGAAGTCCTGGCTGAAGGCGAAGGCGAGGCGGCCGTTGATCATGCCGTAGCCGGTCACGACGCCGTCACCGGGGATCTTGTTGTCCTGCATGCCGAAGTCCACGCAGCGGTGCTCGACGAACATGTCCCATTCCTCGAAGCTGTCTTCATCGAACAGCAGCTCCAGCCGTTCGCGGGCGGTCAGCTTGCCCTTGGCGTGCTGGGCGGCGATGCGCTTCTCGCCACCGCCGAGCCGCGCACGGGCGCGCTTGGCTTCGAGTGCTTGCAGGATGTCTTGCATGTCGGTTCAACCCTCGAACGGGAAATTGATCTCCACGCCGTTGCCGGCGGGATCTTGGAAGAAGAACTGGTGCTGGCCGGTGACGGGCGAGCGGGATTCGTGGAAGGCCACGCCGCACTCGCGCAGGTGCACCGCGGTGGCCACCGGGTCGGTGCCAAAGAAGGCGGTGTGGTCGTAGGTCGTCGGCGCGACAGGGTTCACCGGGCCGCGCAGTGGCTCATCGGCCCTCTGCGTGGACAGGTGGACTACCGGGTGGCCGCCCGCATAAAGCCAATAGCCCGGGCTGCCGAAATCGGGCCGCGGGCCTTGCTCCAGACCGAGCACGTCGCGATAGAAATCGCGCAGCGTGGCCAGCAGCTCGGCCGGTGCGCGCAGGTTGATGTGATGCAGGCCGGTGATCATGACGAAGTGTTCCTGAAGGCGGCCAGCAACTGGCGCGCGGCGGTGGAGGCCGGTGTGCGGCCTTCGCGCACGGCCGCGGTGGCGGCGTCGAGTTGAGCTTGTACGCCGGGATGCGTGACGAAGGCCAGCTTCAACCCCGACTGGATGCGCGCCCACATCCACGCCAGCGACTGCTCGCGGCGCTTGGCCGCCCAGGCGCCGCTGGCTTCACTCGCCGTGCGCAGTGCCGTCAGCGCCTCCCACACCGGCGCGATGCCGTCGGCCTTCAGCGCGCTGACCTTCATGACGCGATGGTTGGCGTGAGCATGCGTGGGCAGCAGCCGCAGCGCGGACGTGATCTGGGCCTGCGCGCGCGTCGCCGCCACGTCGTCCAGGTCGGCCTTGTTGATGACGACGAGGTCGGCCAGCTCCATGACGCCCTTCTTGATCGCCTGCAGGTCGTCGCCCGCGTTGGGCAGTTGCAGCAGCAGATAGAGGTCGGTCATGCAAGCCACGGCCGTCTCGCTCTGGCCGACGCCGACGGTCTCGACGATGACGACGTCATAGCCCGCCGCCTCGCACAGCAGCATGGCCTCGCGCGTCTTCTCGGCCACGCCGCCCAGGGTGCCACTGCTCGGGCTGGGGCGGATGAAGGCGCGCTGGTCCATGGAGAGCCTTTCCATGCGCGTCTTGTCGCCCAGGATGGCGCCGCCGGACAAGGTGCTGGACGGGTCCACCGTCAGCACCGCCACGCGGTGGCCGCGCTCCAGCAGGAACATGCCGAAGGCCTCGATGAAGGTGCTCTTGCCGACGCCCGGCACGCCGGAGATGCCCAGGCGCAGCGCACTGCCGGTGGCGGGCATCAGCTGAGTCAGCAGCGCATCGGCCTGCTCGCGGTGGTCGGCCCGGGTGGACTCGATCAGCGTGATGGCCTTGGCCAGCGCACGGCGGTCGCCGGCTTGCAAGGGTGCCGCGAGGCTCACGCAGCCTCCCAGCGGTATTCGATGTCGAAGTCCTGCTCCTCGACGACCTGGAAGCCGTGGCGACGGTAGAAATCGTTGGCGCGGCTCTCGCGCAGCGCGGCCAGCGTGATCGGCAGGCCTTGCGACTTGATCTGGTCGAGCACCCAGGCGCCCACGCCCTGCCCTTGCGCGGCGGGCCGCAGATAGAGGTGATGCAGCCGCAGTTCGCCCTCGCGCGGCTCGACGGTGAAATAGCCGACGCGCTCTCCGTCCACCACAAGGTGCTGCATCCACTCCGGCCGGAACTGGCTCTTCAGCCGCGCCCGCGCCACCTCGGGGTTGAAGCGGCCGAGCCGCTCCAGGCTCTCGCGCAGCGCTTCCATGCGGATGCTGAGCATGGCCTCGAAGTCGGCGTCGGCGACAGGCGCCAGCGTCGGTGTCATCAGGCGGTCACCTGCGCGCGGATCTGCTCCAGCACGTCCTTGGCGCTGGCCGGGATGGGCGTGCCCGGACCGTAGATGCCCTTCACGCCCGCCGCGTACAGCATGTCGTAGTCCTGGGCCGGAATCACGCCGCCCACGAACACGATGATGTCGTCCGCGCCCTGCTTCTTCAGCTCGGCAATGATGGCCGGCACCAGCGTCTTGTGGCCGGCCGCCAGCGTCGAGATGCCCACCGCATGCACGTCGTTCTCGATGGCCTGGCGGGCGCATTCCTCGGGGGTCTGGAACAGCGGGCCGATGTCGACGTCGAAGCCCAGGTCCGCAAAGGCGGTCGCGACGACCTTGGCGCCGCGGTCGTGGCCGTCCTGGCCCAGCTTGGCGATCATCACGCGCGGACGCCGGCCTTGATCGTCACCAAAGGCGGCGATCTCCGCCTGCAGCTTGGCCCAGCCTTCGGCCGAGTCGTATGCGGCCGCGTAGACACCGCTGACCTTGTGCGTGTCGGCGCGGTGGCGGCCGAAGACGGCTTCCAGCGCGTCGGAGACTTCGCCCACCGTCGCACGCAGGCGCACGGCCTTGATGGACAGGTCCAGCAGATTGCCTTCACCCGTCTCGGCGGCCTGGGTCAGCGCGGCCAGTGCGGCCTGCACGGCGGCGGTGTCGCGCGTGGCCTTGATGCGGTTCAGGCGCTCGATCTGGCCGTCGCGCACCTTGACGTTGTCCACGTCCAGGATGTCGATGGGGTCTTCCTTGGCCAGCTTGTACTTGTTGACGCCGACGATGACGTCCTGGCCGGAGTCGATGCGCGCCTGCTTCTCGGCCGCACTCGCCTCGATCTTCAGCTTGGCCCAGCCCGAGTCCACCGACTTGATCATGCCGCCCTGGGCATTCACTTCCTCGATGATCTCCCAGGCCTTGTCGGCCATGTCCTGGGTGAGCTTCTCCATCATGTAGCTGCCGGCCCAGGGATCGACGACGCTGGTGATGTGGGTCTCTTCCTGGATGATGAGCTGGGTGTTGCGCGCGATGCGGCTGCTGAACTCGGTGGGCAGGGCGATGGCCTCATCCAGCGAGTTGGTGTGCAGGCTTTGCGTGCCGCCGAAGACGGCGGCCATGGCTTCGATGGTGGTGCGCACCACGTTGTTGTACGGGTCCTGGGCGGTCAGGCTCCATCCCGAGGTCTGGCAGTGGGTGCGCAGCATCAGGCTCTTCGGGCTGGTCGCGCCGAAGCCTTTCATGATGCGGGTCCACAGCAGCCGCGCCGCCCGCATCTTGGCGATCTCGAGATAGAAGTTCATCCCGATGGCCCAGAAGAAGGACAGGCGCGGGGCGAAGTCGTCCACGCTCAGGCCCTTGGCCATGGCCGTCTTCACATACTCCTGGCCGTCGGCCAGCGTGAAGGCCAGCTCCAGCGCCTGGTTGGCGCCCGCCTCCTGCATGTGATAGCCGGAGATGGAGATGGAGTTGAACTTGGGCATCTCCCGCGCCGTGTATTCGATGATGTCGCCGACGATGCGGATCGACGGCTCGGGCGGGTAGATATAGGTGTTGCGGACCATGAACTCCTTGAGGATGTCGTTCTGGATGGTCCCGGCCAGCTTGTCCTGCGACACGCCCTGCTCTTCCGCCGCCACCACATAGCCGGCCAGCACCGGCAGCACGGCGCCGTTCATGGTCATGGAGACCGATACCTTGTCCAGCGGGATGCCGTCGAACAGGATCTTCATGTCCTCCACCGAGTCGATGGCCACGCCGGCCTTGCCGACGTCGCCCGTCACGCGCGGGTGGTCGCTGTCGTAGCCGCGGTGGGTGGCGAGGTCGAAGGCCACCGACACGCCCTGGCCGCCGGCGGCGAGCGCTTTTCTATAGAAGGCGTTGCTCTCCTCTGCGGTGGAGAAGCCGGCGTACTGGCGGATGGTCCAGGGCCGGGCGGCGTACATGGTCGCCTGCGGGCCGCGCAGGAAGGGCTCGAAGCCGGGCAGTGTGTCGGCGTACGGCAGGTCCGCCACGTCGGCAGCGGTGTAGAGCGGCTTGACCGTCAGCCCCTCGGGCGTGACCCAGTTCAGCGCAGCCACGTCCCCACCGGGGGCCGACTTGGCCGCAGCTTTGGCCCACTGATCCAGCGTGGCAGTCTTGAACTCTGGGGCGTCCCCCCTGCTGCTGTGATCCTGGCTGGCGTCCGACATCGAAACTCTCCTGTAACTGGGCCAGCATCTTAGCCGACCGATTATTCATAATTATGAATTCAGAATCGTTACACTCGGCCGCTATGCCCGGTTCGCTCGACCACGCCCCCCTCGCCGCCTCCGCTCTGTATGAGCAGGTGGCCGACCGGCTCCGCCAGCAGATCCTGGCGCGGGAGTTGGAGCCTGGGTCCTGGATTGATGAACTCAAGCTCTGCGCCGAACTGGGCATCAGCCGAACGCCCATGCGCGAGGCGCTGAAGGTGCTGGCCTCCGAGGGCCTGGTGACGATGAAGCTGCGCCGCGGTGCCTATGTGACGGAGATGAGCGAGCGGGACGTCCGGGAAGCCTATCAACTGCTGTCCCTTCTAGAAAGTGACGCCGCCGCCGAAATCGCCACCCGGGCGACCGACGTCGAATTGAACGAGCTGGGCGAACTGCATCGGGCCCTGGAAGAGGCTTTGCCCGACCGGGACGCCTTCTTCGCCGCCAATGAACGCTTCCACCTGCGCGTGCTGGAGATCGACGGCAACCGCTGGCGGCTGCAGATCGTGGGCGACCTGCGCCGGCTGATGAAGCTCAACCGCCACCATTCGCTGTTCCGGGAGGGACGGCTGGCGGAGTCTTTGGACGAGCACCGCGCCATCGTGAAGGCGCTGCTGTCGCGGGATGCGACGGCCTGCCGGGCCCTGGTCAAAGCCCATTTTTGTAACGGCCTGAGCGCGACGCAGACAGCCTAGCGAAAGCAAATGGGGCGGCCGTGAACTGCCACCGAAAGCCCGCCCTTATCGGCTCGTGAATTCGCTAAGTGCTTACTAGCATAGCGATTACTGGGAAAACCACCCCCGGTCTGAGTGTTCGGACCGGGAGCGGCAGGCCAGATTTCGAGCCCCAAGGGCCGATTTGAGACTTTGTTCCTCAAGTCAAGCCCAAGGGTCCCGATAACCGATCGAAGCACTTGAAATCTAGGGATACGAGTCCGCCATGAGAACGGCGGGTTTTCCCGGATTCAGCCCGCTGCAGGGCCGGACAGGGATGGTCTGGCAGGCCCTGCAGACAACGAGATAGCGCCCCGCGTCGAGGCCCCCATTCGACGCAGGCCGTCGCCTTTCACGAGGCGGTGGCCGTCAGCACAGCAGGTAAAAACCATGGCAAGCATCGTCCCCTTTATTCCGGTTTCGAAGATCCCCGGCCTGACGACGACGACGATCCGGGACTTCACGACCGAGGACTGGGCTGCCTTCAGCACCGACCAGCTGATCGCGCTGACCACCGTGCAGGCCGCTGTGATCACCTCCAGCGGCCTTTCTGTCTTGAGCAGCGACCAGCTCCGGTCCTTCCAGACCGAAGACCTGCGCGCCATCTCGACCGCTGCCATCGGCGGCTTCAATTCCGACCAGATCGGCGTCCTGACGACCGACCAGTTGCAGGCCCTGAGCACCGGCCAGATCCTGCAGCTCAGCACCGCCCAGTTGCGCGGCTTCAACGCCGCCGACATGGTGGCCCTGACGACCGCCCAGGTCGGTGCGCTGACCTCGGCCCAGGCCAAGGGCTTCTCGACGGATCAACTGTCGGCGCTGGAAGCAAGCGACGTCCGCTACATCACCACCGCGGCGCTGCGCGCCCTGAGCAGCACCCAGCTGGACGGCCTGACCAGCGACCAACTGCGCGGCCTGTCGTCCAGCCAGGTCATCGCGCTGACCACCGACCAGGTCCGCACCCTGAACACGGACGACCTCAACACGCTGACGTCGGACCAGTTCAACAAGCTCTCCACCGCCCAGGTGCTGTCGCTGACGACGGCCCAGCTCAGCCACCTGACGACGGACAGCCTCAACGCGATGGGTTCTTCCCAGTTCGCCTCGCTGTCGTCCACCCAGATCGGTTCGCTGACCAGCGACCAACTGCCCAAGATGGAGACGGCCGACCTGCGCGCCGTCACCACCGCCGCGCTGCGCGGCCTCTCCTCTGACCAGATCCTGACGCTGACCAGCGACGAGGTCGCCAGCCTCAGCACCGCCCAGATCGGCTCGCTGACCACGGCCCAGGTCCAGGGCCTGACCGCCGGTGACATGACGGCACTGGACACCGCCCAGGTGGCCGTGCTGAGCTCGGCCCAGGTGCAGAACCTGTCGACCGACCAGCTGTCGGCCATCGACGCGGCCGACATGAAGTCGCTGACGACGGCCGCCCTGCGCGCGCTGTCCAGCACCCAGCTCGACGGCCTGACCAGCGACCAGCTGCGCGCCCTGTCCTCCGGCCAGATCAACTCGCTGACCACCGACCAGGTCCGCACGCTGAACACGGACGACCTGAACAGCCTGACGTCCGACCAGTTCAACAAGCTCTCCACCGCCCAGGTCGCCGTGCTGACGGCGTCCCAGCTGAGCCATCTGACGAGCGACAGCCTCAACGCGATGGGCTCGTCCCAGTTCGCGACGCTGAACTCCACGCAGTTCAGCGCGCTGACGTCTGACCAGCTGCCGACGATGGAGACGGCCGACCTGCGCGCCGTCTCGACCAATGCGCTGCGCGGCCTGAGCTCGGACCAGATCCTGACGCTGACCTCCGACGAGGTGGGCGCCCTGACGACCGGCCAGATCGCCGCACTGACGACGGCCCAGGTCAAGGGCCTGACGGCCGGCGACATGACGGCCCTGGGCACGGCCCAGATCGCCGCTCTCGGTTCGGCCCAGGTGTCCGCACTGAACACCGACCAGCTGTCGGCCATCGACGCGGCCGACATGAAGTCGCTGAGCACGGCTGCCCTGCGCGGCCTGACCAGCACCCAGCTCGACGGCCTGACTTCCGACCAGCTGCGCGCCCTGACCTCCGGCCAGATCAACGCGCTGACGACGGACCAGATCCGCACGCTGAACACGGACGACCTGAACAGCTTCTCGTCCGACCAGTTCAACAAGCTCTCCACCGCCCAGGTCGCCGTGCTGACGACGGCCCAGCTGAGCAACCTGACGACGGACAGCCTCAACGCGATGGGTTCGTCCCAGTTCGCGACACTGAGTTCCACGCAATTCGGTTCGCTGACCAGCGACCAACTGCCCAAGATGGAGACGGCCGACCTGCGCGCCGTCACCACCGCGGCCCTGCGTGGCCTGTCTTCCGACCAGATCCTGACGCTGAGCTCCGACGAGGTGTCCAGCCTCACGACCGCCCAGATCGGCTCGCTGACGACGGCCCAGGTGCAAGGCCTGACGGCCGGCGACATGACAGCCCTGGGCACGGCCCAGATCGCCGCACTCGGCTCGGCCCAGGTGTCCGCGCTGAACACCGATCAGCTGTCGGCCATCGAAGCCGCCGACATGAAGTCGCTGAGCACGGCCGCCCTGCGTGGTTTGACCAGCACCCAGCTCGACGGCCTGACCTCCGACCAGCTGCGCGCCCTGTCCTCCAGCCAGATCAATGCGCTGTCGACGGACCAGGTCCGCACGCTGAACACGGACGACCTGAACAGCCTGACGTCGGACCAGTTCAACAAGCTGTCGACGGCCCAGGTCGCGGTGCTGACAACGGCTCAGCTGAGCAACCTGACCACCGACAGCCTGAACGCCATGGGCTCGGCCCAGTTCGCGACGCTGTCGTCCACGCAATTCGGTTCGCTGACCAGCGACCAGCTGCCCAAGATGGAGACGGCCGACCTGCGCGCCGTCACCACCGCAGCCCTGCGTGGCCTGTCTTCCGACCAGATCCTGACGCTGAGCTCCGACGAGGTGTCCAGCCTCACGACCGCGCAGATCGGTTCGTTGACGACGAGCCAGGTGCAAGGCCTGACGGCCGGCGACATGACGGCCCTGGGCACCGCCCAGGTTGGCGTGCTGAGCTCGGTACAAGCCGCGGCGCTGAACACCGACCAGCTGGCCGCCATCGAGACCGGTGACGTCCGCTTCATCAGCACCGCCGCCCTGCGCGCGCTGACCAGTACCCAACTCGACGGCCTGACCTCCGACCAACTGCGCGCCCTGTCCTCCGGCCAGATCAACTCGCTGACCACCGCCCAGGTCAGCACGCTGAACACCGACGACCTCAACAGCCTGACGTCCGACCAGTTCAACAAGCTGTCCACGGCCCAGGTCCAGGTCCTGACGACCAACCAGCTCAGCCATCTGGCGACGGACAACCTCAACGCGATGGGCTCGTCCCAGTTCGCGACGCTGTCCTCGGCCCAGTTCGGTTCTCTGACATCCGACCAGTTGCCCAAGCTGGAGACGGCCGACCTGCGCGCCGTCACGACGGCCGCCCTGGCCGGCCTGACGTCCGACCAGATCCTGACGCTGACCAGCGACGAAGTGGGCAGCCTGTCCACCGGCCAGATCGCTTCGCTGTCGGCCACCCAGGTCAAGGGCCTGACGGCCGGCGACATGACCGCGCTGAGCAGCGGCCAGGTGGCCGCGCTGAGCTCGGTACAAACCGCGGCGCTGAGCACCGACCAGCTGTCGGCCATCGATGCCGCCGACATGAAGTCCATGACGACGGCGGCCCTGCGCGCCCTGTCCAGCACCCAGATCGACGGCCTGACCAGCGACCAGCTGCGCGCCCTCACCAGCGCCCAGCTGAACGCGCTGACCACCGCGCCGCAGATCGTCGGCCTGAACACCGACGACCTCAACGTGCTGACGACGGACCAGATCGCCCGCCTGTCGACCGCCCAGGTCCAGGCGCTGACGACCACGCAGCTGAGCAACCTCGTCACCGACAGCCTCAACGCGATGGGCTCGGCCCAGTTCGCGACGCTGAACTCCACCCAGTTCGGCTCCCTGACCACCGACCAGCTCTCCAAGATGGAGACGGCCGACCTGCGCTCGGTCACGACCAATGCACTGCGCGGCCTCAGCTCGGATCAAGTCCAGTCGCTGACCTCGGATGAGGTGTCCAGCCTGTCGACCGGCCAGATCGCCGCGCTGACGACGGCCCAGGTCAAGGGCCTGACCGCCGCCGACATGACGGCCCTGGGCACCGCCCAGGTGGCGGCCCTGAGCTCGGCCCAGGCCCAGAACCTGTCGACCGACCAGCTGTCGGCCATCGACGCGGCCGACATGAAGTCGCTGACGACGGCGGCCCTGCGCGCCTTGTCCAGCACCCAGCTCGACGGCCTGACCTCGGACCAGCTGCGCGCCCTCACATCGGCCCAGATCAACTCGCTGACGACCGACCAGGTCCGCACGCTGAACACCGACGACCTCAACAGCCTGACGTCCGACCAGTTCAACAAGCTGTCCACGGCCCAGGTCGCCGTGCTGACGACGGCCCAGCTGAGCAGCCTGGCCACCGACAACCTCAACGCCATGGGCTCGGCCCAGTTCGCGACGCTGAACTCGAGCCAGTTCGGTTCGCTGACCAGCGACCAACTGCCCAAGATGGAGACGGCCGACCTGCGCGCCGTCACCACCGCCGCGCTGCGCGGCCTGTCCTCGGACCAGGTCCTGACGCTGACTTCGGATGAGGTCTCCAGCCTCAGCACCGCCCAGATCGGCTCGCTGACGACCAGCCAGGTGCAAGGCCTGACGGCGGGCGACATGACGGCTCTGGGCACCGCCCAGATTGCCGTGCTGAGCTCGGCTCAGGCGGCAGCGCTGAACACCGACCAGCTCGCCGCCATCGAGACCGGCGACATCCGCTTCATCACCACGGCCGCCCTGCGCGCCCTGTCCAGCACCCAGTTGGACGGCCTCACCAGCGACCAACTGCGTGCGCTGTCGTCCAGCCAGATCACCTCGCTGACGACCGACCAGGTCCGCACCCTGAACACGGACGACCTCAACAGCCTCGCGTCCGACCAGTTCAACAAGCTGTCCACCGCCCAGATCCAGGTGCTGACGACCAACCAGCTCAGCCACCTCGGCACGGACAGCCTCAACGCCCTGGGCTCGGCCCAGTTCGCGACGCTGAATTCAGCCCAGTTCGCTTCGCTGACTTCGGATCAGTTGCCCAAGCTGGAGACGGCCGACCTGCGCGCCGTCACCACGGCCGCCCTGGCGGGTCTGTCCTCCGACCAGATCCAGATGCTGACCACCGACGAGGTGGCCGGCCTGTCGACGGGCCAGATCGCCTCGCTGTCGGCCAACCAGGTCAAGGGCCTGACGGCCGGTGACATGACGGCCCTGTCCACGGGCCAGGTCGGCGTGCTGAACTCGACCCAGGCCCAGGCGCTGAGCACCGACCAGTTGTCGGCCATCGACGCGTCCGACATGAAGTCGCTGACCACGGCCACGCTGCGTGCCCTCAGCAGCACCCAGCTGGACGGCCTGACCTCGGATCAACTGCGCGGCCTCACCAGCACCCAGCTGAATGCGCTGACCACCAACCCGCAGGTCATCAGCCTCAACACCGATGACCTCAACGTCCTGACGACGGACCAGATCGCCCGCCTGTCGACCTCGCAGGTCCAGGCGCTGACGACGACGCAGCTGAGCAACCTCGTCACCGACAGCCTCAATGCGATGGGCTCGGCCCAGTTCGCGACGCTGAACTCCAGCCAGTTCGGCTCGCTGACGACCGACCAGCTCTCCAAGATGGAGACGGCCGACCTGCGCTCGGTCACGACCAACGCGCTGCGCGGCCTGTCCTCCGACCAGGTCCAGTCCCTGACCTCGGACGAGGTGTCCAGCCTCACCACCGGCCAGATCGCCGCACTGACGACGGCCCAGGTCAAGGGCCTGACCGCCGCCGACATGACGGCCCTGGGCACCGCTCAGGTGGCGGCGCTGAGCTCGGCCCAGGCCCAGACCCTGTCGACCGACCAGCTGTCGGCCATCGACGCCGCCGACATGAAGGCGATGACGACGGCCACGCTGCGCGCCCTGTCCAGCGCCCAGATCGACGGCCTGACCAGCGACCAGTTGCGTGCCCTCACCAGCACCCAGCTCAATGCGCTGACCACGGCGCCGCAGGTCATCAGCCTCAGCACGGACGACCTCAACGTGCTGACCACCGACCAGATCGCGCGCCTGTCGACCGGCCAGATCCAGGCGCTGACGACCTCGCAGCTGAGCAACCTGGTCACCGACAGCCTCAACGCGATGGGCTCGGCCCAGTTCGCGACGCTGAACTCCGGCCAGTTCGGCGCCCTGACGACCGACCAGCTCTCCAAGATGGAGACGGCCGACCTGCGCGCCGTCACGACCAATGCGCTGCGCGGCCTGTCGTCTGACCAGGTCCAGTCGCTGACGTCCGATGAAGTCGGGTCGATGTCGACGGCACAGATCAACACGCTGACGACGGCCCAGGTCAAGGGCCTGACGGCCGGCGACATGACGGCCCTGGGCACCGCCCAGGTGGCCGCGCTGACCTCGGCGCAGGCCGCGGCGCTGAACACCGACCAGCTGTCCGCCATCGACGCCGCCGACATGAAGTCGCTGACGACGGCGGCCCTGCGCGCCTTGTCCAGCACCCAGATCGACGGCCTGACGTCCGACCAGCTGCGCGCCCTCACGTCGGCCCAGATCAACTCGCTGACGACCGACCAGGTCCGCACGCTGAACACCGACGACCTCAACAGCCTGACGTCCGACCAGTTCAACAAGCTCTCCACGGCTCAGGTCCAGGTGCTGACGACGGCCCAGCTGAGCAGCCTGGCCACCGACAACCTCAACGCCATGGGCTCGGCCCAGTTCGCGACGCTGAACTCGACGCAGTTCGCTTCGCTGACGACCGACCAGCTGCCCAAGATGGAGACGGCCGACCTGCGTGCCGTCACCACCGCGGCGCTGCGTGGCCTGTCGTCCGACCAGATCAACACGCTGACCTCCGATGAGGTGTCCAGCCTCAGCACCGCCCAGATCGGCGCGCTGACGACGGTCCAGGTGCAAGGCCTGACGGCCGCCGACATGACCGCCATGGGCACGGCCCAGATCGGCGTGCTCAGCTCGGCCCAGGCCCAGGCGCTGAACACCGACCAGCTGTCCGCCATCGAAACCGGCGACATGCGTTTCATCAGCACGGCCGCCCTGCGTGCGCTGTCCAGCACCCAGCTGGACGGCCTGACCTCGGATCAGCTGCGCGCCCTGAGCTCCGGCCAGGTCACGGCCCTGACCACCGACCAGGTCCGCACGCTGAACACCGACGACCTGAACAGCCTGTCGTCCGACCAGTTCAACAAGCTGTCGACGGCGCAAGTGCAGGTGCTGACGACCAACCAGCTCAGCCATCTGGGCACGGACAGCCTCAACGCCCTCGGCTCGGCGCAGTTCGCGACGCTGAACTCGGCCCAGTTCTCTTCGCTGACGTCCGACCAACTGCCCAAGCTCGAGACGGCCGACCTGCGCGCCGTCACGACGGCCGCCCTGGCCGGCCTGTCCTCCGACCAGATCCTGACGCTGACCAGCGATGAAGTGGCCAGCCTGTCCACCGGCCAGATCGCCTCGCTGTCCGCGGCCCAGGTCAAGGGCCTGACGGCTGCCGACATGACGGCCCTGGGCACCGCCCAGGTGGCCGTGCTCAGCTCGACCCAGGTCCAGGCGCTGAGCACCGACCAGTTGTCGGCCATCGACGCGTCCGACATGAAGTCGCTGACGACGGCGGCCCTGCGTGCCCTGTCCAGCACCCAGCTGGATGGCCTGACCTCGGACCAGCTGCGCGGCCTCACCAGCACCCAGCTGAACGCGCTGACCACCAACCCGCAGGTCATCAGCCTCAACACCGACGACCTGAACGTGCTGACCACGGACCAGATCGCGCGCCTGTCGACCGGCCAGATCCAGGCCCTGACGACCTCGCAGCTGAGCAACCTGGCCACCGACAGCCTCAACGCGATGGGCTCGGCCCAGTTCGCGACGCTGAACTCCGGCCAGTTCGCCGCGCTGACGACCGACCAGCTCTCCAAGCTGGAGACGGCCGACCTGCGCGCGGTCACGACCAATGCGTTGCGTGGCCTGAGCTCGGACCAGGTCCAGTCCCTGACCTCGGATGAGGTGTCCAGCCTGTCCACGGCCCAGGTGGCCGCGTTCACGACGGCCCAGGTCAAGGGCCTGACCGCCGCCGACATGACGGCCCTGTCCACGGGCCAGGTCGCTGCGCTGAGCTCGGCCCAGGCCCAGAACCTGTCGACCGATCAGCTGTCGGCCATCGACGCGTCGGACATGAAGTCGCTGACGACCTCGTCCCTGCGTGCTCTCTCCAGCACCCAGATCGACGGCCTGACTTCGGATCAGCTGCGCGCCCTCACGTCGGCCCAGATCAACTCGCTGACGACCGACCAGGTCCGCACGCTGAACACCGACGACCTCAACAGCCTGACGTCCGACCAGTTCAACAAGCTCTCCACCGCCCAGGTCGCCGTGCTGACGACGGCCCAGCTGAGCAATCTGACCTCGGACAGCCTGAACGCGATGGGCTCGGCCCAGTTCGCGACGCTGAACTCCAGCCAGTTCGGCTCGCTGACGACCGACCAGCTGCCCAAGATGGAGACGGCCGACCTGCGTGCCGTCACCACCGCGGCGCTGCGTGGCTTGTCGTCCGACCAGATCAACATCCTGACTTCGGATGAGGTGTCCAGCCTCAGCACCGCCCAGATCGGCTCGCTGACGACGGTCCAGGTGCAAGGCCTGACGGCCGCCGACATGACGGCCCTGGGCACCGCCCAGGTCGCCGTGCTGAGCTCGGCCCAGGCGTTTGCGCTGAACACGGATCAACTCGCCGCCATCGAGACCGGTGACATCCGCTTCCTGACCACGACGGCCCTGCGTGCGCTGTCCAGCACCCAGCTGGACGGCCTCACCAGCGACCAGCTGCAGTCGCTGACCTCGGCCCAGGTCAACTCGCTGACGACGGCCCAGCTGTCGACGATGAACAGCGACGACCTGAACGCCTTCACGACCGACCAGTTCTCGCGCATGAGCACGGGCCAGGTGCAGGCGCTGACGGCCAGCCAGATGTCGCATCTGACGACGGACGACCTGACCGCCCTCGGCACCCAGCATTACGCGGTGATGAGCTCGGCCCAGTTCGGCGCGCTGACGACCGACCAGCTGCCCAATCTGCAGACGGCCGACCTGCGCGCGGTGACGACGGCGGCCCTGTCCGGCCTGAACTCCGACCAGATCGCCTCGCTGCAGACCGAGCACGTCGCGGCGCTGAGCACGGCACAGGTGATGTCGCTGACCACCGCCCAGATCAAGGGCCTGGACGCCAGCGACATGACGGCCATGGGCTCGGCCCAGATCGCCGTGCTGACGACGGCCCAGGTGAATTCGCTGTCCACCGACCAGATCGTGGCCATCGATTCCGACGACCTGGCCAAGCTGACCTCGGCCTCGCTGCAGGCCATCACCAACACCCAGCTGGGTGCGCTGACGACCGACCAGCTGACCGGTCTGGGCAGCCGCGTCTCGGTGCTGACGACCGGCCAGATCAACAACCTGGCCACCGATGACCTGAACGCCTTCACGAGCGCCCAGTTCGCGGCCCTGACGACCAACCAGGTCAAGGCCTTCACGAACGCCCAGGTCGCGGCGCTGGAGACCGACGACCTGCGCGCGCTGACCACGGCCCATGTCGCCGCGATGAGCAATGCGCAGATCCAGGCCATCACCAGCGACCAGTTCGGCACGCTGAAGGCCACGCAGATCACGGCGCTGACGACGGCACAGGCCGCGGCCCTGACGACGGACCAGGTCCACAGCCTGACGACGGACCAGATCTCGGGCCTTGAAACCCGCGACATCTCCGCCATGAGCATGGCCCAGCTCGACGCGCTGCAAGGCACGACCTTCGGCGAGATGAGCGCGGCGCAGATGAACGCCTACTTCAACGTCACGCCCATCGTGCTGGACCTGGACGGCCATGGCGTCAACACGCTGGCGGCGGCCCAGGGCGTCAACTTCGACCTGCTGGGCACCGGCCAGAGCCACAAGGTGGGCTGGGTGGCCGGCGGCGACGGCCTGCTGGTGATGGACCGCAACCACGACGGCCTCATCAACAACGGCGGCGAGCTCTTCGGCATGGGCACCGTGCTGGCCAATGGCAAGCACGCCAAGGACGGCTATGTGGCCATGGCCGAGCAGGACAGCAACCACGACGGCAAGCTCGACAGCCACGACACCAACTGGAAGCAGCTGCAGGTCTGGGTCGACGCCAACCACGACGGCAAGACCGACGCCGGCGAGCTGAAGACCCTGGACGAGCTGGGCATCACCTCGCTGGACCTGAACGCCAGCAAGGGTTCGGGCAGCGACAACGGCAACCTCATCGGCCTGGTGTCCAGCTACACGACGACCGACGGCGGCAAGCATGAGGTGGCCGACGTCTGGTTCGCCAAGGATGTGCAGCCGCAGAAGGCCGACGACGGCAAGGACGCGACGGTCGGCCTGCACGACCTGCTGGCGCCGCCGACCGCCCCGCTGCTCGGCGCCGAGCACGTCGACCTGGCCAAGGCGGCGCTTCCGCATCCATCGGCCGACGCTCAAGCCCACCTCGCGGCCATCGACCGCAAGCTGGCCGAGGACGACGAGCACCGGCGCAACAACGGCGGCAACTGGGTATGAAGTTCGTGACTTCCTTCCACTCCGCCCGGCGATCCCGCCGAACGGTCGGCCCTGGGCCGGGAAAGCCGGCCTTTTTGCCGGTTGATCCCACGGGCTCATCCCTAGCATGACTGCACGGGAGCCTTCCGTCATGGCGCTCCGGCCGGGCTTGCCCGGCCGCGGCCGTGTCGGCAGGGGCCCGAATTGCAGATTTTTCGTGTCTCCGGCAGGTCGGGCGCTCCGCTCGACAGGCCTGGGCACTGATTCAGATCAGGACAACGCCTTCAGTTTCGAGGGCGGGCCAGCAATGGCTCAGTGCCGCCATGCCGCAAGGTCTGGCGGCCATCAGTACAGGTGAGAAAACATGTCAACCGTCATCCCCAGCCTTTCGACAGCTGTCATCGCGAGTCTCAGCACGGCGACGATCCGGGGGTGGTCGACGGAAGACTATGCGGCCCTGAGTACTGACCAGCTGATCGCGTTCACCACGGCCCAGGCCTCGGTGATCCTGTCCAGCAGCCTGGCCGTCCTGAAGAGCGACCAGATCCGCGCCTTCCAGACCGAAGACCTGCGGGCCATTGCCACCAGCGCCATCGCCGGTTTCAGCTCAGACCAGATCCTGGCGCTCAAGACCGACCAGGTCCAGGCCCTCAGCACCAACCAGATCGCGGTCCTGTCCACCGCCCAGATCAAGGGGCTGAGCAGTGACGACATGGTCGCGCTGACCACTGCCCAGATCGCCGCCCTCACCTCCGGCCAGCTCGGCAACCTGTCCACGGCCCAGGTCGCCGCCATCGAGACGGGCGACATCAAGTCCATCACCACCGCAGCGCTGCGCAATCTGACGTCCACCCAGCTGGACGCCTTCACCAGCGACCAGCTGCGCGCCCTTTCCAGCGGGCAGGTCACTTCATTGACGACCAGCCAGATCAACACCCTGGGCACGGCCGACCTGAACAGCCTGACCAGCGGCCAGTTCGCCAACCTGACGACGGCCCAGGCCCAGGCCCTGACGGCCACCCAGCTCGGCAACCTCGCCACCGACAACCTGAATGCCCTGGGCACGGGCCATTTCGCCGTGCTGTCGTCCACCCAGTTCGGCGGACTGACCACCAGCCAGCTGGCCAAGCTGGAAACGGCCGACCTGCGCGCCGTCACGACGGCCGCCCTCAATGGCCTGTCCTCCGACCAGGTCGGCGCCCTGGCCAGCGACGCCGTCGGCTCGCTGACGACGGCCCAGGTCGCGTCCCTGGGTGCCAACCAGATCAAGGGCCTGACCACGGGTGACATGGTCGCCCTGACCTCGGCCCAGGTCGCCGCCATCAACTCGACCCAGGCCGGTGCCCTCTCCACGGCCCAGATCGCTGCCATCGAGACCGGCGACGTCAAGTCGCTGACGACCGGAGCCCTGCGCAACCTGAGCTCTGACCAGCTCGACGCCTTCACCAGCGACCAGCTGCGCGCGCTCTCCAGCGGCCAGGTCAATTCGCTGACGACCAGCCAGATCAACACCCTGGGCACGGCCGACCTGAACAGCCTGACCAGCAGCCAGTTCGCCAACCTGTCCACGGCCCAGGCCCAGGCACTGACCAACACCCAACTCGCCAACCTGGCGACCGACAACCTGAACGCCCTGGGCACGGGCCAGTTCGCGGCCCTGAACTCCAGCCAGTTCGGCGCGCTGACGACCGGCCAGCTCGGCAAGCTCGAAACGGCCGACCTGCGTGCCGTGACCACGGCTGCCCTGGGCGGCCTGTCCTCCGACCAGATCGGCGCGCTGGCCAGCGACGCCGTCGGCTCCCTGACGACGGCCCAGGTGGCCTCGCTCAGCGCCAACCAGATCGACGGCTTGAACACGGGTGACATGGTCGCCCTGACCTCGGCCCAGGTCGCGTCGCTGACGTCCACCCAGGTCGGCAGCCTCTCCACCGCCCAGCTCGCCGCCATCGAGACGGCCGACATCAAGTCGCTGACGACCGGCGCGTTGCGCAATCTGTCGTCCACCCAGCTCGACGCCTTCACCAGCGACCAGTTGCGCGCCCTGAGCAGCGGCCAGGTCAATGCGCTGACGACGGCTCAGATCAATACGCTGGGCACGGCTGACCTGAACAGCCTGACCAGCAGCCAGTTCTCCAACCTGTCCACGGCCCAGGTCCAGGCGCTGACCAATACCCAGTTGGCCAACCTCGCGACGGACAACCTCAATGCGCTGGGCACGGCCCAGTTCGCCGCGCTGTCGTCTTCGCAGTTCGGCGCACTGACGACCAGCCAGCTGGCCAAGCTCGAAACCGCTGATCTGCGCGCCGTCACGACGGCCGCCCTGAACGGCCTGTCCTCCGACCAGATCGGTGCACTGGCCAGCGACGCCGTCGGCTCCCTGACGACGGCCCAGGTGGCCTCGCTCGGCGCCAACCAGATCGATGGCCTGACCACGGGCGACATGGTCGCCCTGACCTCGGCCCAGGTTGCTTCGCTGACCTCCACCCAGGTAGGCGGCCTGTCCACCGCCCAGATCGCCGCCATCGAGACGGCGGACATCAAGTCCATCACCACGGGCGCACTGCGCAATCTGTCGTCCGACCAGCTCGATGCCTTCACCAGCGACCAGCTGCGTGCGCTCAGCAGCGGCCAGGTCAACTCGCTGACGACCGCCCAGATCAACACCCTGGGCACGGCCGACCTGAACAGCCTGACCAGCAGCCAGTTCTCCAACCTGTCCTCGGGCCAGGTCCAGGCGCTGACCAACACCCAGCTCGCCAACCTGGCGACCGACAACCTCAACGCCCTGGGCACCGCCCAGTTCGCGGCCCTGAACTCCAGCCAGTTCGGCGCGCTGACCACCGGCCAGTTGGGCAAGCTCGAGACGGCTGACCTGCGTGCCGTCACGACGACCGCCCTGGGCGGCCTGTCCTCCGACCAGATCGGTTCGCTGGCCAGCGACGCCGTGGGTTCGATGACGACGGCCCAGGTCGCTTCCCTCACTGCCAATCAGGTCAAGGGCCTGACGACCGGCGACATGGTCGCCCTGACCTCGGGTCAGGTCGCGTCGCTGAATTCCACGCAGGCGGGAACGCTGTCCACGGCCCAGATCGCAGCCATCGAGACGGCCGACGTCAAGTCGCTGACGACAGCCGCGCTGCGCAATCTGTCCTCCGACCAGCTCGACGCCTTCACCAGCGACCAGTTGCGCGCGCTGAGCAGCAGCCAGATCAATTCGCTGACCACGGCCCAGGTCAACACCCTCGGCACGGCTGACCTGAACAGTCTCACCAGCAGCCAGTTCGGCAACCTGTCCTCGGGCCAGGTCCAGGCCCTGACCAACACCCAGCTCGCCAACCTGGCGACCGACAACCTCAACGCCCTGGGCACCGCCCAGTTCGCGGCACTCAATTCCAGCCAGTTCGGCGCTCTGACCACCGGCCAGCTCGGCAAGCTCGAAACCGCCGACCTGCGCGCCGTCACGACCGCCGCCCTGAACGGCCTGTCTTCCGACCAAGTCGGCGCGCTGGCCAGCGACGCTGTCGGCTCCTTGACGACGGCCCAGGTGGCGTCGCTTGGCGCCAACCAGATCGATGGTCTGACCACGGGTGACATGGTCGCCCTGACCTCGGCCCAGGTCGCCGCGCTGAATTCCACGCAAGCCGGCAGCCTGTCCACCGCTCAGCTCGCCGCCATCGAGACGGCCGACGTCAAGTCGTTGACGACAGCCGCCCTGCGCAATCTGTCCTCCGACCAGCTCGACGCCTTCACCAGCGACCAGCTGCGTGCGCTGAGCAGCGGCCAGATCAATTCGCTGACCACGGCCCAGATCAACACGCTGGGCACGGCCGACCTGAACAGCCTGTCGACCGGCCAGTTCGCCAACCTGTCCTCGGGCCAGGCCCAGGCCCTGACGAATACCCAGCTCGCCAACCTGGCGACCGACAACCTCAACGCGCTGGGCACGGCCCAGTTCGCGGCGCTGAACTCCAGCCAGTTCGGTGCGCTGACCACCGCCCAGCTCGGCAAGCTCGAAACGGCCGACCTGCGTGCCGTCACGACGGCGGCCCTGAATGCGCTGAGCTCCGACCAGGTCGGCTCGCTGGCGAGCGACGCCGTCGGCTCGCTGACGACGGCGCAAGTGGCGTCGCTGGGCGCCACCCAGATCAAGGGCCTGACCACGGCCGACATGGTCGCCCTGACCTCGGGCCAGGTCGCCTCCCTGACCTCGGCCCAGGTGGCCAATCTGTCCACCGCCCAGATCGCGGCCATCGAGACGGGCGACATCAAGTCCCTGTCCACGGCGGCCCTGCGCAACTTCTCCACCGATCAGCTCGACGCGCTGACCAGCGACCAACTGCGCGCCCTGTCCTCGGCCCAGCTCAATGCGCTGAGCACCAGCCCGCAGTTCGCCAACCTCGGTACGGCCGACCTGAATGTGCTGACGACGGCCCAGATGGCCAATCTGTCGACGGCCCAGGTCCAGGCGCTGACCAACACCCAGCTCGCCAATCTGGCGACGGACAACCTCAACGCGCTGGGCACCGCCCAGTTCGCCACGCTGAACTCCAGCCAGTTCGGTGCACTGACGACCGGCCAGCTCGGCAAGCTCGAGACGGCCGACCTGCGCGCCGTCACGACGGCGGCCCTCAACGGCCTGTCCTCAGACCAGATCGGCTCACTGGCCACCGACGCCGTCGGCTCGATGTCCACGGCACAGGTCGGCTCGCTGGGCACGGCCCAGCTCAAGGGTCTGACGACGGGCGACATGGTCGCCCTGACCTCGGCTCAAGTGGCTGCCATCAACTCGACGCAAGCCGGCACGCTGTCCACGGCCCAACTCGCCGCCATCGAGACCGGCGACATCAAGTCGCTGACGACCGGCGCCCTGCGCAATCTGTCCTCCGACCAGCTCGACGCCTTCACCAGCGACCAGCTGCGCGCCCTGAGCAGCAGCCAGGTCAACTCGCTGACGACTGCCCAGGTCAACACCCTGGGCACGGCCGACCTGAACAGCCTCACCAGTGGCCAGTTCGCCAACCTGTCCTCGGGCCAGGTCCAGGCGCTGACCAACACCCAGCTCGCCAACCTCGCCACCGACAACCTCAATGCGCTGGGCACCGCCCAGTTCGCCGCGCTGAACTCCAGCCAGTTCGGTGCGCTGACCACCGGTCAGCTCGGCAAGCTCGAAACGGCCGATCTGCGCGCCGTCACGACCGCGGCTCTCAATGGCCTGTCTTCCGACCAGGTCGGTGCGCTGGCCAGCGACGCCGTCGGCTCCTTGACGACGGCGCAAGTCGCCTCCCTGGGCGCCAACCAGATCGATGGCTTGACCACGGGCGACATGGTCGCCCTGACCTCGGCTCAAGTGGCCGCCATCAACTCGACGCAAGCCGCCACGCTGTCCACGGCCCAGCTTGCCGCCATCGAGACGGCGGACGTCAAGTCGCTGACGACTGGCGCCTTGCGCAATCTGTCCTCCGACCAGCTCGACGCCTTCACCAGCGACCAGTTGCGTGCGCTGAGCAGCGGCCAGATCAACTCGCTGACGACCGCCCAGATCAACACGCTGGGCACGGCCGACCTGAACAGCCTGACCAGCAGCCAGTTCTCCAACCTGTCCTCGGGCCAGGTCCAGGCGCTGACGAATACCCAGCTCGCCAATCTGGCGACCGACAACCTCAACGCGCTGGGCACCGCCCAGTTCGCGGCGCTGAACTCCAGCCAGTTCGGTGCGCTGACGACCAGCCAGCTCGGCAAGCTCGAAACGGCCGACCTGCGTGCGGTCACGACGGCCGCCCTGAATGCGCTGAGCTCCGATCAGGTCAGCGCTCTCGCCAGCGACGCCGTCGGCTCGCTGACGACGGCCCAGGTGGCGTCGCTTGGCGCCACCCAGCTCGACGGTCTGACGACGGGCGACATGGTCGCCCTGACCTCGGCCCAGATCGCCGCCATCAACTCCACGCAAGCCGCCACGCTGTCCACGGCCCAGATCGCCGCCATCGAAACGGCGGACATCAAGTCCATCACCACCGGTGCGCTGCGCAACCTGAGCTCCGACCAGCTCGACGCCTTCACCAGCGACCAGTTGCGTGCCCTCAGCAGCAGCCAGATCAACTCGCTGACGACGTCACAGGTCAATACGCTGGGCACGGCCGACCTGAACAGCCTCACCAGCAGCCAGTTCTCCAACCTGTCCTCGGGCCAGGTCCAGGCGCTGACCAACACCCAGCTCGCCAATCTGGCGACCGACAACCTGAACGCGCTGGGCACCGCCCAGTTCGCCGCGCTGAACTCCAGCCAGTTCGGTGCACTGACCACGGGCCAGCTCGGCAAGCTCGAGACGGCCGACCTGCGCGCCGTCACGACGACCGCACTGAATGGCCTGTCCTCCGACCAGATCGGCGCGCTGGCCAGCGACGCCGTCGGCTCGATGACGACGGCCCAAGTCGGCTCGCTGGGCACGGCCCAGATCAAGGGCCTGACCACGGGCGACATGGTCGCCCTGACCTCGTCTCAGATCGCCGCCATCAACTCGACCCAGGCCGCCACCCTCTCGACCGCCCAGATCGCGGCCATCGAGACGGCCGACATCAAGTCGCTGACGACCGGCGCCCTGCGCAATCTGTCCTCCGACCAGCTCGACGCCTTCACCAGCGACCAGCTGCGCGCCCTGAGCAGCAGCCAGATCAATTCGCTGACGACGGCCCAGATCAACACGCTGGGCACAGCCGACCTGAACAGCCTCACCAGCAGCCAGTTCGCCAATCTGTCGTCCACACAAGTCCAGGCGCTGACGAATGCGCAGCTCGCCAATCTGGCGACGGACAACCTGAACGCGCTGGGCACCGCCCAGTTCGCGGCCCTGAACTCCAGCCAGTTCGGCGCGCTGACGACGGGCCAACTCGGCAAGCTCGAAACGGCCGATCTGCGTGCCGTCACGACGACCGCGCTGAACGGCCTGTCCTCCGACCAGGTCGGCTCGCTGGCCAGCGACGCCGTCGGCTCGCTGACGACCGCACAGGTCGGCTCGCTGGGCACGGCCCAGATCAAGGGCCTGACCACCGGCGACATGGTCGCCCTGACCTCGGCCCAGGTCGCTGCCATCAACTCGACGCAGGCCGCGGCTCTCTCCACGGCCCAGATCGCCGCCATCGAGACCGCCGACGTCAAGTCCATCACCACCGGTGCGTTGCGCAACCTGTCGACCGACCAGCTCGACGCGCTGACCAGCGACCAGTTGCGCGCCCTGAGCTCAACCCAGCTCAATGCGCTGACCACCAGCCCGCAGCTCGTCAACCTGTCGACCGGCGATCTGAATGCGCTGACGACCGGCCAGATGGCCAATCTGTCGACGGCCCAGGTCCGCTCGCTGACGACCGACCAGCTCGGCAACCTGACGACCGACAACCTCAACGCCCTGGGCAGCTCGCAATTCGCGGCCCTGTCGTCCAGCCAGTTCGGCGCCTTGAGCACCAGCCAGCTCGGCAAGCTTGAAACCGCCGATCTGCGTGCCGTCACGACGACCGCCCTCAATGGCCTGTCCTCCGACCAGGTCGGCGCGCTGGCCAGCGATGCCGTCGGCTCCCTGACGACCGCACAAGTCGGTTCGCTGGGCACGGCCCAGATCAAGGGCCTGACCACGGGTGACATGGTCGCCCTGACCTCATCCCAGGTCGCCTCGCTGACCTCGACCCAGGCCGCCACCCTCTCGACCGCCCAGATCGCGGCCATCGAGACGGCCGACATCAAGTCGCTGACGACCGGCGCCCTGCGCAATCTGTCGTCCGACCAGCTCGACGCCTTCACCAGCGACCAGCTGCGTGCGCTGAGCAGCGGCCAGATCAATTCGCTGACGACGGCCCAGATCAATACGCTGGGCACAGCGGACCTGAACAGCCTCACCAGCAGCCAGTTCGCCAATCTGTCGTCCACCCAGGTCCAGGCGCTGACGAATGCCCAACTCGCCAACCTGGCGACGGACAACCTCAACGCGCTGGGCACCGCCCAGTTCGCGGCGCTGAACTCCAGCCAGTTCGGTGCGCTGACGACCAGCCAGCTCGGCAAGCTCGAAACGGCCGATCTGCGCGCTGTCACGACGGCGGCCTTGAACGGCCTGTCTTCCGACCAGGTCGGTGCCCTGGCCAGCGACGCTGTCGGTTCCTTGACGACGGCCCAGGTGGCCTCCCTCGGCACCCTTCAGATCGACGGCCTGACCACGGGTGACATGGTCGCCCTGACCTCGTCGCAGATCGCCGCCATCAACTCGACCCAGGCCGGCAGCCTGTCCACGGCCCAGTTGGCGGCCATCGAGACGGCGGACATCAAGTCCATCACCACCGGCTCGCTGCGCAACCTGTCCTCGGACCAGCTCGACGCCTTCACCAGCGACCAGCTGCGTGCGCTGAGCAGCGGCCAGATCAACAGCCTCACGACGTCACAGGTCAATACGCTGGGCACGGCCGACCTGAACAGCCTCACCAGCGGCCAGTTCGGCAACCTGTCCTCGGGCCAGGTCCAGGCCCTGACCAGCACCCAGCTCAGCAACCTCGCGACGGACAACCTGAATGCCCTGGGCACCGCCCAGTTCGCGGCCCTGAACTCCGGCCAGTTCGGTTCGCTGACCACCGCTCAGCTCGGCAAGCTCGAGACGGCCGACCTGCGTGCCGTCACAACGGCCGCGCTGAACGGTCTGTCTTCCGACCAGGTCGGTGCGCTGGCCAGCGATGCCGTCGGTTCGATGTCGACCGCACAGATCGGCTCGCTGGGCACGGCCCAGATCAAGGGTCTGACCACCGGTGACATGGTCGCCCTGACCTCGGGTCAGATCGCCGCGATCAACTCGACGCAAGCCGGCGTGCTGTCCACGGCCCAGATCGCCGCCATCGAGACCGCCGACGTCAAGTCCATCTCGACCGGCGCGCTGCGCAACCTGTCCACCGACCAGCTCGACGCGCTGACCAGCGACCAGCTGCGCGCGCTGAGCTCGACCCAGCTCAATGCGCTGACCACCAGCCCGCAGCTCGTCAATCTCGCCACGGCGGACCTGAACGTGCTGACGACCGGCCAGATCGCGAACCTGTCGACGGCACAGGTCCATGCGCTGACGACGGATCAGCTCGCCAATCTGTCGACCGACAACCTCAACGCGATGGGCACGGCCCAGTTCGCCGCCCTGAGCTCCAGCCAGTTCGGTGCGCTGACGACCGGCCAGCTCGGCAAGATGGAGACGGCCGATCTGCGCGCCGTCACGACCGCCGCGCTGAACGCGCTGAGCTCCGACCAGATGGGCGCGCTTGCCAGCGACGCCGTCGGCTCGCTGACGACAGCGCAGGTGGGCTCGCTCGGCACGGCCCAGATCAAGGGCCTGACCACGGGTGACATGGTCGCCCTGACCTCGGCCCAGGTCGCGGCCATCAACTCGACCCAGGCCGCTGCGCTGTCCACGGCCCAGGTTGCCGCCATCGAGACCGCCGACATCAAGTCCATCGCGACGGGTGCCCTGCGCAATCTGTCGTCGGATCAACTGGACGCCTTCACCAGCGATCAGCTGCGTGCCCTCAGCAGCGGCCAGATCAACAGCCTCACGACGTCCCAAGTCAACACCCTGGGCACAGCCGATCTGAACAGCCTCACCAGCGGCCAGTTCGGCAATCTGTCCTCCGGCCAGGTCCAGGCCCTGACCAGCACCCAGCTCGCCAACCTGGCGACCGACAACCTGAATGCCCTGGGCACCGCCCAGTTCGCGGCCCTGAACTCCGGCCAGTTCGGTTCGCTGACCACCGCTCAGCTCGGCAAGCTCGAAACGGCCGATCTGCGTGCCGTCACGACGGCCGCGCTGAACGGCCTGTCTTCCGACCAGGTCGGCGCCCTGGCCAGCGATGCCGTCGGTTCGATGTCGACCGCACAGATCGGCTCGCTGGGCACGGCCCAGATCAAGGGCCTGACCACCGGTGACATGGTTGCCCTGACCTCGGGTCAGATCGCCGCCATCAACTCGACGCAAGCCGGCGTGCTGTCCACGGCCCAGATCGCCGCCATCGAGACCGCCGACGTCAAGTCCATCTCGACCGGCGCGCTGCGCAACCTGTCCACCGACCAGCTCGATGCGCTGACCAGCGACCAGCTGCGCGCCCTGAGCTCGACCCAGCTCAACGCGCTGACGACCAATCCGCAGGTCAACAACCTGGGTACGGCCGACCTGAATTCGCTGACCACCGGCCAGATCGCCAATCTGTCTACGGCCCAGGTCCGCGCGCTGACGACGGACCAGCTTGCCAACCTGACGACCGACAACCTGAATGCCATGGGCACCGCCCAGTTCGCGGCGCTGTCGTCCAGCCAGTTCGGCGCGCTGAGCACCGGCCAGCTCGCCAAGCTCGAGACGGCCGATCTGCGCGCCGTCACGACCGCCGCGCTGAACGGCCTGACCTCCGCCCAGATCGCCGCCCTGGCCAGTGACGCCGTCGGCTCGCTGAGCACCGCCCAGGTCGCCTCGCTGGGCACCGACCAGGTCAAGGGCCTGACCACGGGTGACATGGTCGCCCTGACCTCGGCCCAGGTCGCCGCCATCAACTCCACCCAGGCGGGTGTGCTGTCCACGGCCCAGATCGCCGCCATCGAGACGGCCGACGTCAAGTCGCTGTCCACCGCTGCGCTGCGCAATCTGTCCACGGACCAGCTGGATGCCCTCACCAGCGACCAGCTGCGCGCCCTGAGCTCGACCCAGCTCAATGCCCTGACCACCAGCCCGCAACTGTCGAATCTGTCGACCGCCGACCTGAACTCGCTGACGACCGGCCAGATGGCCAATCTGTCGACGGCCCAGGTTCGCGCGCTGACCACCGACCAGCTCGGCCACCTCAGCACGGACAACCTCAACGCCCTGGGCACCGCCCAATTCGCAGCCCTCAGTTCCAGCCAGTTTGCCGGCCTCAGCACCAGCCAGCTCGGCAAGCTCGAGACGGCCGATCTGCGTGCCGTCACGACGGCCGCGCTGAACGGCCTGTCTTCCGACCAGGTCGGCGCACTGGCAAGCGATGCCGTCGGCTCGCTGTCCACCGCCCAGGTCGCCTCGCTGGGCAGCAGCCAGATCAAGGGCCTGACCACGGGTGACATGGTCGCCCTGACCTCGGCCCAGGTCGCGTCGCTGAACTCCACGCAGGCCGGCAGCCTGTCCACCGCCCAGATCGCCGCCATCGAGACCGCCGACATCAAGTCGCTGTCCACCGGTGCCCTGCGCAATCTGAGCTCCGACCAGCTCGACGCTTTCACCAGCGACCAGCTGCGTGCGCTGAGCAGCGGCCAGATCAACTCGCTGACGACGGCCCAGATCAACACCCTGGGCACGGCCGACCTGAACAGCCTGACCAGCAGCCAGTTCGGCAATCTGTCCTCCGCCCAGGTCCAGGCGCTGACGAGCACCCAGCTCGCCAACCTCTCGACCGACAACCTCAACGCCCTGGGCACGGCCCAGTTCGCCGCGCTGAACTCCGGCCAGTTCGTGGGCCTGAGCACCAGCCAGCTCGCCAAGCTCGAAACCGCCGACCTGCGTGCGGTGACGACGGCGGCCCTGAATGCGCTGAGCTCCGACCAGGTCGGCGCCCTGGCCAGCGATGCCGTCGGCGCGCTGTCCACCGCGCAGATCGCCTCCCTGGGTGCCAACCAGATCAAGGGTCTGACCACGGCCGACATGGTCGCCCTGACCTCGGCCCAGGTCGCCGCCATCAACTCGACCCAGGTCGCCAGCCTCTCCACGGCCCAGATCGCGGCCATCGAGACGGGCGACATCAAGTCGCTGACGACCGCCGCGCTGCGCAACTTCTCGACCGACCAACTGGACGCCCTGACCAGCGACCAGCTGCGTGCGCTGTCTTCGGCCCAGCTCAATGCGCTGAGCACCAGCCCGCAGTTCGCCAACCTCGGTACGGCCGATCTGAACTCGCTGACGACCGCCCAGATCGCCAACCTGTCCACGGCCCAGGTCCAGGCGCTGACCAACACCCAGCTCGCCAACCTGACGACGGACGGCCTGAACGCGATGGGCAGCGCCCAGTTCGCCACGCTGAACTCCAGCCAGTTCGGCGCGCTGACCACTGGCCAACTCGCCAAGATGGAGACGGCCGACCTGCGTGCCGTGACCACCGCGGCCCTCAATGGCCTGTCCTCCGACCAGGTCGGCGCCCTGGCCAGTGATGCTGTCGGTTCGATGTCCAGCGCACAGGTCGGCTCGCTGGGCACGGCCCAGATCAAGGGCCTGACGACGGGTGACATGGTCGCCCTGACCTCGGCCCAGATCGCCGCCATCAACTCGGCGCAAGCCAGCACGCTGTCCACGGCGCAGGTCGCCGCCATCGAGACGGCCGACGTCAAGTCGCTGACGACTGGCGCCCTGCGCAATCTGTCGTCCGACCAGTTGGACGCCTTCACCAGCGACCAGTTGCGTGCGCTGAGCAGCGGCCAGGTCAACAGCCTGACCACGAGCCAGATCAACACCCTGGGCACGGCCGACCTGAACAGCCTCACCAGCGGCCAGTTCGCCAACCTGTCCACGGCCCAAGTCCAGGCGCTGACCAACACCCAGCTGGGCAATCTGGCGACGGACAACCTCAACGCCCTGGGCAGCAGCCAGTTCGCAGCCCTGAACTCCAGCCAGTTCGGTGCGCTGACGACCGGCCAGCTCGGCAAGCTCGAGACGGCCGACCTGCGTGCCGTCACGACCGCCGCGCTGAATGGTCTGACCTCCGCCCAGATCGCCGCCCTGGCCAGCGATGCCGTTGGCACGCTGACCACCGCGCAAGTGGCTTCGCTGGGCACGGCCCAGATCCAGGGCCTGAGCACAGCCGACATGGTGGCCCTGACCTCGGGCCAGATCGCCGCGATCAACTCGACGCAGGCCGCCAGCCTGTCCACGGCCCAGTTGGCCGCCATCGAGACGGGTGACATGAAGTCGCTGTCCACGGCGTCGCTGCGCAATTTGTCGACCGACCAGCTCGCCGCGCTGAGCAGCGACCAGCTGCGCGCCCTGTCCTCCGCCCAGCTGAATGCGCTGAGCACCAGCCCGCAGTTCGCCAACCTGTCCACCGCCAGCCTGAACTCGCTGACGACCGCCCAGGTCGCCAACCTGTCCACGGCCCAGGTCCAGGCGCTGACCAGCACGCAGATCGCCAACCTGGC
Source organism: Roseateles sp. P2_H4 (assembly GCF_056403315.1). Lineage (NCBI taxonomy): Bacteria > Pseudomonadati > Pseudomonadota > Betaproteobacteria > Burkholderiales > Sphaerotilaceae > Roseateles > Roseateles sp. P2_H4. The sequence goes on along the minus strand of NZ_JBFUFR010000026.1, from coordinate 58,768 downwards.
GACCGACAGCCTCAACGCGATGAACTCGACGCAGTTCGGCGCGCTGGGTTCCAGCCAGTTTGGCGCGCTGACCACCGGCCAGCTGGCCAAGCTCGAAACCGCCGACCTGCGCGGCGTGACGACGGCCGCCCTGAATGCGCTGAGCTCCGACCAGATCGGCGCCCTGGCCAGCGATGCCGTCGGCACGCTGACCACGGCACAGGTCGGGTCGCTGGGCACGGCCCAGATCAAGGGCCTGAGCACGGCCGACATGGTGGCCCTGACCTCGACCCAGGTCGCGGCCCTCAACTCGGCCCAGGCGGGCACCCTGTCCACGGCCCAGATCGCCGCCATCGAGACCGCCGACATCAAGTCGCTGTCGACCGGCGCGCTGCGCAACCTGAGCTCTGACCAGCTCGATGCCTTCACCAGCGACCAGCTGCGGGCACTTTCCAGCAACCAGGTCAACAGCCTGACCACCAGCCAGATCAACACCCTGGGCACGGCCGACCTGAACAGCCTCACCAGCGGCCAGTTCGGCAATCTGTCGTCCACCCAGGTCCAGGCGCTGACCAACGCCCAGCTCGCCAACCTGGCGACGGACAACCTGAATGCCCTGGGTACATCGCAGTTCGCCGCGCTGAACTCCAGCCAGTTCGGTGCACTGACCACCGGCCAGCTCGGCAAGCTCGAGACGGCCGACCTGCGCGCGGTGTCCACCGCGGCGCTGAACGCGCTGAGCTCCGACCAGGTCGCGGCCCTCGCCAGCGACGCCGTCGGCTCCATGAGCGCGACGCAGATCGGGGCGCTGGGCACGACCCAGATCCAGGGTCTAAGCACGGGCGACATGGTGGCCCTGACGTCGACGCAGATCGCCGCGATCAACTCGGTCCAGGCGGATGTGCTGTCCACGGCCCAGATCGCTGCCATCGAGACCGCCGACATCAAGTCGCTGTCCACGGCCGCGCTGCGCACGCTGACGTCCGACCAGCTTGACGCCTTCACCAGCGACCAGCTGCGCGCCCTCAGCAGCACGCAGATCAACAACCTGACGACGTCGCAGATCAACACCCTGGGCACGGCCGACCTGAACAGCCTGAGCACCGGCCAGTTCGCCAACCTGTCGTCTGCCCAGGCCCAGGCGCTGAACACCACCCAGCTCGGCAACCTGGGTACCGACAGCCTCAATGCCCTGGGCACCGGCCAGTTCGCGGCGCTGGATTCGGACCAGATCGGCTCGCTGACCACCGCCCAGGTCGGCAAGCTCGAGACGGCCGATCTGCGCGCCATCACGACGGCGGCCCTGGCCGGCCTGGACTCCGACCAGTTCGCGGCCATGTCGACCGACCACATCGCCGCCCTGACCACGGCCCAGGTGTTCTCGCTGACGACCGGCCAGCTCGACGGCTTCTCGGCCGCCGACATGAAGGCCATGGACTCGGCGCAGATCTCCATGCTGTCGACCGCGCATGTGGCCTCGCTGTCCACCGATCAGATCGTGGCCATCGACGCCGCCGACCTGGCCAAGCTGTCCACCGCCTCGCTGCGTGCCATCACCGACACCCAGCTCGCGGCGCTGACGACCGACCAGCTGACCGGTCTGGCCGGCCGCGTCAACGTGCTGACGACGAGCCAGATCAACCACCTGTCGACCGATGACCTGAACTCGTTCACCGCCTCGCAGTTCTCGGTGATGAACTCCAGCCAGGTCCAGGCCTTCAGCACCGACCAGATGAAGGCGCTGGAGACCGACGACCTGCGCGCCCTGACCACGGCCAACTTCGCGGCCCTGAGCAATGCGCAGATCGACGCCATCACGACGGCCCAGTTCCAGACGCTGAAGGTGACCCAGATCACCGCGCTGACGACCGACCAGGCCGTCGCGCTGACGACCGACCAGATCCATGCCATCACGACCGACCAGGTCGCGGGCCTGGAAACCCGCGACATCGCGGCGATGAGCATGACCCAGCTCGATGCGCTGAGTGCCGCCGCGGTCGGCGAGATGAACGGCGCCCAGCTGGACGCCTACTTCTCCAAGACCCCGATCGTGCTGGACCTGGACGGCCACGGCATCAACACGCTGGCCGCGGCCCAGGGCGTCAACTTCGACCTGATCGGCACCGGCCACGCGGACAAGGTCGGCTGGATCGCCGGCGGCGATGGCCTGCTCGTCATGGACCGCAACCATGACGGCGTCATCAACAACGGTGGCGAGCTCTTCGGCATGGGCACCATCCTGGCCAACGGCAAGCATGCCAAGGACGGCTATGCCGCCATGGCCGAGCAGGACAGCAACCACGACGGCAAGCTCGACAGCCACGACGCCAACTGGAAGCAGCTGCAGGTCTGGGTCGACGCCAACCACGACGGCAAGACCGACGCCGGCGAGCTGAAGTCACTCGACGAAGTGGGCATCGCCTCCCTCGACCTGAATGCCGCCAAGGGCTCCGGTGCAGACAACGGCAACCTCATCGGCCTGGTGTCCAGCTACACAACGACCGACGGCGGCAAGCACGACATGGCCGACGTCTGGTTCACCAAGGACGTGCAGCCGCAAAAGGCCGATGACGGCAAGGACGCGACGGTCGGCCTGCACGACCTGCTGGCCCCGCCGAGCGCCTCCCTGCTCGGCTCCGAGCCTGTCGACCTGGCCAAGGCAGCCGTGCCGCATCCGGCGGCCGACGCACACCTTGCGGCCATCGACCGCAAGCTGGCCGAGGACGACGAGCACCGCCGCAACAACGGCGGCAACTGGATCTAAGCTGATCTCCTGACGCCGGCACGGGGTGCCGGCCCTCGCAGGCCCTGCGGAGCAATCCGCAGGGCCTGTTTTACTTCCGCCTGTCGGCCGCCGCTGCAGTTCGTCAAGGTCCCGCTGCGGCCTGTCGGCCCGCCGGCGACCCCGCGCGCGGCGCTGCGAAGAATGCCGCCGGCCATCACGCCAGCAGGAGCTTCCATGAGCACCGTCAGCAGCCCCAGCCGCCCGCTCGCCAGCGCGGCCGGTCTCTGGTTTCTCGTCGCCGCCACCGGCCTGGCCATCTTCGCCAGCTACATCGGCATCAGCTATGGCCGTGCCGCCCTCGGTGGGCCACCCGGCCAGGCCCGCTGGGTGGCGGGGGACTGGCTGGGCAATGGATTGCTCAGCGTGCACCTCGTCTTCGCGCTGTTGATGACGGGCATCGGCGTGTTGCAGCTCATTCCGCCGCTGCGACGCAATGCGCCGGCCCTGCACCGCAACCTCGGCCGCGTCTTCATGGTGGGCGCCCTGCTGGGCACCGTCAGCGGCTTCTACCTCGTGTGGGTGAAGGGCACCGTCGGCGGCTTCACGATGCATTTCGCCATCAGCCTCAACGGCCTGCTCATCCTCGCCTTCGCGGGGCTGGCCTGGCGCGACGCGCGGGCCCGCCGCTTCCCCGAGCACCGGCGCTGGGCCCTGCGCCTCTTCATGGCGGTCAACGGTGTCTGGTTCTTCCGCGTCGGCCTGATGCTGTGGCTGATGGTCTGGCGGGCGCCGGTGGGCTTCGACCCCAAGACCTTCACCGGCCCCTTCGTCGATGCGCTGAGCTTTGCGCAGTTCCTGCTGCCGCTGGCCGTGCTGGAGCTCTATCTGCGCGCTCGAGGCCGCAGCATGGCGCTGGCGCTGACGCTGGTGCTGCTGAGCCTGGCGATGGCCGTCGGCATCTTCGGCGCGGCAATGGGCATGTGGCTGCCGCGCCTGATGTGATCAGGGCCGGTCGTTCAGCAGCTCTTCGCACTCGACCTGGGCCGCTGCAGCGGCCTGGGCCGCCAGCGTCGATGCGACGAAGGCCACGCGCTCGCCCGACTCGACGAAGGCCGCCGAGAACTGGCGCATCACATGGTCGACGCCCCGCGGCGAGACCTCGCGCAGATCGCCTTCGAGGTATTGGCCGAAGCTCTGGGCCGACGCGATGATCTCGAAGGAAGGGAAGTACTCGACGCTCTCGTGCGCGTCCGCGAAGCGCCCGGCGACCGCGCGCAGCACGGCCTTGGAATAGCTGGACGCGACGATGACGGGATGCGCCGTCGCCGTGGCCACCAGGGGCACGGGTGACACGGTGACGATCCAGCGCATGCCCGGGTTCACAGCGGCGACGAACTCGCGCACCCACTCCAGGTCGGCCAGGATCTCCGGATACTCGAAGTTCACGAAGCCATGGCGCGCGGCGTCGAACTCGCCCGCCGCCGTGCCCGGGCAGACCGGGAAGACGATGCCACCGCCCTGCTCCACCCAGGCCTCGGTCAGGCCCAGCGTGAAGACGAAGACGTCGCACTCGGTGAAGAGCCGCCTCACCTGGGCCAGATGCCAGGCACGGTCGGCGCGCAGATCGGCCAGGCTGTCATAGCCGCCGGCCTGGATGCGCGGACGCAGGCTGTCGAAGAAACGGCCTTTCTCGGTCAGCACGGGGCTGTCGTCCGCGCGCAGGCCAAAGGCGAACTCGACCAACTGGCGCAGCTGGCGCACCGTGTAGACATTGGCATAGCGGGCCGAGAACACGCCGTATTGCAGCTCGCGCGCCCGCTCGGGCGTGACGCCCGCCGGCGCCTGTTCCACCACCCAGTGGCTGAGGCCGAAGCTGTCCAGCCGCTTGGCCATGTGCTGGGCGAAGCAGGAACCGGCCGTCGCGATCTTCAGCGACGGCGTCAGCTTGAACTTGGTGTTGGGTTTGAAATCGAGCTGGGCCCAGGCCTGGGCGCTGACGCTCTTGCGCCAGAAGGCCTGGGATGGCATGCCTTCATACGGATGGGACATGGGCCAGCACCTCCCTGATCTGTTGCGCCAGCAGCTCGGCATAAAGCTCATTGCCATGCAGGCAGCCGCGCGCCAATTCGGCCTTGAGGCCGCCGTTCTCCGTCAGAGCGCCTGCGGGCGGCGCAATGCTGACGACGCCCACCTGGGCCAGTCGCTGGTTCAGGTCGCCGTACATCAGCCGGTAGATGCGCTGGCGCATCGCGAACGGCTTGATGCCATGCACCGCGAACAGCGCGCCGAAGGCCTCGGGATTGGCCAGGATGTGCTCGTGCGACTCCACCGGCGGCGGCGCCGGCACATGCACGATGCGGGCACGCGGGAACTGCTGGCGCAGCGCCAGGTGCGTCGTCCACAGTGGCTCGGCGATCTGCCGCACCCATTCCAGCGCATCGGCGCGCGACATCCAGCGCCGCCCCGCCTCCATCTGGCCGTCGTCGCCGAGGAAGTCGGCGTGCGAGGGGTCATCGACGAGGGCGGCGATGGCGAACTCCTGGCCGCGCAGCAGCGAGAAGATGACGTCGGCCTCGGCGGGGATATGGCCCAGCACGCCGCTCAGCACGTCGGGGATGTAGAGCACCCCCTCCTTGAGCAGCGGCGGCGGCCCGGCCACGGGAGTGTTGTAGAGCACATGCTCGCCGCGCCAGCCGGCCGGCGCCTCCAGCTCGATGGGCTCGCGAAACGGCACGCCCGTCGACCAGACGGAGCGGTACTTGGCCGACGACACCGGCTCGATATAGCGGTCGATCAGGCCAAAGAGGTGCGAGCTGCCGATGGCAACGAAAAGCCGTGGGGTCATGATGCTGGGGCCAAGCATAGGCGAGGCCAATCGCCCATCCAGAAGGCAAAAGGGCAAACAATGGGCCTCAGTTCCGGGCTAGCGACGCCGGGCCGCGGCCGGATACTGCGCTGGATAGGCTCAGGAGAGCACCATGATCCCCAAGACCATCCACATCATCTGGGTCGGCGACGAATCCAAACGGCCGGACAACTGCATAGCCACCTGGCGGGCCCACAACCCCGACTGGGAACTCAAGATCTGGGGCAATGCCGAACTGATGTCCTACGGCTGGTACAACGCCGACCACATCCGTGCCATGTCGGGCCGCGAGCTCAATGGCGTCGCCGACATCATGCGCTGGGAGATCCTGTTCCGCGAAGGCGGCTTCGTCGTCGATGCCGACAGCATCTGCCGCCGCCCGCTCGAGCCCTGGCTGTTCGACTGCGAGGCCTGCGCCTGCTGGGAGAACGAGATCATCCGCCCCAGCCTGATCGCGGCGGGCTATGTCGCCTCCGAGCCGCAGAACCCCTTCTTCCGCCAGCTCATCCTGGACCTGAAGGAAAAGCCCACGGTCATCGACCGCATGGCCTGGCAGAGCGTCGGGCCGCTCTACCTGACCGAGGCCCACCGCAAATACAACTACATCAACCTGACGATCTGGCCCAGCCACTTCTTCATTCCCCAGCACTACTCCGGCATCCGCTACAGCGGCAAGGGGCCCGTGTTCGCCGACCAGGAATGGGGCAGCACGCGCCGGAACTACGACGAGTTGCATACACGGAGCGTGGCATGAGCCAGACGACGACGTCCCCTGAAACCGAGCGCGGCCCCAGGCCGGCCCTGTGCCAGCCCGAAGGCCTGCCGCCGGTGTCGGCGCTGGAGCGCGCCCACTCGCCCTATTTCGTGCACCGCATTCCCGTCAGCCGCCAGCTGATGGGCCATCCGCGCGTGGCGGTGCTGCAGGAGATGTGCCGCGGCAAGCGCGTGCTGCACGTGGGCTGCGTCGACTGGCCCATCACCGACCTGAACCGCTCCCTGCACCTGCAGCTCGATCAGGTCTGCCAGCTCGATGGCTTCGACATCCATGACGAGGCCTTCCCGCACATGCTGCCGCATCTGAAGGGCCGGCTGTTCTCGTCCTGGGATCAGGTCAAGGATGCCTACGACCTCGTGCTGGTGCCCGAGGTGCTGGAACATGTGCCCGACGTGAAGGGCTTCCTGGAGCAGCTCGACCGTGTCGGCGCCAAGGAATACGTCATCACCGTGCCCGACGCCTACAGCTGCTTCAGCCGCCACTTCGATTACCAGACGGAGGCCGAGACCTTTGTCGAAGTCGTGCACCCCGACCACAACTGCTGGTACACGCCCTACACGCTGGCCAACGTCATCCACAAGTACACGACGCTGGACCTGCAGGGCATCTGGTTCTTCAACAACATCTCGCTGCTGGCCATCGCCCGCCGCAAGGTCTGAACGCCGCGATGCCGTCGCCCTTCTTCTCGATCGTCATGGCCACGCACGACCGGCCGGCCACGCTGGCCCGTGCGATCGCCTCGCTGCGCGCCCAGACCTGTGCCGACTTCGAGATCCTGCTGGTGGCCGACGCGCTGGACGCCGAAACGGCCGCCGTCATCGCCCGTGACCTCGGCCCGGCCGACAGCTTCATGAAGCGCAGCGGCGCCAATGGCCCCGCCGAGAGCCGCAACCGGGGCCTGGCCCTGGCGCGCGGCGAATGGGTCGTCTTCCTGGACGACGACGACACCTTCGAGCCGCACCACCTGGCCGCCTTGAAGCCGCATTGCGAGCGCGCGGACGCGCAAGTGCTGTTCACCGACATCACCGTCGTCACCGAGGACCGCCAGCAGGCCGGCATCCCCGAGCTGGGCCGCCAGACCACGCCGCTGGCGGGCGCCGACGTCAACACGCTGTGGGTCAAGAATTTCATCCCGCTGCACTGCCTGGCCTACCGGCGCAGCCTGCTGCAGGGCTTGAGCTTCGACGCCCATCTGGCCTCCCAGGAAGACTGGGACTGGCTGCTCGGCGTCTGCTCGCGCGCCCTGCCCCGCCACATCGCCGGCGGTGGCGCCGTCATGCACAAGGACTATGTGAACCCCGGCGCCCGCCGCGGCCAGCAGGAGGCGTCCAACAACACGACCGTGGTGCTGGACTTCCTGCATGTCTACCGCCGCTGGCCGGCACCGACACCCGAGCTGAAGGCGGCGCGGGCCGGCCTGCTCAAGGGTGTGGGCCTGGCCTTGCCGGTGGAGTGGTTCTAGAGGCTTCTGGGGCCACTTGCCGGCCTATCGGCTTCTCAGGCCCTCGACGTCGATGACGCAAATGCCCTGTCGACGGGTTTCGATCAGCCCAGCGGCTTCCAGGCGTTTCAGCGCCGCATTCGCCCGCTGCCGGGACACGCCCGCCAGCAGCCCGATTTCGCTCTGGCTCAGCAGCAGCAGTTTGGAGCGGTTGGGGTAGAGATAGGGATCGAAAAGGCTGGCCAGCATGTGCGCGACCCTGGAGTCGATGCTGGTCAGACGCCCGATCGCCAGCAGCGCCATGAAGTGGCCGAGCCGGGCGTTCAACAGGCGCGCGACGAACTGATTGAACGCCAGGCTGCTGTCCAGCAGCCACTGGAAGACATGCAAGGGGATCAGCGCCACCTTGGTCTCGCGCTGGGCCACGGCGTCGTACTGCCAGATGCCCTGCTTCATCAGCGTGCCTTCGCCGAACCAGGTTTCCGAGCTGGCCGCGGTCAGGGCCGTTTCCTCGCCGCGTTCGCTGACGACCTTCTGCACCACCAGTCCGTCCATGATGCCGACCCAGTAGCTCGCTTCGCCGCCGGCGCGCACGATGGACTGGCCCGGGAAATACACCCTCTCGATGGCGCCCGCCAGCACCAGATCGAGATCGCCCGGCGCCAGCGTCCGGCCCCAGGGCGACGTGCGGATGAAGGTGTAGAGGTCCCCGGAGGCTTGCATCGGCGGTCTGTCCATCGAAGGAGTATGCAGACATCGCGCGCCCTGTCGCGGCGATAGCCGGCCTGTCGCTGCGTTGTCACCGCCTGTCGCAGCAGCGGGGCGCTCCCGGCGGCCTGCCACGAGGATGCGGCCTTCCCATCCCACCCGAGGCCCATCGATGATCGCTCCCCTCCACCGCCTTCTCGTCGCCACGCTTGCCGGCGTCACGATGCTTGCCGCCCAGGCGGCGGACACCCCAGCGCCCGAAGAGCTGACAGCCACCGTGGCCGCGCTGGACGCAGCAGCTTTCGAAGCCTTCAACCATTGCGAGGCCCCCGGCCAGCTCGATCGCTACGCGAGCTTCTTCGACCCCAACGTCGAGTTCTATCACGACAACGGCGGCGTCTCGTGGACGCGCGACGTGATGATCGCCCAGACCCGGGCCAACGTCTGCGGCAAGTTCCAGCGCGAGCTGGTGCCGGGCACGCTGAAGGTCTGGCCCATCAAGGGCTTCGGCGCGCTGGCCCGCGGCGAGCACCGTTTCTGCCACTACAAGCCGGGCGGCACGACCCACCCCTGCGAAGGCCGCGCCGAGTTCACCATCCTCTGGCGCCAGCAAGGCACCACATGGACGATCACGCGGGCCTTCAGCTACGGGCATGGATCGAACTGACTTGGCCACCGAGGCGCCGCATCCTCAACGCTGAGGACTGGAGGTGTGGACAGCGGCTGAAGCTGCCCACACCATCCACTCACCTGCGAGGAGGATCAGATGCCCTACGGCGACCGGGTCTTGAAGAAAGACATGAGTGGCGACGACGTCGCCGAGCTGCAACTCCGGCTGGCCGGCTTCCGGGGCACGCTGCCCGATGGCGACTTCGGCCCGGGAACGGAGCTCCAGGTCAAGGCATTCCAGAAAGACTACATGGGCATGGCCTCGCCGACCAGCGTGGTCGACCGGGCCACCTTCCTGGCCATCGACGACATGGCCCGCAAATTCCCCATCGACTTCGCGCAGCTGCGCTGCCCTTGCGGCGTCTGCGGCGGCTTCGGCCAGGGCAAGTTCAAGGGGCTCTACATGAATGGCGGCAAGGGCCAGGAGCAGTTCCATCGCTACGAGTACCCCGGCATTCACCGGATGATTCTTTGGGCGGCTCGCGGCCTGTTCTCCTACCGCCGCGAGCTCAGGTTCTCGTTCACGTCGGGCTATCGCTGCAGCGTCGAGAACGAGCGCAAGGGCCGCACCACCACCAACCATCACGGCAAGGCCGTGGACATCGACATCGCCCTCTCGCCCGACATGGGAAAGCGCGAGGACATGGAGCGCTGCAACGAGATCAGGGGCCTGCTGGTCGAGAAATCCAATGCCCAGGTCGGCTGGCTCGGCAGCAATCGCAAGTCCCTGGAGCCGGCCGATATCGCGCCGACGTGGGTGCATTACGACGTGCGCAGCTACGAGCCCAAATACCTGAAGGACCTGCATTTCTGCACCGACCAGAACAGCCTCGACCAGCGCCTGCCCATTGCCGTGGCCTAGCTGTTCATGAGGTGATCTCTCTGCTGCGCTGGGCGCGGCCTTCAAGGTCCTGCTGCGACACGACGGCGACGCTGTAGCGGCCGAGGTTCAGCAGGCGCATGACGCCACGTTGCGCCCGGCCCGCCAGCCGCGCCGTCGCATAGGGGCCGAGCACCTTGACCGGGAACAGGCCCTTGGCATCGACGACTTCGAGCCAGTGCGCCTCGTCGTTGCCGGTCGTCATGGCCGCACTTCTTTCAAGGGAATGGTTCGCCGGGCCGGCGCGGCCTTGTCCAGGGCGTACTCCCTGGTTTCCAGCGTCGGCCCCAGGAAGGCCTTCAGCTCTGGCCCCCGGCGCTGCCGCACGGTCTTGAACACAAACTCGAACACCTCCTTGAACCAGGTGCGCCGCCCCATCTCGGAGTACCAGCGCATCGACTGGCGGATGACCGGATCCGGGTGCAACAGCAGCCGACACAGCGCCTTGGGCCGCAGTTGCAGGATGAGCTCCATGGCCTTGAACCACAGGAACAGCCGCCATGGCGGCATGTGGCGGGTCGCCAGCACCTGGTGCTTGTAGTCCCAGCGGCGGGTGTCGAGCTGGATGACGCGGCGGTGTTCCGCCGTCTTGTAGAAGGGTGTCCAGCGGTGCGGCGTCACGTACAGCAGCTGGATCTGGTCCGGGTCGTAGCGCAGCAGATGGCGCAACGACCGCCACAGATCCGCGTCCCGCTCTTCCTCGAACCCAACCACATAGGTCGCCATCGACAGGATGCCGTGCTGGCGCAGCAGCTGTATCGCCTGCTGGTCCTCATGGACGCTGGCACCCTTGCCGATGCGGGCGAGCGTGCTTTCGCTGTAGGACTCGATGCCCAGCAGGAAACGGATGACGCCGGCCTGCCGGTACAGCGCCAGGATGTCGGCATCCCGGACGATGTCGCCGGCCCGCGTCGAGCCGACCAGCAGCACCGGCACCTGCTCGGCAATCAAGGCCTCGAGGAAGGCCCGCCACATCCTGCGCGAACCGGTGGGCAGCTCGTCGGCAAAGTTGATCAGCTCCACGCCCTGCTCGCGGTGCAGCCGTGCAATTTCCCGGGCCAGCTTCACCGGATCGCGGTGGCGCCATTGCGTCCAGAAGCCGCGCTGCCCGCAGTAGTTGCACAGATAGGGGCAGCCGCGCGAGAACTGCAGCACCACCGCGCGCTTGCCGCCCCAGTAGGTGTAGCGGCGGTGCTCGATCAGTTCCCAGCCGATGCGGTAATCGTCCAGATTGCGGATCATGTGGGCCGCCGGCGTTTCGACGACCCTCGGCGGGCCGTCGGGGCGCGTTTCGCGAAAGGCAATGCCGCGCAGCCCGTGCAACTCGCCTTGGCGGCTCAAGGCCTGCATCAGGTCGACGGCCGTCTGTTCGCCCTCGCCGCGCACGATGATGTCGATGCAAGGGCAGTCGGCGAGGATCTCGTCCCAGTGGTAGGTGGGATGCACGCCGCCATAGACGACCGTGACGCCCGGCAGCCGCTGCTTGATTGCGCTGCACAGCGTGACCACTGTGGCATGGGCGGAGCTGGAGCCGGAATGCCCCAGCATCACCACGTCAGCCTGCCTGCGCGCCGTTGCTTCGACGATCCGCTCCAGCGGCATGTTCTCCAGGTCGGCATCGATCAGCTCGACCGCGAAGCCGGCGTCGATCAGGGGCCCGCCAATGCCGAGCAAGCCCAGCGGCGGCAGATGATCGTCCGGAATGCGACTGCCGATGGCCGTGTGCGGCGGGTTGATCAAGATGACCTTCATGCAAGCCTCCCGGCATGCCGCCCTTGACGCGAGATGCGCAAGGGGACCGGCTGCCCTGCCCCGAAGTTTGCAAACCGGCGGTGAGCTCAGTGAGAGGTCGGTGAGGTCAGTGTGAAGTTCCAGGCCGACGGTGCTTCGCGCTGGGGCCAAGTGACGGCCTCGGACGCAGCGTGACCGTCTCGATCACGATCAGTGCACCAGCATCCCTTGCGTCTGCGCCACGCTCACCGTCACTTCCATGCCCGCCGTGAAGCGCAGGAAATCCGCCTCCATGCCGTCGGAGAAGATGACGCCGTGCTCGGGCATTCTGGATCGCAGGCTCAGCGGCGCCGACTTCGTCACCTGCCCGTAGACCAGGCGGGCCTGCGTGCGCCGTGTCGGGAAAGGCTCCCGGACGGCGAATGTCAGGTGATCCGCATCCCAGTCCATGGGCCGGTATGCGCCTCGCCCCGCTGCGCCTGAAGCAGTGGCCAGCGCCATCGACCCCGTGATGACGCTCTTCAACCAGGCCGTGGAGCCGAGGCCGGTCGAGACGATGACGCCCGACGACGATTGCTGCTCGTGGCTGTCACCCTGGGCAATGTCATAGAGCGCCGAGGTATGGCTGCGCGGCCCGATGAACAGGTCATTGACCGCGCGCAGGGTCTGCCCGTCCGACAGCCGGGCCTGCGCCATGGTGACCGCCCGGGTCGGCCGCCGCCCCCGCGAGACATCCCTCAGCAAGGCGCCGAGATGACAGGGCTCGAAGGGCAGCAGCAAGCCATCCCAGCGGCCGGGCTCCGGATTCACACCGATCAGCGGCTGGCCTTCCAGGTATTTCATCGTGTTGGCGACCAGGCCATCCTGCCCCAGCGCCATCACGATGTCGTCCGGCGCGAACACGAAGTTGGGCAGCAGGGCCCGGTCCAGCACCTGATGGCGCCCCCAATCCCGCAGCGCCGCACAGACCCGTTGCAGGCTGTCGGCATAGGCCAGGTTCTCCTGCACATAGTCCGTGAAGTCGGCGCCCAGGTGCTCGATGTAGAAGCGCGCCTGCCCCAGCGTGTGGTACCTGGCGATCAGCTCCTCCAGCCGGGTCTTGCGGGTGACCAGCACGACCTTGCGTTCAACGGCTGCGTTCACGCCTGCCTCCCTCGGTTTCGGGCAGCGTGTGCCCCAGCAGCGACTGCAGCAGCTCCGGCGCCATATTGAACTGGCCGATGCGTTCGGCGTTCTCGGCAATGCCGCCGAAGGCCTGGGCGATCAGCTGGGCCGGCTGCATGCCGACGGCCGCCAGGGCCTGCACCACGCGCGTGTCCGCCTGGCTCAGGGCCGTCATGACGCTGGCAACACGATGGGCTTCGGCCTCGGCCAGCGTGCGGCTGTTGGCCGCCTGGCCGCTCACGAAGGCCTTGCGGCTCTCCTCCAGCTCGATGTCGGCGTCCATCTGCTCGGCGCGCAGGCCGTTGTCCTTGCGCATCAGGGCCGCCTTGGCCTCCAGCTTGGTCTCGCTGATCTCGCGGCGCTTGTGCTCGACAGCGATCTCCGTGTCCAGCTCGTTCTGGCGGATGGCGCGCTCCTTCTCCACGGCCGACATGCGGCGTGAATAGACGGCGTCGTCCGCGGCACGCAGATTGGACTCGCGCGCCTCGGCCTCCAGCGCCCGGGCGATGTCGGGCGTCGGCTTCACGCTCAGGATGGACACGCCCAGGATCTCCAGCCCCAGCGCCTCGATCTCCGGCTGCACGCCCAGCTCGCGCTGGGCCGTCCTTGCGATCAGCGCCGAGGACCGCAGGGCCTGCTTGAGGTCCAGCGCCTGCACGGCCTGCTGGACGATGACCTCGGCCTGCTGGGCCACACGGTCCGCCAGGCGGGCCGGGTCGTCGGACGCATAGGTCTTGCCGTCAGCACGCAGCGAGAAGTCCATCAGGGCCGCGGTGCGCTGCGGCTCGCTGATGCGGTAGGTCACCTGCCCCTGCACGGTCACGCTCTGGAAGTCCGACGTCACCAGGTCGAGCATGAACGGCCGGTCATGGCTGGCCACGGGCACGGCGACGAGGGTCGTGGTCGGCGCGTAGTAATAGAAGGACAGCCCCGCGCCCTGGCGCGCCAGCTTGCCGCCGTGGAACTGCATCAGGTGCGTGGTGGGTTGTGACTTGATGAAGCGAATGCCGAACATGATTCCTTTCCTTCCTTCGATCTATAAGTTGTCCAATACAACTTCATAAGGTGTACAGTACAACCTATATCCTGGAACGTCAAGAGGCAGCGGATTCATGGCGAGCAAGGCAACCTCCAAGGCGGCAGCACCGGTCAAGGACTTTCCCCGGCCCTACACGACGGTGGACGTCGTCATCTTCACGGTGCTGGAGGACGCGTTGAAGGTGCTGCTCGTGCAGCGCCCCTCCGACACGGCCGAGCCCTATCCCGGGCTCTGGGCTCTGCCGGGCGGCTTCGTCAACGTCAGCCTGGACGAGGACCTGCTGGCCTGCGCGCGCCGCAAGCTGCTGCAGAAGACCGGCGTGACCTCGCCCTACCTGGAGCAGCTGGGCAGTTGGGGCGGCGCGGCGCGTGACCCACGCGGCTGGTCGGCGACGCACGCCTACTTCGCGCTCATCGCGGCGCAGGATCTCGAGCTGGCCAAGGGCGCCAACGCGGCGGACGTCGCCTGGTTCGAGGTGGACGAATTGCTGCAGGCGCCCAGGCTCGCCTTCGACCACGCCGACATCCTGCAGGCGGGCGTCGAGCGCCTGCGCGGCAAGGTCGAGTACACCTCGCTGCCCGCCTTCCTGTTGCCCGAGCCCTTCACCCTGCCACAGTTGCAGCGCACCTATGAGGTGGTGCTGGGGCGCCCCATCGACAAGAGCGGCTTTCGCACCCGCATGATGGCGGCAGACTTTCTGCAGGAGGTCGGCTTTGTCGAGAGCGAATCCAACCGGCCACCGATGGGCTACCGCCTGAAGGACCGCTCGGCGCCCGTGTTCTTCCCCAGGACCTTCAGCCCACGCCACACGGCCTGACATCTGAACCGGAGTTGATTCGCCATGAAGCAGACCCGCGCCATCCGCGCCAACATCACCACCCTGGCCGTCGATGCCGTCGTCAACGCCGCGAACTCCTCGCTGCTGGGCGGCGGCGGTGTCGATGGCGCCATCCACCGCGCCGCAGGCCCGGCCTTGCTCGAAGCCTGCCGCAAGCTGAACGGCTGCAAGACCGGGCAGGCCAAGATCACGCCAGGGTTTCGCCTGGCCGCGAAGCACGTCATCCATACCGTCGGCCCGGTCTGGCAGGGCGGCGGCAAGGGTGAGGAGGCGCTGCTTCGCAGCTGCTATGCGGCCTGCCTGGCCCTGGCCCGCGACCAGGGTCTGCAGAGCCTGGCGTTTCCCAGCATCAGCACGGGCGCCTACGGCTACCCCATCCAGCTGGCCGCCAAGGTCGCCGTGGAAAGCGTGCAGCTGTGGCTGCGAGAAAGCGAACTGCCTGCGGACATCACCTTCTGCTGCTTCTCCGAAGAAGACCTGGCCGTGTACGTCGCAGCCCTGGGCGCTGCGTGAGGGGTCTGCCGCTCATCCAAACGGATCCCCCCAACCCATCCGTCTGTCGGCTGGGCAGCCCGGGTGGCGCTTCCTAGACTGCTCTGCATCGGGTGACTTGCGAGCTGGCCAAAGCCGTTGACGCGGTGGATAGGTGGCCTGCCCTGCCCCGTTGACAGGGAGAGTTCCATGCTGACTTCCGCATTTGCGCGCACAGCGCGGCGCGTGGCCGCGCTGCTGGCGCTCACAGGGGCCGCGCTCTGCTGCCCGTTGCCCGCACTGGCGCACGACGACGGCGCCTATTGGCACGACACCGGCGCCACCGCGAAAAACCCGCAGTGGATGCTGACCATCAGCGGCGCGAAGAAGCTCACCGAGCTGTCCCTGCCGGGCACGCATGACAGCGGCACCTACCCGGGCATTGGCGGCCCTCTCGCGCAGACGCAGACGATGAACATCGGCGAGCAGCTGGAATCCGGCATCCGCTACCTCGACATCCGGGTGAAGTACGTCGACCCGGCGACCTTGATCGGGTGTGCCGGGATCTCAACGCGCTGCCAGGTCATGGTGTTCCACGGCGGGGTCCAGATGAACCTGTACTTCGAGCGGGACGTGCTCAGGCCGACCGTCTCGTTCCTGAAGAACAACCCGTCCGAAATCGTCATCATGCGCATTGCCAAGGAGACGGCGAACTGCAATTGCAACCCCGGCGAGGCTTTGGATGAGCTGCTGGAACGCGAGGCCATCCTGGATGGCGTGCCGAGTGGACAGAAATATGCCGACTACCTGCTGCCCCTGTCTTGCCCCGATCCCGATGCGCTGACCTTGGGGCCCGTGCGCCCCATCAACGCCAAACCCGACCCGGCCTCCTGCAATGCCCGCGGCAAGCTGCTGATCGTGGACCAGTTCATGTCGGGCGCCATGAACGCCAACCACCACTACCGGCGCGAACACACGGAAGCCGGTGACGGCTACATCCGCTATGCGGAGCCGGTGACTCATGACCTGACGACGAACTGGGACCTGTACGACCTGCTGTGGGTGCCCACCAAGGCCTTCCTCGGGGCACGCGTCAATGAAGTCTTCTCCACGCTGCAAAGGACGGGGCTGGCCGGTTCGGTCGGTGGGTTTCCCTATTTCTTCGCCAGCGGCCATGTCAGCCCCGAAACCGACGCGGCACGGCTGTCCACCGGGCTGGTGGACGGCATCACGGCCAACGCCTCCACCTACCCGGACTTCCCGCGCACCGGCTGCGCCCTGGGCCTGTGCACCATCTCGTTCGAGGGCATGAACACCCTGGTGGCCGACTACCTGATGCGCCCGAACTTCCACCTCGCCAACAGCCGCGTCGGCATCGTCACGGCCGATTTCCCCGGCTGGCGTTTCATCACGGCGGTGGCCGGCGTGAACGCCGGCGTCACGTTCAGCCGCCCGAGCTTCGCCTACGCCCTGGTGACGTCGGACGGCAAGGCCTATGTCCCCGGCACCTGGACCAACCGGCAGGTCGTGGTCAAGCCGCAGTGCGACGTCGTCTGCGTCGGCAACCGCCTGGCCGTGTCGGAGGACCTGCCCAACGGATTCAACTACGTCATGTCGGGCGGTGGCCACAGCGTCAGCTTCATGACCAGCCCCGTCCGCGTCGACCCGAAGCCGCCCACCATCACGGCAGCCGCGACGACGCAGCCCGGCCGCGACGGCTGGTACACCGGCAACGTGACCGTGCGCTTCAGCTGTGCCGACACCGGCGGCTCCGGCGTTGCGCAATGCCCTGGCGAGCTGGTGCTGAGCAGGGAGGGGATCGTGTCCACCGGCTTGATGTATGCGCTGGACGTCGCGGGCAACAAGAGCGACGGCGCCAGCCTCACGGTCAAGATCGACAAGACACCGCCCGCCGTCGTCTACCGCGGCAACCTGGGCGCCTACTCGCCGGGCCAGACCGTGGACATCAAGTGCGAGGCCATGGACAAGGATTCCGGCGTGGCGTCGACGAGCTGCGCCGACATCCGCGGCCTGGCGTCCTCCTTCGGCCCGGGCAGCCACCGCTACAGCGCCACCGCCACCGACGTCGCCGGCAACACCGGCTTAGGCACCACCACCTTCACCGTCGTGACGCTGCCGGGCGACGTGAACTTCGACGGCGCCATCAACTGCCAGGACCAGGCCGTCGTGAAGGCCTCCTTCGGCAGGCGCACCGGCCAGGCCGGCTTCGACGCCCGGGCCGACGTGAACGGCGACGGCGTGGTCGACATCCGTGACCTGTCCTTCGTCGCGCAGAAGCTCGCGGCGGGCACGAGCTGCCCCTGACCGCGCGACAAGGCAAGACGCCACTCCAAGGAGAACAAAATGATCAAGCTGCTGACCGGCCTGTGCGCCGTCGCCCTGGCCCTGCTGGTCGCGCCCGCACCGGCCGCGACCCTGTCCTTCACCACCCCGCCCGCCGCCGTCCGCCCCGGCGACAGCTTCACGCTGGACGTGCTCGTCGCCGAAGTGGTGGACCTGTATGCCTTCCAGTTCGACATCGCGTTCGACCCCGCGATCCTGCAGGCCAGCCCGGTCCTGGAGGGCGACTTCCTGTCCGCCGGCGGCCGGGCGACGCTGTTCTGGCCCGGCAGCATCGACAACCTCGCCGGCACGGTGTCATTCACGGCCAACACCCTGGTCGGGCCGGGCCCCGGCGTCAGCGGCGACGGCTGGGTCGTGCACCTGTCCTTCCAGGCGCTCACCGCGGGGCGAAGCGAGCTGTCCTTCGGCAATGTCGTGCTGCTCGACTCGGCACTGGCGGACATCACCACGACGCCCATGGGCAGCGCCATCAACGTTTCCAGCGTGCCCGAGCCGGCCTCCCTCGCGCTGTTCGGCATCGGGCTCGCCGTCCTCACCGCAGCCGCCCGGCGGCAGCTGCGACACGGCGGTTGAACGCGGGGCCTGGCCAAGGCCCGGCGCCAGAATCCAGCGCCGGCCTGCCCGAACCCGGCGTTTGGCGGCATGATCGCGCGGCCATGACCGCGCCATTGCACGCCCTGCACCTCCTCATCGTCGACGACCACCCCGTCGTGCGCGTGGGCATGGCGCAGCTGCTGCGCACGCAGCGCGAGGGCTGCGAGGTCAGCGAGGCCGACAGCCTGGCCGCCGCGCAGGCGCTGCTGAGCGCCCGGCCCGACGTGGCCCTCGTCGTGCTGGACGTGCACCTGCCCGGCCTCGCCCCGTTGCAGGCACTCCAGCAGCTGCGCACGGAATGGCCGCTGCTGCCGGTGCTGCTGATGTCGGCCGACACCGACCCGCTGCTGGCCATGCGCGCCCTGGACGAGGGCGCCGCCGGGTGGCTGCCCAAGAGCGCCGACGTCGGCGTGCTGCTCGGAGCGCTGGAGCTGGTGCTGGCCGGCGGCTGCTATCTGCCGCCGTTTCTGCTGCAACGCGGTGCCGAGGCCGCGGAAGAAGCCCTCACGCAGCGCCAGGCCGAAGTGCTGGCCGAGCTGGTGAAGGGTCGCAGCAACAAGGAGATCGCGCGCGAGCTGGGCATGGGCGAGCCGACGGTCAAGGGCCATCTGGTGACGATCTTTCGCATCCTGCGCGTGCGCAACCGCGCCGAGGCCGCGCTGGCGGGTCAGGCGCGGCTGGCGTCAATGCGGTTCTGAACGTGGCTCTGACGGCGCGCTGAGCCAGGCGCGCAGGGCCGCCGGCGGCAGGGGCTTGCGCGCCGGCTGCACGCGCAGCGCCTGCAGCGTCTTGGCGCTCATCGGCAGCGTCTCGCCGCTGATCAGCAGTGCGGGCAGCTTGCCGCCGAAGGCCTCGCGCAGGGCCGCAATGGCTTTCAGCCCGTCGCCCTCGCCGAGCCGCCAATCGCTGATGAGGCGCTGCGGCCGCGCGCCCGCCGCGCGCAGGCGCACCAGCAGAGGCGCCACCGCGGCTTCGGCCCAGACCTCGCAGCCCCAGGTGCGCAGCAGCGTCACGGTGGCCTCGCGCACCGCCTCATCGTCCTCCACGAGGGCCACGCAGCGGCCCTGCAGCGGCTGGCCCTGCGGCACCGTGCGAGGCTCGGTCAGCTGGCGCGGCTCGTCCTGCGGCAGGCTGGCCGTGAAGCAGCTGCCATGCCCCAGGCGGCTGCGCAGGGCCACCGGGTGGTCCAGCAGCCGCGCCAGCCGCGCCACGATGGCCAGGCCCAGGCCGTGGCCGCGGCGCCGGTCGCGCCCCGGGTTGGCGAGCTGCACAAACTCCTCAAAGATGCGCTCGTGGTGCTCGGGCGGGATGCCCGGCCCGGTGTCCCAGACGGCGACCTGCACGCGGCCCGCGCGTTTGCGCGCCGCCAGCAGCACGCCCCCGTGCACGGTGTGCGTCAGCGCGTTGGACAGCAGGTTGCGCAGCAGGCGTTCGAGCTGCTGCGCGTCGCTGCGCACCCACAGCGGCGTCGGGCGCAGGCGCCACTGCAAACCCTTGGCCTCGGCCAGCACCGCGTACTCGGTGGACAGGCGCTCGAACAAGGGCTGCAGCGGCAGCGAGCGCCATTGCGGCTGCAGCGCGCCGCTGTCCAGGCGCGACACGTCGAGCAGGCTTTCCACCAGCCCATCCAGCGCCTGGGCCATGGCCTGCAACTGCTCCGCCGTCTGCGCCGCGCGCCGGCCCTGCAGCTCGTGCGCAGCCTGCGCGGCCAGCAGGCCCAGTGCATGCACGGGCTGGCGCAGGTCGTGGCTGGCGGCGGCCAGGAAACGCGTCTGCGCCTCGCGCGCCGCCTGGGCCTGGGCCAGCAAGGCCTCGCGCTCGAAGCGCAGCGCGTGGCTGTCGCGCAGCAGCCGGGTGTGGCGCAGCGTCAAGGCCATCGCCAGGCCCACGGCGGCCAGCACCAGCAAGGCGTTGTAGGCGCCGCCCCAGCTGCCGGGCCACAGGAAGAGCGCGATCAGTGCCGCGGCCACGGGGGCGATCAGCATCACGAAGGCGCGCGGCTGCGGCGCCATCACATTGATGCTGGCCACGCAGGTGAGGCAGGCCAGCATGGCGGCGTACATCTGGGTCGCATGGAGCCGCGCGTCGAAAGCCATCAGCAGCGCCAGCGCCCACAGCCCACCGGTTGCCAGCGCCCCCAGCTCGGCGCGCCGCTCCCAGGGCACGGCGTCGGCGGCCTCCGGCAGCTGCGCCACCTGGTGCTTCCACCGCGCCCGCAGCACGATCAGCGCCGCAAATGCCAAGCCCCAGGCCAGCAGCAGCGGCAGCGCCACGCGGTCGATCTGCGTGCCCACATGCAGCAGCACCAGCAGCGCCGCCGCCACCAGGCTCACCCCGCTCTGGGCATAGAACAAGCCCAGCATCGCGCGGCGCGTGCGTTCGTCCTGGGGGTGAGGCAGCATGCCCCGCATCATGCCCAGCCCCGCGCCAACTGGCAGCCCTACGAAAGGATAGGCCGGCTGGAGGGCTCAATCACCGGGCGCACGATGGGACCAGCGTCGCGCGCCATGCGCGTCCGTCACTTCGCCTTGCCGCGATGCCGCAGCCCTGCAGGCGTGACAAACCGTAGCCACCCGGGTAATCACCTAAAACTCTTTGGACGTGTCGCGCACAATCAATTCGTAACAAACGGCAATAACACACGAACCAAAGACTTCATCGGTAAGCGGTATTCCTAACTGGGAGATGTGAGATGACTGGTCGCAACGCCTTCGTTTGGTCTGTTATGCGTGCGGGTTTGGGGTTGGCGCTTGCTGCCCTCAGCTTCTGCGCCACGGCGCACAACGCGCCTGAATTGCCTGACTGGATCGGCGCCAATGACTGGCCCATGTTCGGCCAGAACATCCACAACACCGCCCAGGCCGCCCCTGGTTCGCTGAAGGACGTGGAGAAGCTGAAGCCCAAATGGGTCTTCACTGCCGGCGGCGAGATCTCGGCCCGTGCGGCGGTCGTGGACGGCACGGCCTACTTCCCCGACTGGGGCGGCAACATCTGGGCCGTCAACACCAAGACCGGCAAGAAGGTTTGGGGGCACCAGTTGTCGGACTATGGGCTGCCGGCCAACACGCATTCGCGCACCAGCCCGGCGGTGAACGACGGCGTCGTCTACATCGGCACGCAAGAAGGCGCCTGGCTGCTGGCCATCAAGGCCGACAACGGCAAGCTGCTCTGGAAGACGCAGCTCGAAACGCCGGCCAACGACGCCTTCGCGATGATCACCGCGTCGCCGGTCATCGTGGGCGACCTGCTCTACACCGGCGTGGCCTCCAACGGCGAGGGCCTGGCTGCCTTCTTCCCGGGCTTTGTGTGCTGCTCGGGGCGCGGCAGCGTCGTCGCCGTCTTGCTGGACGGCAAGAACGCCGGCAAGGTGCTCTGGCAGACCTACATGACGCCCAAAGGCTACAGCGGCGCCGGGGTGTGGAGCAGCAACTTCGTCGTGGACATCCTGCGCGGCACGGTCTACGCGAGCACCGGCAACAACTACAGCACGCCGACCGACCCGACCTACAAGGCCTGCATCACCGCGGGCGGCACGCAGGCCAGTTGCGCCTCGCCGGACAACCATGTGGACTCCATCGTCGCGCTCAACCTGCTGACCGGCAAGGTCCGCTGGGCCAAGAAGTTCGTCACCTGGAACCAGCCCGGCCTGGCCAAGGACGGCAGCGATGACTGGAACGTCGACTGCTTCATCTTCGCCAACGGCAACTGCCCGGCGGGCGCAGGCCCCGACTACGATTTCGCGTCGGCGCCCAACCTGATCACCTACCGCGACAGCAAGGGCCGGTACAAGACCATCCTGGGCGCAGGCCAGAAGAGCGGCATCTACTTCGCGATGGACCCGGACACCGGCGCCGAACTCTGGCGCACGCAGGTGGGCCCGGGCTCCTCGCTGGGCGGCATGGAATGGGGCTCGGCCACGGATGGCAAGCGCATCTATGTGTCGATCGCGAACTTCTACGGCCTGCCAACGCAATACGGCGGTGGCGGCTCCTGGGCCGCGCTGGACCCGGAGACCGGCAAGATCCTCTGGCAGGTGGGCGACCCGAACGGCTCCATCGCCATCGGCCCGCTGTCGGTGGCGGACGGCGTTGTGTTCGCGTCGTCCATGGGCAGCGCGCCGACCGCGCCCACCATGCTGGCCCTGGATGCTTCGAGCGGCCAGACGCTGTGGAGCTACGCCTCGGGCTCCTCGGTCAACGCGGGTGCCTCCATCGTCGACGGCGTCGTCTACTGGGGCTCGGGCTATGCCCACCTCGGCATTCCTGGCTTCACGACCAACAACAAATTCTTTGCCTTCTCGAAGAATGGCAAATAAGGAACGCAGGCGGCTGCTCATCGCGCTGGGCAGCCTGGCTTGCCTGGGCGCCCAGGCGCAAGAGAAGCAAGAGGCGCAAGTAGCGGTACCGCCGCCCCAGTTGCAGGCCCAGTTGCTCAAGACGGGCCTGTACCTGATCACCGGGGGCGGCGGCAATTCGCTGCTGCGCTTCAGTGCCAACGGACTCGTGCTGGTGAATGGAAAGTCTCCCGACAGCTACAAGATCCTGATGTCCCAGGTCCGCAAGATCAACAAGCTTGCGGACATGCCGCTGCGCGCCTTGATCCTGACCAACGCCCTGGATGGGCAGGCGGCCAACAGCACGCGCTTCGCCGCTGCGAAGGTGCCGATCCTGTTGCAGGCCAACGCCGTGCCCCGCTTGAAGGACAGCGGCGCGGCGGCCCTGGTGCCCTTCGACCGCAGCTACCTGCTCAAGCTCGGCGGCATACAGATCGAGTTGAAGTACTTTGGCAAGGCCACGACCGATGCCGATACGGTCGTCTATTTCCCTGACAAGCAGGTGGTGGCCGTGGGCGACCTGTATTCCCCGCAGGGGCCGCACCTGGATGCCGCCGCCGGCGGCAACCTCGCCGGCTGGAGCGCGGCATTGGCCCAGGTGCTGGAACTCGATTTCGACCAGGCGGTGCCGAATGAAGGACCGACGGTTGGCCGTGCGGAACTGACGGCTTTCAAACGCCAGATCGATGCCCTGATCTAGGGGCGCGGGCTTGAAGTCGCGGCTTCCGTCGGCCTTCGCAGGTGCCACCAACTCCTCGATCGCCAACGTGCCAATCGGTCATCGTCAACGAGGGCCGCAACTGGCTGGCGGGTCTGTCCACCCACGCACGACAGCCGCAAACCGCCTTGAGATTGCGCCTTGAGATTGCGCCTTGAGATTGCGAAAGGACCCTTGATGCCCAACTCCCGTTGCCTGCTCCTTGCCCTGATGCTCAGCCCCTGGCTGGCCCTCGCTGCACCGCTGGCCTACGTGCCGAACGAGGGCTCGGGCACGCTCAGCGTGATCGATACGGCCAGCGACATGGTGGTCGCCGAGATTCCCGCCGGCAAGAAGCCCCGCGGCACCGTGATCAGTCTGGACGGACGCACGGCCTACGTGAGCGACCAGCCCAGCAACCAACTGGTGCTGGTGGACCTGGAGGCACGCAGGCAAAGCGGAGCGATCGCCCTGGGCGAGTCCCCGGAGGGCGTGGGCATCTCGCCCGACGGGCGCTGGGTGGTGGTAGCGCTGGAGGAGTCCAACGATGTGGTCTTCGTCGACACCGGCACCAACAAGAAGGCCTTCGTCGTCAAGGTGCAGGGCAAGAACCCCGAGCACGCGGTCTTCTCGCCCGACGGGCGGCTGATCTTCGTCAGCGCCGAGGAAGGTGAGGCGGTGGACGTGATCGACTTCAAGCGTCGCGAACAGGTGGCCCACATTCCGGTGGGCGCACGCCCCCGCGGCATCGGCTTCTCACCCGATGGCAAGGTGGCCTATGTGGCTGCCGAGAACTCCAGCGAGCTCTACCTGATCGACACCGCCGGCTTCAAGGTGCTGGCCAGGATCAAGGCGGGCCTGCGCGCCAATGGCATCAGCGTGCATCCCGACGGCAAACGGGTCTTCGTGTCCAACGGCGGCGATGCCACGGTGTCGGTGGTCGACGTCGCCAGCCGCACCATCGTGGCCACCATCCCGGTGGGCCAGCGACCGTGGAACATGGCCTTGACCCCCGATGGCAAGAAGCTCTACGTGGCCTGCGGCCGATCGGGCGTGGTCAGCGTGATCGATACCGCAGGCAACGGCCGGCTGGCCGATGTCACCGTTGGCAAGCTGCCTTGGGGAGTTGCCATCCGATGAGGCCTGCCCGCTTCATCCGACTCCCTCTCGCACTCTGTACCGCCTTGCTGGCGCCGCTGGGTCACGCCGACCCGGCGCCGGCCGCCATCGAAGTGCTGCCCAAGGTCGAACTGGTGAGCCCGATGCCCTTGCCCGGCTCGCCCCTGCCGCTCAGCAAGATCCCGGCCAATGTGCAGACCTTCACCAGCGGGCAGTGGGGCCCGCAAGGCACCGACAGCCTGACCGCCTTTCTGGCCGCCAACGCCACCGGGCTGAACCTGAATGCGGTGCAAGGCAACGCCAACCAGGTCGACCTCAATGTGCGCGGCTTCACCGCCTCGCCGCTGCTGGGCACGCCGCAGGGCATCTCGGTGTTCCTGGACGGCGTGCGCATGAACGAGCTGTTCGGCGACGTGGTCAACTGGGACCTGATCCCGTCCTCGGCCATTGCCGGCATCCAGCTGATCCCCGGGTCCAGCCCCATGCATGGCATGAACACGCTGGGCGGCGCCCTGGCCCTCGTCACCAAGCGCGGTGCCAGCGAGTATCCCGACCATCCGGGCGCATCCATCACGGCCTCCGGCGGCTCGTTCGGGCGCCGCAGCTACGGCGCCGAGTTCGGCGGCCGCCAGGGTCGATGGGATTGGTTCGTGACCGGTGCCCACACCCGGGAAACCGGTTGGGCCGAGCACAACGCCAGCGAGCTCCGCCAGGTGTTCGGCAAGCTGGGCTATCAGGACACCACCCGCGAACTGACCCTGAGCCTGCAGTGGGCCGACAACCATCTTGAGGGCACGCAGACACTGCCGCGGAGCTTCAGCGACATCCGCCAGGCCTACACCTGGCCCGACCTGAACCGGAATCACCTGTTCGGCCTGGCCCTGCATGGCAGCCAGGCCCTCGACGAGGCCTGGCGCCTGAGCGGCAATGTCTACCACCGCAGCTTCCGCAACCGCAATGTCAGCAGCAATGCCAACGACTCGCAGGACGACGAGGACGCCCCCCCGGCGGTCAACGACGCCTCGGTCGTCACCCAGACCAGCCGGGGCGGCAGCGTGCAGCTGGCCTATGCCGGCAAGCTGGCGGCGATGCCGCACCACCTCAGCATCGGCCTGGGGCTGGACGACGGGCACGCCCGCTTCACGCGCACCTCGCAGCCGGCCGCCTTCACCAGCGACCGCGGCACGACGCCGCTGGGACCGTTCGAAGCCGAAACCGATTCCGACTCGGACACCCGCTACAGCGGCGCCTATGCATCGAGCTCGCTGGACCTCGGCCCCGCCTGGACGCTGACGCTCGCCGGGCGCTTCAACCTCGCCACGGTGTCCATCAAGGACCGCAGCGGCACCGCGCCCGAACTGAACGGCAGCCACCGTTTCACCCGCTTCAATCCGTCCATCGGCGTGAACTTCAATCCGAGGCCCGGCTTGACCGCCTATGCCAGCTACAACCAGGGCATGCGGGCGCCGACCGCGATGGAGCTCACCTGCGCCGACCCTGCCGCGCCCTGCAAGCTGCCCAACGCCTTCATCTCCGACCCACCACTGCGCAAGGTCGTCTCCAGCACCTTCGAGTTGGGGGCGCGCGGCAAGCCATCGGCCTCCACGGATTGGCGAATCGCGCTGTTCCGCAGCGACCTGCGCGACGACATCCAGTTCGTCAGCGGCGACGGCCTGGCGGTCAACGCCGGCTACTTCCAGAATATCGGCTCCACCCGCCGCCAGGGGCTCGAGCTCGATGCGGGCCTTCGTGCGGCCCCCCTGGTCCTGAACCTGCATTACACCTACCTCGACGCTCACTACGTCTCAGGCTTCCTGGAGAGCAGCCCCAGCAACTCGACCGCCGATGCGAACGGCGCCATCAACGTCAAGCCTGGTGACCGTATTCCCGGCTTGCCGCGCCATACGCTGAAGCTGCGTGCGGAGCATTCGCCCTTGCCGGGATGGACCCTGGGCCTCAACCTCGTCACCAGCAGCGCCGTACGAGCGCGCGGTGACGAGAACAATGCCGACGTCAATGGCCGCATCGGTGGCTACTCGCTGATCAACCTCGATGGCCGCTACGCGCCCTCGCCGCGGCTGAACCTGTTCGCCCGTATCGACAACGTCCTGGATCGGCGCTACGCCAATTTCGGCGTGCTGGGCATGAACGTGTTCACGGGCCCCGGTGCGAGCTGGGACGCGGCCAACGCGCGCGCCGAGCAGTTTCGTGGCCATGGGGCACCGCGTGGCCTCTGGGCCGGCCTGCAGTACAGCATCGACTGATGCAAGGCATGACGCTCGCCACCCGCGGCTTCCAGTGCAGGTGAGCTGGTCGGGACTGCGGCGCCCGAACGCGCCCTAGTCGCCCCACTTGCCGACGTATTTCTTGTAGTTCTCTATCCAGCCGTTCGAGCCGAAGCCACCCTCGCTCTGGTGGGTGATGGCGATGGGCCAGGTGGCCAGGCGCAGGCCGGCGGCGCGGGCGCTGCGGCAGAAGTCCATGTCGTAGAAATGGAAGTCGAAGCGCTCGTCGAAGCCCACCTGTCTGGCGCGCAGCGTGTCACGCCTGGCGGCCAGCAGCACGCCGTCAAGCAGTTCGCACTCGGCGGGCACGGGCCCGAAGGCCGAGATCTGGCCGAAGGGCGACGGGCCGTGAGAGACGACGCCGCTGAGGTTGGCACGGTCGTCCCACTCGAACTGGGTGGTCGGGAAGGCCCAGGACGGCTGCATCGGCGCGCGGCGCTTGTTGCCGGCCACGCCGATGACGTCGAAGGCGTGCACGGCCGCCATCACATGCTCGTAGAAGAAATAGTCGTCCAGCCAGACGTCGTCGTGGATGAAGGCCAGCACCGGCGCGGCATCGGGCGCGGCGATGCGTTCGTTGTAGAGGATGGGCAGGCCGCGGCGATTCTCGAAATAGACGCGCGGCAGCAGCCGGTCGTCGTGCGCCATGCGGCGCAGCGACAGGCCCAGGGCGGCCTTGTTCCAGAACTCCGCTTCGGTGGCGCGCGTGGCGCAAACAAGGTCGATCACGCGCTCACCTCAGATAGAGGGCCAGCGTGTCCACCGGCGGGTGCTGCACCGGCGGGCAGGCCGCCGTGCGGCGCGGATTGGCCAGCGCATAGGCCAGCTCGCGCGGATGGTGCCACTGCTCGTAGAAACTGCGTGAAGCGCGGGCCTGATCGGCGAGCAATTCGGGCGTCAGGCCGCGCAGCACGCGGATGAGGTCGTCCGGCGTTTCCCACCACAGCGCGCTGTCGTAGATCAGATCGCGCGTCGAGTGGTGCTTGGACAGGCTGCTCTGCTGCATCA
This sequence comes from Roseateles sp. P2_H4, assembly GCF_056403315.1. Taxonomy (NCBI): domain Bacteria; kingdom Pseudomonadati; phylum Pseudomonadota; class Betaproteobacteria; order Burkholderiales; family Sphaerotilaceae; genus Roseateles; species Roseateles sp. P2_H4. Next base: position 31,082 of record NZ_JBFUFR010000026.1, on the reverse strand, counting down.
GCACCGGCAGGCCGGCGCCCTGGGTCTCCACGAGGCCCTTGCCGCCCTGGATGGGGAAGGAGGAGATGCACAGGTCCACGCGGCTGTCGCGCAGCCAGCCCCACAGGCTGGGCACGGGCGGCTGGTGGATGAAGCGCTCCTGGGCAATGCCCGCCTCGCCCAGCCTGGCGCGGAAGGCCGCGAGCACGTCGTCGGGCAGCGAGCCCACATGCACATGCGTGCCGCCCACCTCGGCCAGGCGGCGCAGCATGACGTCGAAGTAGTCGTAGCGGCCGGGCGACATGAACTTGCCGGACGAACCATGCGAGCAGGTCGTCGGCTGGCCGTCCACCAAGAAGCCATGCGCCGCGCGCGCGCCCAGGTCGGGCGACACCAGCGGCCAGTAGACCGGCTTGTGCACGCCCAGGTAGTGCTGGCACTTGTGGTGGGACAGGTTGGTGCAGTCCACATGCAGGGCATGCGGCAGGAAGACGCCCAGCGCCATGTCGTGGTCGGCATGGTGGAAATAGGCCGTCTCACGCGCCACGCCGGGCTGGGCCGCGCCGATGGCCGCCGTGTCGTAGTGGTGGTTGAACAGCGTCAGCAGGCCGGGCTTGAGCGTGGCCAGCTGCAGCTGCAGCCAGCCCATCTTGTCCTGCAGCGGCAGCTTGGGCGCCAGCACGATCTGCACCGGCCGCTCGAGGTCGCGGTTGAAGCGCTCCAGCGGCAGCGTGCGGTCATGCAGATTGGTGACGACGACGACATGGGTCAGGTCGGGCCGCGCGCGGATCACGTCCTTCAGCGCCAGCGAGTGGCCGCCCTGGCCGTCGTAGAGCTCCGTGGCGACATGCACGGCGACATGGTCGTTGTAGTCGGTTGGCGCCTGGATGCCCAGATGGCGAGCCGACATCGCACCCGCCGCCAGGCAGAAGCGGTCCAGCTCGGCCGAGCCGAAAACCAGGCCCTTGGCGCGCGGGTCGTTGACGACGGCGATGACGATGTTGGTGATCTCCAGCATCATGGCCGGCCACTCGCCAGCGGCCTGGTGGGCCTCCAGCCGCCGCACCAGTTCGAGGAAGTTGGGGCTGCTGCTCATGTGCGGGGTCGGACGACGAGGCCGATATTGGCTAGCAGCCGCGGCGGCAGCTGGTCGGAGATCTGCGTCAGCGAGCGGATCAGCTCGGGCTTCCACGTCGTCATCATGCCGTTGGGCACGGTCTTGACGAAATAGCCGAACTGCTCGACGACCTCGAAGCCGGCAGCCTCGAACAGCGCGATGAAGCCCGCCAGGTTGTAGACCCGCTGGTGGCCGACGAGATGGTCGCGCGGCGACAGAGAATCCAGCTGGGGCTGCAGGCCCATCATGACGGCGAGCTGGCGGTGCAGGGACTCGGCATTGGGCACGACGGCGATGACCTGGCCGCCCGGCGCCAGCCAGTCGTGCATCTTCTCGACGACGGCGGCGTCCTCGACGACATGCTCGAGCACATGCAGGGCCAGCACGCGATCAAAACGCTGCTTGGGCGTGAAGCGCTCGAAATAGCTGCAATGCACCGGCAGGCCCGCACCGAAGCGCGCGCGGGCGTCGTCGCACAGCGCGCTGGAGCCTTCCACCAGCTCGACGTCATAGCCGGCCTCCAGCAGCGGCCCGGTGATGGTGCCTTCGCCGAAGCCCATCTCCAGCACGCGGCGCGGCGCGGCGCCGATGCGGGCGAGCAGACTGGGCAGCTGGGTCGCGTGGATCAACGGCTCGATGAAGCCCTCGCCCGTCGAGTCGGTCAGATAGGCCTTCTGGGCGATGGCATTGAGGTCAGGTTGAGTCATTTCTCGATGAACTCCAGCATGAAGCCAGTGCGCAGCATCACGAAGGCGATGTGGCGCCCGCCGAAGGCCACGGCCGGCACGGGCTGGACCGTCGTGACGGCGCGCTGCGTGCGCGCCCAGGCCAGGGCTTGCGCCATGTCGGGCACCACGTAGGCGAAGTGGTAGATGCGCGTGCCCTGCTCCAGCCAGGGCTTGAGCGTCGTGCTGCCGGGCAGGTTCTGCAGCAGCTCGACACGGGGCCCGGCGCCGGTCAGGAAGACGCCGCTGATGCCTTGCACCGGGTCTTCGAAGGCCTCGCCTTCGACGGCATAGCCCAGGCGCTCGAACTGCGCCTGATCCTTGGCCAGGTCGGCGCAGGCGTAACCCAGGTGGTGGAAATCGAAACCTTGCGGCAATGCGTCAGGCGCCACGCTGCAACCTCCGGGCCGTGAGCTGGGCCAGCTGCGAAAGGCGCGCGTCGACGGCGCCCCAGGCCTCGCGCCTCAGGCGGTGCTCGACGGCATCCCGGCGCTCGCCGCGCAGCTCGACATGGCCAGGCAGCAGGCGCCGCTCGGCGATACCGCAGGAATCGTGGAAGGACACGACACGCTCGTTGGCCGCCAGCGTGCGGCAGCAGACGGCGTCCAGGTCCAGCAGCTCGAAGGCGCAGCGGTAGATCAGCGCCGCGCTCTCGACCGCGGCCAGCGAGCCGGGCGTGAGCAGCCAACGGCCCCATTCGGCCTCGCCGCCTTCGACGTCGTAGACGCCGATCAGCCCCTCGGCCGCGCCCGTGGAAAGCCGCTCGATGACGAAGTAGTAGTCGCCCGGCCGCTCGTAGTAGCGCGCCAGCCAGTCCAGCTGGTCGGCCACGTGGGGCGACGTCGGGTTCAGCCAGCGGCCCAGCTCGGGGTCGCTGCGCAGGCCGACGATGAATTCCGCATCGTCGTCGCGCACCGGCCGCAGGCCGAAGGCCGCGCCTCTGAGATTCAGCTCATGGCGCACGCTTGGCCTCGATGGCCGCGACGATGCGCGCGACGCTGTTCAACTCGCTCAGCTCGGCCTCGTCGAACTGCACGCCGGTGGCGTCCTCCACGGCGAAGATGACCTCGATGTGGCGCAGCGAGTCCCATTGCGGCGTGTTGTGCACGGACGTGTCGGCATTGACCTCGGTCTTGAGCACGACGCGCAGGGCGTCGAGGACGGTGTTGATCACGGAACGATTCTCTCGATGTGGACGCCGTCGGGCGGCGCGAAGGATTGGACACGCTCGGCCGGCCATTCTGTGGCCTCGCCCAGCCACTGGCGAGCGGGCTGGTTGCGCGGGCCTTGGGTGACCTGGAAGCGCACGGCGCCGGCCGGCAGGCATTGCAGCGCGCCGATGACGATGCTGTCCTCCAGGCGCCGGCCCATGGCACGGCAGGAAATCAGCAACTCGTCGACGACGATGCCGCCGCTGCCGGTGCGCGCCGCCAGCAGGCCGATGACGCCGCTGTCGGAGAAGCGGTCGGCCAATTCGATGGTGACGACGACGCCCGCCGGGTCATTCAGCCGCGCCGCATAGTCGGCCTCGCCCAGGCGCGCCAGCGCGAGATTGAACTGGTTGGTCTTGCCGCTCATCTCGGCCATGCGGGCGAGCTGGGCGCGGTCGTTGAGCGAGAAGCGCAGCTTCACGCCCAGCGACTTGAAATAGGCCTCGGGGTCGGCCGATGCCAGCTCGGCGCGCTGGCTGTTGGCACGCTGGTCATCCACGCGCTTGGCGTCCTCGGCGCTGACCCGCCAGCGCCACAGTGCCGGCAGATGGGCCAGTACGCGGGCGGTGAGCGCGGCGTCGGCATGAGCGAAGACGCTGCGCAGCGTCGGCAGGCGCGCGGCCACCTGGGCCAGCTCGCCGGGGTTGTCGTCGACGAAGGCGACGGCCGACACGTCGATGTTGAGGGCCCGCGCCACGCGCTGCAGCGCCTCGGCCTTGTCGCCCCAGGAGACCTCGGTGACCGAGAAGTCGTCCCAGCGCAGCGGGAAGTCGGCGCGCGCCTCGAACAGTGCCTGCACGTCGGCATGTTCGTTGCGCGACACCAGGGCGATGAAGATGCCGCGCTCGCGCAAGGCCTTGATCTGGCGTTGCAGCTCGGCGTGGCCCGGCGTCAGCAGCACGCCGTCGGGGCCGTCCTCGCCCAGCACGCCGGCATACAGCGTGTGGTCAAGATCGACCGCCACGGCCTTGACCGGGGGCAGCAGCAGGGCCGGCAGCCAGCGGCAGGCCAGCTCGCGCGCGATGACGGACTGGGCCGCGGCGGACAGCGGCGAGCCGGCCACCTTGGCCAGGCGCGCATCCAGCAGCGGCACGCCGGCGGCTTCGCAGACGGCGGCCAGGTCGGCGGCCTGCACATCCGGGCCTGAGGCCTCGACGGGCGCGGTGGCCAGCACGAGGATGGGCGCGCGGCTGATGGCGCGCAAAGCGGCGATGCGGCCGTTCAGCCAGCCCGCATCGGCCGGCAGGCGCGACGCGTCCAACCACAGCAGCTCCAGCTCGGCCGGCGCATGCTCGGCGAAGGAGAGGCTGTCGTCATAGCCGGACAGCCAGGGATCCAGCGCCAAGTCGGCCCAGTCCAGATAGGGCTTGGCTAGCGTCAGCAGCGTCTCGATGGCGTGGTTGCGCCAGACGTTGATGCGGCGCACCGGGCCTTGTGCCGGGTCCAGCGCCAGGCCGAGCAGGTCCAACCGGCTGGGCCGCGGCGCGAACAGCGTCTCCTGCGCGGCCATGCGGCGCAGGCTGTGCTCCAGCGCGGGCGATGCGCTCACGCGCAGCCCTTGACCGCCGTGATGACGGCGGCTATCTGCGCCTCGCTCATGCCCGGCCACAGCGGCAGGCTCAGCACCTCGCGGTGGATGGCCTCGGAGACGGGGAAGTCGCCCTTGCCCCTGCTCAGCTCGGCATAGGCGGGTTGCAGATGCGGCGGCACCGGGTAATGGATCAGCGTGCCGATGCCGCGCTCGGACAGCGCGGCCTGCAGGCGGTCGCGGGCTTCATGGCGGATGACGAAGAGATGCCAGGCCGGGTCGGCCTGCGCCGGCACGAAGGGCAGCGCGACGTTGGCACCGCTCAACCCGTCCAGCAGCTGGGCGGCGATGCGGCGGCGCTCGTTCGTCAGCGCGTCCAGCTCGGGCAGCTTGGCGGCGAGCACGGCGGCCTGCATCTCGTCCAGGCGCGAGTTCACGCCCTTGACCTCGTTGTGGTACTTGACCTTGGAGCCGTAGTTGCGCAGCACGCGCACGCGCTCGGCCACGCCGGTGTCGTTCGTCGTCAGGCCGCCGCCGTCGCCCATGGCGCCGAGGTTCTTGCCGGGGTAGAAGCTCCAGGCCGACACATCGGCCGTGCCGCCGACGCGGCGGCCACCCCAGCGCGCGCCATGGGCCTGGGCGCAGTCGTCCAGCACCTTCAGGCCATGCTTGCCGGCGATGGCGTTGATGGCGTCCATGTCGGCCGGCTGACCGTAGAGGTGGACGGGCAGGATGACACGGGTAGCAGGCGTGATGGCGGCTTCGATGCGGGCCGGGTCGAGGTTGTAGGTGCGCGCATCGGGCTCCACCGGCACCGGTGTCGCACCGCACTGGCTGACGGCCAGCCAGGTCGCGATATAGGTGTTGGACGGCACGATGACCTCGTCGCCCTCCCCCACGCCCAGCGCGCGCAGGCCCAGGTGCAAGGCGTCCAGCCCATTGCCCAGGCCTACCGCATGGGTCGAGCCGCAATAGGCCGCCCATTGCGACTCGAAAGCCTCCAGCTCCTTGCCCATGATGAACCAGCCGCTGCCGGCGACGCGGGACAGCGCCGCGTCGATGGCCGCGCGCGAGGCGGCATAGGTGGGTTGCAGGTCGAGGAAGGGAATCTTCATGCGGGAGTCTTGCCGACGGCGGCGAGGAAGTCGTCGTAGCTGCGGATGTAGTCGTCCGCGTCATAGGTGTCCGAGGCCAGCACCAGCAGCACGGCGTCGGCCGAGAAGCGGTACTGGATGCCCCAGACCATGGGCGGGATGTGCAGGCCGACCTTGGCGCTGTCCAGGCGCAGCTCGTCGCGCTTCTCGCCGTCGTCCAGCACGATGGTGCAGCTGCCCTTCACGCAGACGAGGAACTGGTGGCAGGCCTTGTGGGCATGTTCGCCGCGCACTTCCTCGCTGGGGGCGTCGTAGACGATGAAGAAGCGCTGCGGCGTGAACGGCAGATGAGCGCCGATCTCGCCGAAGCTCAAGGCACCGCGCAGGTCGACGATCTTGGGCAGGGCATGCAACCTGGCGCCACGCGCCTGCAGGGCCGGCAGTTCGCTGCCCAGGCGCTGGGCGGAAATCGCCGGGCCGCTGACCTGCACCTCCGGCGTGTCGAGATAGCCGGTGATGTGGGCGGGGTTGCCGGCGACGATGGCGCGCGGCGGCACGTCGCGCGTGACGACGGCGCCGTCGCTGACCAGGGCGCCGGGGCCAATGGTGACGCCCGCGCGGATGGTGGCGTTGGCGCCGATGCTGGCCCCGGCGCGCACACGCGTCTTCAGCAGCTCGGCGGGCTTGACGCGGCTGCGCGGCGCGGGGTCGTTGGAGAAGGCCGCGTTGGGGCCGACGAGGACGTCGTCCTCCAGCGTGACGCCGTCCCACAGGTGCACGCCGCTCTTGAGCGTGACGCGGTCGCCGACGACGACCTGGTTCTCGATGAAGACATGGTCGGCGATGTTGCAGTCGGCGCCGATGCGGGCACCCGGCAGCACATGCACGAAGGCCCAGATGCGCGTGCGCGGCCCGATCTGCGTGGATTCGACCAGGGCGTGCGAATGCACGAAGCCGCTGCCTTCCGTCATCGATATGTCTCCCGAACTGTGACGGCTTTCAGTATGCCTAACGCAGCGGCGCGGAAACGCCGCGGCCCATGGACCAGATCAAGGCGACGATCTGCTGGGCGTCGAACATCGCGTTCACATGGGCGACGCGCATCGAGTAGTAGTCGCCCTCGGCGGCCATCACGTCGAACAGCGAGCGGCGGCCGAGCTGCTGCCACTGCTGCAGCGTGGACGCGCGCACGCGGTCGCTGTTGCGCAGGATCTCGACGATGCGCCGCGCGCGGTCCAGCGTGGACGCACCGACCTCGTTCATCTCCAGCAGGCGGTAGCGCTTGGCCTCGATGGCCTCGTCGCGCTGCAGCACGGTGGCGCGGTAGCGCTGCACGGCGGCGCTGGCCTGGGCCTGGGCGCCGGGCTGCAGGATGGGGATGGTGACGGACACGCCGGCACCGATGTCGTTCGAGCGTGAATCGCCGGGGCCGCTGCGGAACATCGCACTGGCGCTGCTGGTCAGGTTGACGCTGGGCCTCTGGCCGGCGATGACGGACTCGGCAAAGCTGCGCTGCGAGCGCGCCTGGGCCTCGGCCTGGGCGACGTCGGCACCGAGCAGGATGTCGCTCTGCATCTGCTCCAGGTCGGGCATCACCGACAGCTGGGCCGTCATGCCGATGCTGGGCGGCAGCGGCTCGCCCACCAGGCGGCGCATGCGCACCTCGGTCTGGCGCAGGGCCGACATGGTCTGCTCCAGCGACAGGTCGGCCTGCTGCAGGCTCTTCTGCGCCTGCACCAGCTCGCTGGCGCGGCCGCGGTCGGCCTTGGTGATGATCTCCAGCGCATCGACCAGGCAGGCCATCTTGCGCACGTACTGGGTGTAGACCTGGCCCTGCAGCACATAGCGGCTGCGGTCCAGTGCCAGCGTGACGACGTTGAGCGACAACTGCTCCTCGGCGCTGCGCTGGCCTTGGGCCGCGACTTCGGCGAGTTCCTTGCGCCATTCGGTCAGCTTGGCGATGCGGCCGGAGTCCCACACCGGCATGCCGGCCGAGAGCGTCGCACCGGCCTGGCCGCCACGGCCGACCGTCACGCTACCGGCTTTCTGATAGACGCCATTCGTGCTGATGGTGAGGCTGGCCGTCGGCATGCCCAGAGCGCGCGTCTCCTCGAGGTCGGAGCGGGCGGCGTCGGCCAGCAGGCGCACGGCGCCCAGGGCCTTGCTGCGCGACAGCGTCGCGCCGATCAGCGTCTGCAGCGCGGCGCGCGGGTCGCCGCTCTGGGTCTCCAGGGCGCTCATGTCGCGCCCCAGGCGTGACAGGCCGGCGTCGTCCTCGTTGCAGCGGCCCTGCGATGCGGTCGCCTCGGCGACCGGGGCGGGTGGCGGCGTGGCCGTCTTGGCCGGGCGCGACTGCGCCAGCGCGAGGGAGCCCGGCATGGCAAGTGTCGCGGCGAAGCCGAGGGCGATGAGGGGACGGAGCGGGTACAGCATGGCTCCGTGACTAGACCATCCGCACCCTCGGTCCAAAGCCTGAAAAAGCGCGGGTGCGGGGGTGGTTTTCGTCGGTGAGGCTGTGGTTTCCACCCGCGCGGCCCGGCCCGTTGACTGCGAGTTAGGGGTGCCGCCGAGTCGCCAACCGGACTGCGCGGGCCACTCGCCTTGCCTACCGTCGCCTCACGGCGCCAACTGTCGAGCGCCGGCATCCATCTGGAGACAATCCATGAATTCGATCCAAAACTGCCCTCGCCCGCGCGTCGTGGGCGCCTGCTTCGCCGCGGCCCTGGCGTTGAGCGCCTGCGGCGGGGGTGGCAGCGACCCCGCCCCGGCACCGGCGCCCGCGCCAGCCCCCATGCCCGAGGACACCCGGCCGCAGGACACGCGCACGTTCACGCCGGCAGTGGAAACCGGCTTCACGGCCCTCGCGGGTGCCGCAGACACCGACCGCTGGGTGGGCGTGCTGAACGGCTCGGCCTATCGCATCGAAGTGCCCAAGACCGGCTGGAACGGACAGCTCGTCATGTGGGCGCACGGCTATGCCGGCACCGGTGCCAGCCTCACGGTCGGCACGCCCATCATGCGGCGCTACCTGATCGCCAACGGCTACGCCTGGGCGGCGTCCAGCTATTCCAAGAACTACTACGACGTGAAGGCCGGCGTGGAGGACACGAACGCGCTCGCCAACAAGTTTGTCTCGCTGGCAGCCGCCAACGGCCGCACGCTGGCCGCGCCGAGCAAGATCTTCATCACCGGCGTCTCGATGGGCGGCCACATCACGGCCGCGGCCATCGAGGCGGAGGCACAGGCCAACGCGGTGAACAAGGTCAAATACAACGGCGCGGTGCCCCTATGCGGCGTGGTGGGCGACAACGAGCTGTTCAACTACTTCGCCGGCTACCAGCTGGCCGCGCAACAACTGGCCGGGCTCCCGATGAGCAGCTTTCCGCAGGCCGACTTCGCGGCAATAGCCCCGGCCATCCAGGCCACGCTCTGGACCACCTTCCCGACCCAGACCAACGCCATTGGCGACAAGCTCAAGAACATCGTCGCCTACCTCAGCGGCGGGCCACGCCCGTTCTTCGCCGAAGGCTGGGCCAACGCCGGCAACCAGGGCAACATCTGGGCGTCCATTGGCGGCGACGGCACGATCAATGGCATCCTGACCGCCAATGTGCTCGACACCACCGCACTGAACTACAAGGTCGATGCGTCCAGCGCCAGCACCACCGCGCTGGACACGGCCTTCAACAACAGCATCTTCAAGATCAAGCCGACGGCGGATGCCAACCGCCTGCGCCGCGACGGCCTGCGCTGGATTCCGCAGGTGGCCGGCGACTTCAGCGTGCCGGTCGTGACCCTCCACACGCTGGGCGACCTGTTCGTCCCGTTCAAGATGGAGCAGGTCTACGCCGCGCGGGCCAAGGCCAAGGGCAACGACAAATGGCTGGTGCAGCGCGCCATCCGTGACGTGGGCCACTGCGCCTTCACCGCCGCCGAAGCCACCAAGGCTTTCGACGACATGGTCAAGTGGGAGGCCGGCGGGCCCAAGCCGGCGGGTGACGACGTGAGCACGGCGGCCACGGTGGCCCTGCCCAGCTACGGCTGCACGTACACGATCAACACCCCAAGCGCCGAGGACTACACCGCCCCGGCCGGCCGCGCGGCCTTCCAGGCGAACTACCCCGCCTGTCCTTGATGAGCAAAGGGCGGTGCCGCCCCGAGGCGTCACCGCTCCCGCAGCGCTTCATGTGACATCATCATCGGCCGCTTCCGAATATTGGCTATCCGCCATGTACAAGCATGCTCGGCAAGCCAGACACGTAGCTGAAGAGAGCCATTGATGGGAACTTGGGGCGCAGGCCTGTACGACGATGACGCCGCTGGCGATCTGAAGAATTCGCTCGACCTGGTCGCGAAGGCTCCGGGCGACGGCGACCGAATCCTGGCCCTGCTGGAACAACTCCACGGCACGGGCAACGGTGCGGACGCCGAGTCGGCGCAGTTCTGGCTCGTGATCGCCGATCAATTCGAGAAAAAGGGCATCGCCTGCCCGCGGGCTGCCGATACCGCCCTGCGCGTCATCGAGTCCGGCGTAGATCTGGCGCGAATCAAAGATGGCGGGGCCGATGAGAAGCTCATGGAGGCCCGCCGCAAGGTTCTCGACGATCTGGCGGGTCGCCTGCGTCAACCCAGGCCTGCGAAGGCTAGACCCACATCCGGACGGCTCCCTCCGCTTGTCCTTGAGACGGGCCAGGTTTTTGCCTTTCCCACAATGGAGGGCGGGGCCTGGCATCCCTATAGGCTGCCGTCAAAAGGTCCGTTTGTTCCCGACGGCTGGGGGGCGCTCGTGGTGCTGGCGATCGGCCGCGCTTTCGAATGGTTTCCCTGGGTGGCCCTGGCAGGCCTGGCCGTAGCCCCCGATCGGATGCCGAAGCTGCAAGAGGCGATCGAAGGACGGCTTCTGCCGCATCTGCAGACCAACGGCGCGGGCCGCTTCATTCCCAAGCAGGCCCATGCCAAGGGGCTCGGACTCGTCCTGCTAGGCAAGGTGGAACTCGACGACGCTCGCGTCCAGCCACAGCTGTCGGATTGGCCGGTGGAAACCGCCGTCCAGTTCGACTGGTCGATCGCCAATGGGGCGCTCACGGCGTCTTCCCTGCCCGGACTCGCCGGCCGGACTGTCACTCTGCGCACGCTTTGCCGCGAGGGAAGCGGCTGATGCAGATCAGCGCTCCCGCAGCGCTTCCTGCGACTTCATCATCGGCCGCAGCAGATAGCTGAGCACCGAGCGCTCGCCGGTCTTGATCTCGACCTGCGAGGTCATGCCGGGGATGACGGGCAGCTTCTCGCCCTTGTACTTGAGGTTGTTGCGCTCGGCGGTGACGATGACGCGGTAATGGCCTTCGCCCGATTTGTCGCCCTCGGTGACGGCGTCGGGGCCCATGTAGGTGACCTTGCCTTCCAGGCCGCCATAGGTGTTGAAGTCATAGCCGGCCAGCTTGACCTCGGCCGTCTGGCCCAGGCGGATGAAGCCGATGTCCTTGGGCTTGATCTTGGCCTCCACCAGCACCTTGGGGCCGATGGGCGAGATCTCGAGGATGGGTGCGCCGCTGGCGACGACGCCGCCGATGGTGCCGGCCTTGATGCTCTTGACGACGCCATGTACGGGCGACTTCAGCACGGTGCGCGTCAGCGCGTCCTGGCGCACCACCATCTGTTCGTCGAGCTGGGCCATCTCGCTCTGCACCCGCACCAGTTCCTGGCTGGCCTCCTGGCGGTAGCGCGAGATGCGCTCGGCGCGCTGCTGCTGGATCTCGTTGACCTGGCGGTTCAGGCGCATCACTTCCACGTCGCTCATCAGGCCGCTCCTGGACATGTCCTGGGCCAGCTTGAGTTCCTTGGAGATCAACCCCAGGCTGCGGTTGATGCTGCCGACCGCCTCGTCCAGCAGATGCTTGCGCGCCTCGAAGGACTCGGTCTCGCCCTGGGCATAGCGCGCCTTGGCGTCGACATCGCGCGGCCACTGGATACTGGCGCGGCCATTGGCCTCGGCCGTCAGGCGCGCGGCGGCGGCCTTCAGGGCCAGCAGCTTGGCCTGGCCTTCGTTCTGCTGGGCCTCGACACGGGTCGGGTCCAGGTCGACAAGCTCCTGGCCGACCTGCACCTCCTGGCCCTCGCGAACTTTCAGCTCACGCAGGATGCCGGCGTCCAGGCTGGCAATGACCTGCTCGCGCCCGTCCGGCACGATGCGGCCGTCGCTGCGCGTGATCTCGTCCACCTTGGCCAGGGCCGACCAGGTGATGGCCACCGTGACGACGGCGCACAGCAGATAGAGCGCCCAGGTCGCACGTGGCAGGGGCTCGTCGATGTGCGCGGCATGCAGGGCGCTGACGAAGAGGCCCTCTTCCTTGGTCAGGGCCGACGTCATACGGAAGCGGAGCGCTGCACGGGCTGGGCGGACGGGTGCATGTGAACGCCCTCACCGCCCTGGGTGCCGGGCGCCGCGGCCGGGCGCACGCCCGACAGCGCCGCCAGCACCTGGTCGCGCGGGCCGTCCATGACGATGCGGCCGCCGTCGACGACGACGATGCGCTGCACCAGTTCCAGCACCGCCGGGCGGTGGGTCACGACGACGAGGGTGGCCGTGCCGGCCGCATCGCGCAGCTGGCGCAGGAATGCCATCTCGCTCTGGGCGTCCATGGAGCTGGTGGGTTCGTCCATCAGCAGGATCTGCGGCTTGGTGACGAGGGCGCGGGCCAGGGCGACGAGCTGGCGCTGGCCGCCGGACAGCAGCTGGCCCATTTCGCCCACCGGCAGGTCCCAGCCCATCGGGTGGCCGGCGACGACGCGATCCAGCCCGGTCAGCTTGGCCACCTCGACGAGGCGGCCGGCGTCCAGGTGGGCGCGGCCCATCATCACGTTGTCGCGCAGCGTGCCGACGAACAGGCGCGGCTCCTGGCTGACGAAACCGACGCGCGAGCGGTACTCCGCCGGGTCGACCTGGCGCAGGTCGATGCCGTCGACCTCGACCATGCCCTCGGACGGCTGGTAGAGGCCACCGAGCATGCGCAGGATGGTGGACTTGCCGCTGCCGATGCGGCCCAGGATGGCGACGCGTTCGCCGGCCTCCAGGCGCATGGTGACGTTGCGCAGCACCTTGGGCGAGGCCGCGTCGCCCGCCGGCTGGTGGCCGGGCTGGGGCTGGGGCGGGTAGCTGAAGCCGACGTCGTGCAGGCCGACCTTGCCGCTGACCTGGGACAGCGGCACATAGTTGCGGCTGCTGTCGCGCTCGACCGGCGCATTCATCATCTGGTTCAGCGCCAGCATGGCCGCCCGGGCGCCCTGGTAGCGCGTCGCCAGGCTGACGAGGCTGCCCAGCGGCGCGATGGCGCGGCTGGCGAACATCACCGAGCCGATCAGCGCGCCGGCCGAGATGACGCCGTCATGGATCAGGTAGACGCCCCAGACGAGGATGATGAGGTTGACCGCCTGCTGCAGCGTGCTGGAGAGGTTCATGCTCCAGCTGGACAGCGCGCGCGAAGTCAGGGCGGTGTCGGCCACGATGGCGGTGGTGCGCTCGTAGCGGCGCAGGAAGCGGCCTTCGGCGCCCGAGGTCTTCAGGTCTTCCAGCCCCTCGAGGGATTCGACGAGGGTGCCATGCAGGTCGGCCGTCTCCTGCATATTGGTGCTCATGGCCCGGCGCAGCGCGCCCTGGATGGCCCAGGACAGGCCCATGATGACGGGCACGGCCAGCACCAGCACCCAGCCCAGCGGCCCGCCGATGACAAAGGTCATGCCGATGAAGATGACCAGGAAAGGCAGGTCCGACAGCGCCGACAGCGTGGCGCCGGTGAAGAACTCGCGCACCATCTCCACCTGGGCCAGGTGGGCGGCATAGGCGCCGGCCGAAGCGGGCTTGTGCTCCATGCGCACGCCCAGGGTCTGGCGGTAGAGCTTGGCGCCGATGACGAGGTCGGCCTTGCGGCCGGCCAGGTCGATGAGGTGGGAGCGCAGCTGGCGTGCGAACAGGTCGAACAGCAGGGCCACGGAGGCGCCCACCGTCAGCGTCCACAGCGTGACCATGGCCTGGTGGGGGATGACCTTGTCGTAGATGACCGAGGTCACCAGGCCCGACACCAGCATCAGCACGTTGGACAGCAGGGCCGCCAGCATGGAGGCGCGGTAGTAGGGCGTGAAACGCTTCAGCGTGCCCCACAGCCAGTGCGACGCCAGGCCCTTGTCAGCCAGCTTGAGCAGCGGCGACTCGGCGCGCTGGCCCTGGGCGGCCTCCTGGCGGGACACCGCCAGCATGAAGCCGCTGTACTCGGGCTCCAGCTCGGCCGTCGTGGCCGGCACGGCAGCCGCCTCGGGGCCAGGGAAAACCACCTCGTAGCGGCAGGCACCGGCGGCCACGGTGGCGGGGTCGTCCAGGCGGCGCACCAGCACGCAGGCGTCGCCGCCATTGAGCAGCAGCACGGCCGGCAGCAGCAGTTCGTGGATGTCGTCGATGCTCTTGCGCAGCAGGCCGGCGTTGTAGCCCGCCTCGCGCATGACGCGGATGGCGCTGTCGGGCGCCAGGGCGCCTTCCACCGGCGCACCGGCGCGCAGCGACTCGGGCGAGCGCGGCCGGCCGTGGTGGCGGGTCAGCCACGACAGTGCCTGCAGCAGCGGGTCGCCGGCGGGCTGGTTGGCGAGGTTCTCCAGCGGGTCCGGCGGCGGCGCCGGTTCGCCATTGGCGGCCAGGCGCAGGCCCGGCGCCTGGGGCTGGCCGTCAAAGAAGGGGTCGTGCTGGCGTGACATCAGGTCCTGCTGCGGGCGTCGAGCGCCAGGCGCTCGAATTCACGCTCTATATCGCGCACGATGGCCGGGATGTCAAACAACGGCGAGCTGTGGCCATGCTCGGCCAGGTAACGCTTGTAAGAAGCCGCGCGGGCCGGCTGGTTGCCGATCTGGATGGCGCGCTGCTCGTATTCGTCCAGCGTCGTCGTGATCAGGTCGGGCAGGCCGACGGCCGTCAGCAGGCTGCCGGCCATGCGGGAGATATACGTCCTGCCCGAGCGCGTCAGGATGGGCGTGCCCATCCACAGGCAGTCGCTGGCCGTGGTGCCGGCGTTGTAGGGGAAGGTGTCCAGGAACAGGTCGGCCAGCGTGAAGCGGGCCAGGTAGTCGGCCGGCTGGGCGCGGCCGGCGAAGACGAGGCGCTCCGGCGCAATGCCCTCCTCCACCGCGACGCGGGTCAGGTTGGCCTTGGCAAAGGGGTTGTCGGCCAGCAGCCACAGCACGCTGTTCGGCACCTGGCGCAGCACGCGCATCCAGCAGCGCCAGACCTGCTCGCTCATCTTGTGGTTGTTGTTGAAGGCGCAGAAGACGAAGGCGCCTTCCGGCAGCCCCATCTCGGCACGGCTGGGCGCCGGGTTGGCGGCGCGGGTGCGGTCGCTGACCTGGTAGCAGTGCGGCAGGTAGATGGGCTTTTCGGTGTGATACGGCAGCGACTCCGGCGGCATCACGAAGCGGTCGGCCAGGATCCAGTCCACGCCCGGCAGGGCCGAGGTGGCGGGCAGGCCGAGGTAGCTGACCTGGATGGGGGCGCCGCGGTAGGCCAGGATGCCCGGGCGGGCGCCGCTGGTCAGGCCCTGCAGGTCGACCAGCACGTCGATGCCGGCCTCGGCAATCATCTCGGCGGCGCGGCGCTCGGGCACGCCGTGCAGCGGGGTGTAGTGGTCCATCGCCGCGCGGATGCGGGCGCGCAGCGGCGTACCGTCGTCGCGGCTCCAGCTGAAGGCGTGGATCTCGAACTTGCTCTTGTCGTGCAGCTCGTAGAGCTCGGCCGTCAGCAGGCCGACGGCGTGCATGTGCAGGTCGCCGGACAGATAGCCGATCTTGATCTTGCCCTCGCGCTGGCGGCCCTTGTGCAGCGGCGGCTCAGTGACCTTGGTGACCTTCTCCAGCACGAAGCGCTGGGCCGTCAGCAGTTGCAGCGCCGGGTCGTCGCTCTCATCCAGCATGCCGAGCAGCGAGGTGCTCATCAAGAGGTGGTTGTGCGTGACCTCGCCGACGGTCTGGTAGACCGGCCAGGCGCATTGCTTCTGGCGGATGTGCACGTAATGCTGGGCGACGTCGCTCTGGCGCGGGTCGAGCTCCAGCGAGCGGCGCATCAGCGCCTCGGACTCGTCATAGCGCTTTTCCTGCTCCAGCAGGCGGGCGGCGTTGTTGAAGGCATGCAGGCGCAGGGCCAGCGGATCGGCGCCCACGCTTTCGGGTCTTTCGTCGTCGTAGACGGTGCGCCATTCGCCCAGGGCCTCTTCCGGGCGGCCCAGGTGCTCGAGCTGGTGGCCGAGGTTCAGGCGCGCCTGGGCAAAGGTCGGCGCCAGCGTCAGGGCCATGCGATAGACGCCTTCGGCGTCGGCATGGCGGCGCATCTCGCCGAGGATGGCGCCCCAGTTGAAGCAGGCCACATGGCGCAGCGGCGAATTCGTAGAGCCCACCCAGCTCTGGTAGAGCAGCGCGGCGGCTTCCAGCGCCCCGGCGGCCTGCAGGCGCGAGGCCGCCTCCATGACCTGGGGCAAGGGCCATTGGCCGCTGCGGGCCAGGGCCAGCCATTGCTCGACGAGGGCAATGCCTTGGGGCTGGGCGGCGGGAGGCGACGACATGTCCATGCGACGGGCGGCTTGAGCGGATGTTCTCTTGATTTTCAAGCCGGACTGCCCCGCCGGGAGCGGGGAATAGGCCGCGGATTGCGCAGCATTTCCCGCCCGGGCGACCTCAAACTGGGGAATTACCCGCCAAGATAGTCCGACTTGCCCAGCGGCACGCCGGCGTGGCGCAGCAGGGCGTAGGTCGTCGTGGCGTGGAAATAGAAGTTCGGCAGTGCGAAATGACGCAGATAGGTGGCGCCGTCGAACTTGAGCGGGTCGCCGGTGCGGCGCGGGATGGTGATCTCGCGGTCCTCGCTGCCGTCGATGGCGGCCGCAGGCACGGACAGCACATAGTCGCGCGTTTTCTTGATGCGCTCGATCAGTTCGTCCAGCGAGGCTTCGTTGTCCTCGAACTTGGGCGCGTCCTGGCCGGAAAGGCGGGCTACGCAGCCCTTGGCGGCGTCGCTGGCGATCTGGATCTGCTTGGTGAAGGGCAGCATGTCGGGGGCCAGGCGCAGCGTCAGGTAGACGTCCGTCGAGAACTTCTTCGCTTCGGCGTGGGCCTTGGCCGCGTCCAGCCAGTTCAGCATGTTGGACAGCATCTTGGCAAAGGCCGGCGCACTGGCGCTGTGCATGGAAATCGTGGTCATCGGGTGTCTCCTTGAGGGAAAGCGATCGTAGCCAGCATGCCCGGAGCCTGCATCGGCCAAGGGCACAATGCCCCAAAACCTGATGCCCCCAAGCTGACGCCGTTCGCTGCGCGGGCCCCGACCATGAATGTGATCATCCTCGACGACTACCAGGATGCCGTGCGCAAGCTGCGCTGCGCGGCCAAACTGGAGCCGCTGAATGCCAAGGTCTTCACCAACACCGTCAAGGGCATAGGCCAGCTGTCCGTGCGGCTGCGTGATGCCGAGGTGTTGGTGCTGGTTCGCGAGCGCACGGCCTTCCCGCGCCAGCTGCTGGAAAAGCTGCCCAAGCTCAAGCTGATCTCGCAGACCGGGCGCGTCGGCAGCCACATCGACGTGGAGGCCTGCACGCGGCTCGGCATTGCCGTGGCCGAGGGCGTCGGCAGCCCGGTGGCGCCGGCCGAGCTGACCTGGGCGCTGATCATGGCCTCGATGCGCCGGCTGCCGCAGTACATCGGCAACCTCAAGCATGGCGCCTGGCAGCAGGCCGGGCTGAAGGCGGCGTCCATGCCGGCCAACTTCGGCGTCGGCATGGTGCTGCGCGGCAAGACGCTGGGCATCTGGGGCTACGGCAAGATCGGGCAGCTGGTGGCCAGCTATGGCCGCGCCTTCGGCATGACGGTGCTGGTCTGGGGCAGCGAGGCCTCGCGGCTGCGCGCCGAGGCCGACGGCTACCAGGCCGCGCCCAGCCGCGAAGCCTTCTTCGGCACGGCCGACGTGCTGTCCGTGCACCTGCGCCTGTGCGACGCCACCCGCGGCATCGTCACACCCGAGGACCTGGCCCAGATGAAGCCGACGGCCCTGTTCGTCAACACCTCGCGGGCCGAACTGCTCGCCGAAGGCGCGCTGGTGTCGGCGCTGAACCGCGGCCGGCCCGGCATGGCGGCCATCGACGTCTTCGAGAGCGAGCCCATCCTGCAGGGCCACCCGCTGCTGCGCCTGGAAAACGCCGTCTGCACACCCCACATCGGCTATGTGGAGCAGGACAGCTACGAGCTCTACTTCGATGCGGCCTTCGACAACGTGCTGAACTTCATCAAGGCGCAGCCGAGCAATATCGTCAATCCCGAGGCGCTCAAAGTGCATCGTTGAAGTCCCCGTGCTGAACCGCCCGCAGTCCCTGACGCACCTCTTCCTGGCGTTCACGCGCCTGGCCCTGCAGGGTTTCGGCGGCGTGCTGGCGGTGGCCCAGCGCGAGCTGGTCGAGCGCCTGGGCTGGATGAGCAAGGAAGAGTTCGTCGAGACCCTGGCCATCGCCCAGGTGCTGCCCGGGCCCAACGTCGTCAACCTGTCGATGATGATCGGCGACCGCTTCTTCGGCCTGCGCGGTGCCGTCGTCGCGCTGGCCGGCATGCTGCTGGCGCCGGCCGTCATCGTGCTGTGCCTGGCCGTGGCCTACAGCGAGCTGGCCCGCCACCCGATGGCCGTGAACGCGCTGCGCGGCATGGGCGCCGTGTCCGCCGGCCTCATCCTCGCCACCGGCATCAAGCTGCTGCCGGCACTGAAGAAAAGCCCGCTGGGACGGCCGCTGGCCCTGGGCCTGGCGCTGCTGGCCTTCGTGCTGATCGCGCTGCTGCGCTGGCCTCTGATCTATGTGCTGGCCTTGCTTGGCGGCAGCGGCATGCTGATCGCCTGGTGGAGGATCAAGCCGTGACGACGCCGGTCGACCTCTTCAGCCTCTTCCTGCACTTCCTGACGCTGTCGCTGCTGTCCATCGGCGGCGCCATCACGACGGTGCCGGAGATGCACCGCTACCTCGTCGACAAGACGGGCTGGCTGACGGACACGATGTTCACGTCCTCCATCGCGCTGGCCCAGGCCGCGCCGGGGCCCAACATCCTGTTCGTCGCGGTGCTGGGCTACAACGTGGCGGGCCTCCAGGGCGCCGCGGCCGCCATGGCCGGCATCATGCTGCCGTCCAGCGTGCTGACCGTGACAGCCACGCGCTGGGCGCGCAACAACCGCGAGAACATCAACGTGCGGGCCTTCTCGGCCGGCATGATGCCGCTGACGCTGGGGCTGATCATCGCCACGGGCTGGCTGCTCGCCCTGCCCTTCCTGAAGGCCGAGGAGCATCGCTGGACGACGCTGGCCCTGATCGCCGTCACCGTGCTGCTGACGCTGAAGACGAGGCTGGGCCTCGTCTGGATGGTGCTGGGTGGCGGCGTGCTCGGCGCTCTCGGCCTGGTTTAGACGCCCAGGCCGGCCTGGGTCGTCACCGAGCGCTTGCTGACGGGCGACATGCCCAGCGTGACCTGGGCATAGACCTCATCGGAGCGCGGCATGATGATGGGCGTGTGGATGTCGGCCCAGCCGACGATCTGGGTGCCGGCGTCCTCGTCGAGCTTGGCGGTGTCGATGGCCCGCTTCTCGGAGTAGTTGACCGTGCCCGCGGACAGCACCGACACGGCCTTGTAGGGGCGCAGGATCAGGCCGCCGGCCAGCCAGGTGAAGGTGCTGATCAGGTCGTCGGCCCCGCTGTCGCCCGAGGGCAGGTTGTCACCGGCGAGGTCTTCACCAAACAGCTCGATCTCAAGGCGGTAGGTGCGGCCGACATCGCTGGCATCGAAGGTCATCGTGCCGGCAACGGTCACGTCACGCTTGCCGGCGCTGGTGGCGCCGAGGGTGATGGTGGGGGTGGAGAGGGTGGCCATGAGGGGCTCCTGGGTCAGGTGGTGGCTCACCAGGGATTGGCTTGCCTGCCTGTACTGACGCAGGCAGGCGCCCGCAGGGATCAAGCTGCGGAGGGTGAAAGTTCACCTGCACCCGGGCCGCCCGGCCGGAAGGCCGCCGGCGGCCGGCCGAGCAGCCGCAGAAAGGCCCGCCGCATGCGCTCGGTGTTGCCGAAGCCGCAGTCCAGCGACACCCGCAGCACCGACGCCGCCCCACTCTCCAGCGCCGCCCGCGCGGCCTCCACCCGCAGGCGCTCCACCGCCTGCGCCGGCGTGGCTCCCGTCTCGGCGCGGAAGCAGCGCGCGAAGTGGCGCGGGCTCATGCAGGCCTGGGCGGCGAGATCCTCCACGCGGTGATCGCGCCGCAGGTCACGGCGCAAGTCGTCCAGCAAGGCGCCGAAGCGGCCCTCCGGACGCTGCAGCTCCAGCAGCGGCGAGAACTGCGACTGCCCGCCGGGGCGCCGCCTCTCCACGACGAGCTGGCGCGCGGCCTCGCGGGCGATGTCTTCGCCGTGGTCGTGGGCCAGCAGGGCCAGGCAGAGGTCGATGCCGGCCGTCATGCCGGCGCTGGTCCAGACCTCGGGCCAGCGCTGCTCGCGCACGGCGGGCTCGCGCACATAGATGCGGTCGGGCTGCAGACGCACGGCCGGATAGTCGGCGGCGAACTGCCGGCTGCGCGACCAATGCGTCGTCGCCGTGCGCTGGTCCAGCAGGCCGGCCGCCGCCAGCACCAGGCTGCCGCTGCAGATGCTGGCGATGCGCGCCCCCGACTGTGCCGCCCGCCGCAGCCAGGCGATGAGGCGGCCGTCCCGGCAGGCGCCGTCCACGCCGTCGCCGCCTATGACCATGACCAGGTCGAGATCGCCCAGGCGGCGCGGCAAGCCCTGCACCGGCCAGTCCACGCCCGCCGAGCTGCGCACCGCCGGCGGGCTGCTGGCCACCAGGCGCCAGTCGTAGCTGCCGGGGTGGGCCAGGCGGGCCACCTCGAACACCGCCATCGGCCCGGCCAGGTCGAGTTGCTGGAAGCCCGGGAAGAGCACGAAGGCGATGCGGCAGGTCATGAGCAGATCCTAGAAACGGCGGTTGGGCGCGCCCGAGGGGCTGGCGAAGCGGGCTGCCGGCAAGGCGCGACGACGCTGCGGGCTCGTGCCCGCGAGGAGGAGCAACGCAGCCAGCGGCCCGGGGCGCCAGACCAGCGGGCGTGCAGCGCTGCTCAGCGAAGTGATGACGACGGCCTCATCGCCAACGCGTTGATCCCCCCCGAGTTTCGATGAGTCGCGAGCGGTCAACCGCCGTTTCCAGGATATGGCAGAAAAGGTGGGAACTGCGTCATGGCGGCCATGAAGGCCAGCCTGCAAACTGCCGGACATCGACGACGCAACGCGGCAGGAGGCCGCATCCAATGAACGTTGGCATCCTGGTTTTCGACGAGATGGAACTGCTGGACATGGCCGGCCCCTACGAGGTGTTCACGACGGCGGCGCGGGTGCATGGACGCAGCCAGCCAGCGGGCAGCGCCCCGCTGTTCACGGTGAGCACCGTGGCGCGCGGGACCGCACCCGTGCGCGCCCGGGCCGGCCTGCAGGTGCAGCCCGACTTCGCGCTGGGCGAGCACCCGCCACTCGCCTGCGCCATCGTGCCCGGTGGCGTGGTGGACGCCGAACTGCGGCAGCCGCAGGCGCTGGCCTGGATCGCCGCCCAGCGGCGCACGGCTCTCGTGCTGGCCTCGGTGTGCACCGGCGCCCTGCTGCTGGCCGAGGCCGGCGTGCTGGACGGCCTGGCCGCCACCACGCATTGGGAAGACCTCGACGCGCTGCGTTCGTTGCGGCCGGCCGTGCGGGTGCGCGACGGCCTGCGCTGGGTGGATGAGGGCGAGGTGGTCACGTCGGCCGGCATCTCGGCGGGCATAGACCTGTGCCTGCACCTCGTGGCGCGACTGCACAGCCGCGAGCTGGCCCTGCGCACCGCGCGGCAGATGGATTACGACTGGAAGGACACGCCTTGATCGACCCTGGACAGGACCTCATCACCATCACCCACCGCCCGGACACGGTGTTTGTCCAGGGCCAGGGCGCCTGGCTGACCGACGAGGGCGGCAAGCGCCACCTCGACCTCGTGCAGGGCTGGGCCGTCAACAGCCTCGGCCACAGCCCGGCGCTGATCACGCAGGCACTGTTGGCGCAGTCCCGGCAGCTGCTCAACCCCAGCCCGGCCTACTACAACCGCCCGCTGCTGGACCTGGCCAGGAGGCTGGTGGAGGTGAGCTGCTTCGACCGGGTCTTCCTGGCCAGTTCGGGCGCCGAGGCCAATGAAGGTGCCGTCAAGCTCGCGCGGCGCTGGGGCAGCCGCACGCGGGGCGGCGCCCACGAGATCATCGGCTTCGAGCAGGCCTTCCATGGCCGCACGCTGGCGATGATGAGCGCCTCGGGCAAGCCGGGCTGGGGCGAGATCTACCCGCCCATGCCCACGGGCTTCGTGAAGGCGCGCTTCAACGACATCGCCTCGGTCGAGCGGGCGATGACGCCGCGCACGGCGGCCGTGATGATCGAGCTGGTGCAGGGTGAGGCCGGCGTCGTTGTCGCCGACCCGGGCTTCATGCGCGAGCTGAGGGCGCTGACGGCAGAGCGTGGCGTGCTGCTGATCGTCGACGAGGTGCAGACCGGCATCGGCCGCTGCGGCCATGCTTTCGCCCACGAGCACTTCGGCATCGAGCCCGACGTGATGACGCTGGCCAAGGGGCTGGGCGGCGGCGTGCCGCTGGCAGCGCTGCTGTGCAAGGAGGAATTGAACTGCTTCGAGCCCGGCGACCAGGGCGGCACCTTCTGCGGCAACCCGTTGATGGCCGCCGTCGGACTGGCCGTGGTGAACGAGGTCTGCCGCGAGGACTTTCTTGCCGGCGTGCGCGAGCGTGCTGAGCAGCTGTCTGCCGGGCTGCAGGCCATCGCGCTCGATCACGGCTTGCTGGGCGAGCGCGGCCTCGGGCTGCTGCGGGCATTGGTGCTGCCGTCAGACGTCGCGGGCGAGGTGGTCGCCGCAGCACAGGCGCTGGAACCCATCGGTCTGCTGCTCAATGCGCCCCGCCCTCACCTCATTCGGCTGATGCCGGCGCTGAACATCAGCGATGCCGAGATGGCAGAAGGGCTGGCGCTGCTGCGCCAGGCGCTGCGCGAGGTGCTCAGGTGAACGTATTTGCGGGCCGAGCGCCGGGCCGCCCCTAGCCGGCACGCGTATGGCGATGTGCTTGCGGCTCAATGCCGCAAGCATCGCCGCCCCTCGGGGGGCCGACCAACTCGCCCGCGTTCAACGCGGCGAACTGGGCGGGGGGCTCAACCTTGCGTCGTGCCGAAGATCTTGTCGCCGGCGTCGCCCAGGCCCGGGATGATGTAGCCGACGTCGTTCAGGTGGCTGTCGATGGCCGCCGTCCAGCAGCGCACATCGGGGTGGGCCGCCTGCAGGGCCTTCACGCCCTCGGGGGCCGCTACCAGCACCAGGGCTCGCACGTCCTTGCAGCCGCGCGCCTTCAGCAGGTCGACGGTGGCGATCATGCTGCCGGCCGTGGCCAGCATGGGGTCGATGATCAGCGCGGTGCGGGCGTCGAGGTTGCCGACGAACTTGTCGAAGTAGTTCACCGGCTTGAGCGTCTCGTGGTCACGCGCCAGGCCGACGACGGACACCTTGGCATTGGGCAGGATGTCCAGCACGCCGTCCAGCATGCCCAGGCCTGCACGCAGGATGGGCACGACGGTGACCTTCTTGCCGGAGATCTGGTCAACCTCGGCCGGGCCGCTCCAGCAGTTGATGGTGACCTTCTCGGTCGGGAAGTCAGCCGTCGCCTCGTAAGCCAGCAGCCGGGCCACTTCGCCGGTCAGCTCGCGGAACTTCTTCGTCGAAATGTCGGCCTCCCGCATCAGGCCGATCTTGTGCTTGACGAGGGGGTGCTTGACTTCGATGACGGCCATGGCGGGCTTCCTAATTTTTCTGAATAGTCAGAATTATCGACGCTGACTCATCGACGCTGACGAAGGGCCTCGTAGAGGCAAACCCCGGAAGCGACCGACACGTTCAGGCTTTCGACAGCCCCGGCCATGGGGATTCGCACCAGTTCGTCGCAGGTCTTGGCCGTCAGCTGGCGCATGCCCTCGCCTTCCGCGCCGAGCACAAAGGCGACGGGGCGCTTCAGGTCCAGGTCGTAGATGGAGCGTTCGGCCTGGTCGGAGGTGCCGACCACCCAGATGTCGCGCTCCTTCAGTTCGTTGAGCGTGCGGGCCAGGTTGGTGACCATCAGATAGGGCACGGTCTCGGCCGCGCCGCTGGCCACCTTGGCCACCGTGGCGTTCAGGCCGACGGCACGGTCCTTGGGGGCGACGACGGCATGCGCCCCGGCGCCATCGGCCACGCGCAGGCAGGCGCCGAGGTTGTGCGGGTCGGTCACGCCGTCCAGCACCAGCACCAGCGGCGGGCCTTCGACGGCGTCGAGCACGTCGTCCAGCGAATGCAGTTGGGCGATGGCCGCCACGCGTGCGACGACGCCCTGGTGGCGCGGGCTGCCGGCGATCTGGCTCAGGCGCTCATCGTTGCTCTCCACCAGCTTGGCGCCGGCCTCCTTGGCGCGCTCGATGAAGGAGCGCATGCGCTGGTCGCGCCGGGCGGGGTCGAAATGGACCTCGGCCACCGAGGCGGGATGGGTCTTGAGGCGGACGGTGACGGCGTGGAAGCCGAACAATACTTTGGCGGAAGCGCTCATGCCCGCATCGTAGCGGCCGGCCGTTCCAGCCACTGCCGGACTTCGAGGATGGCGGCCTCGTAGCTCAGGGCCTGGCCCAGGATTTCGGCCGCCGCAAACGCGGCATCGCCCAGGGCTGCTCGCGCGCTGGCCATCAGCGGCGCCACGAAAGCCTCGTCGACCGGTTCGCGCTGGCTGCCGCCCTGCACCATGCGCACCTGAGCCGCGCCCGCGAAGCGTGCCGCCACCGCGGGCTCAGCGCCCGCCGAGGCCAGGCCGGCGGCGACCTCCAGCAGATCCTCCCCCATGCCCCGCAGCTCGGCGGCGGTGGCCAGTTGCAGGCTTTCCAGCAGCAGCGCCCGGGCCCGGTCGAGCTTGCCGCAGGCCACCGACAGCCGGGCCAGGTTGCACAGCGGCACGAAGAGGCCACCGGGCGACTGCAATTGCCGCGAAATGGCGATGGCCTCCTCGTAGCAGAGCCCGGCCGCCTCGAATTCGCCCTGGCTGCGGTGCAGTTCGGCCAGGTTGTTCAGCAGGATGCCCAGCGCGAACGGGCCGTCCAGCGTGCGAGCGACCGCGCAGGCACGCTCATACCGAGCCCGCGCGCCCTCCATCTGCCCGAGGGCCTGCAGGCTCTTGGCCTGCAAGCCCAGGCCGGTGGCGGTCTGTTCCGCGTCATCCAGGGGAGCCGCGATGGCCAGGCTGCGCTCGGCATGGGCCTGGGCTTCGTCGTAGCGTCCCATGCGGAAGGCGATCTGTCCCAGCGCCGAGTGGGCACGGCTGTGCCACAGCGGTTCGACATCGGGGCCGGCGCGGGCCAGCACCGCAGCGGCCAACGCGTGGCCACGCTCCAGTTGAGCCGAGGCGACCCAGTAGCGCCACAGGCAGGCCACCAGCAGGACGCCGGCCTGCTCGCCGCCCGGCGCGTGTTCGCACCAGCGGTGCGCGGCCAGCAGGTTCTCCTGCTCCTGGGCCAGGCGCAGCATCCAGGCGCCCTGCTCGGCACCCTGCATCTCGCCCCAGGCGGCCTGCGCCAGCGCCACGCAATGGCGCAGGTGAAGGTTGCGGGCCGCCTCGGCGTCGCCCGCGCCGGCCAACCGTTCCTGGGCGTACTGGCGCACGGTCTCCAGCATCCGGTAGCGCGGCGGTGCCGCCCCTTGCTGCTCCACCTCCAGCAGCGATTTGTCGTGCAGCCGTTGCAGCAGCGCCAGCACGGCGTAGTCGTCGCCCGCATCGGCCACCGCGGTGGCGGCGGCCAGCGTGCAGCCGCCGACGAAGACGGACAGCCGCCGGAACAGCCCCTGCTCGTCCGGCGTCAGCGCGCCATGGCTCCAGTCCAGCGTGGCCTGCAGAGTCTGGTGGCGCGGCACGGCGCGGCTGCCGCCGGTCAGGAAGCGGAAGCGGTCGTCCAGCAGCGCGCCGATCTGCGCCACCGGCAGCATGGCCACACGGGCCGCCGCGAGCTCGATGGCCAGCGCGATGCCGTCCAGGCGCCGGCAGATGTCGGCCACGGCCGGGGCATTGCAAGCGTCCAGCGCGAAGTCGGGCTGGGCCAGACCGGCCCGGTCGATGAAGAGCCGTACAGCCTCGCAGGCCTGCACGGCGGCCAGGTCGGTGGCCGACGGCAGTGACAGCGGCCGCACCGGCATGATCTGCTCGCCGGCGAGCCCCAGGCTTTCGCGGCTGGTGGCGATGATCTTCAGGCCGGCGCAGCACGAGATCAGGTCATCGGCCAACGACGCCACGGCGTCGATGACATGCTCGCAGTTGTCGAGCACGAGGACGGCGCGGCAGGGCCCCAGTTGGGCGCGCAGGCGCTGGGGCAGCGGCAGGCCGGCGTCCTCGCGCAGGCCCACGGCCGCTGCGACGGCCGCCATCACGCGCTGCGGGTCTTGCACCGGCGCCAGGTCGACGAACCAGGCGCCGTCGGGGAAGGCGTCCAACTGCTGACTCGCCAGTTGCAGCGCCAGCCGTGTCTTGCCGCAGCCGCCGGTGCCCGTCAGCGTCAGCAGGCTGGCCTGGGCCAGCAGCCCGGCGCATTGGGACAGCAGCAGTTCGCGGTCGATGAAGCGCGTGCGCGGCCGGGGCAGATGGGAAACCGGGCTGGGAGGGGGTGCCTCGGCGCTGGCGTTCACCGCGGCGGTGAACTGGTAGCCGCGCCCGGCAATCGTCGTGATGGCTGCCGGCCCCAACACCTTGCGCAGCGCCGAGATATGCACCTGCAGCGTGTTCTCCTCGACCACGCTGCCCGGCCATATCGCCTGCAGCAGATCCCCCTTGCTGACCGGCGCATGGCGGCGCTGGAACAGCAGCAGCAGCACATCGAAGGCACGGCTGCCCAGGGCGGCAGGCTCGCCCTCGACCAGCAGCAGGCGCGCCGCCGGCCTCAGCTCGAACGAGCCAAAGCGGCCTTCCTCGCGGGACAAGCGACCGTGCACCGGCTCTGCTGGGCTCATCCCCCTAGCTTAGGGCGAAGGGGGCAGCAAATATCAGAACTCTTCAGCCCCCCCCCAAGGACATGAAGTCGGCGCCGGCGCAGAGTCAGTTCAGGCATCGCGTTCGGTGCCTCACCCCCAAGGAGCGAAACATGAGCGTGCCTTCAAACGCCAAGTCCCGTCCGGCTGGACGGCCCTCGTCAACCCCGGTCGTGCATCGCCGCCGCCGGCTGGGCATCGCCTCGGGCGTGGTCTGCGCCGCGGCGTCGATGCCCGCGGCCGCCGTCGACTTCAGCGCGCTGTTCTCGCTGAAGGGCCAGAGCGTCTATGCGCCTGGCCCCGCCGTCGATGTCAACACCAACCAGCGCCTGGGCCCGCCGGCCTTCAATTTCGGCAAGGAGTACGGCGGCATCACCAACATCTGCGACCCGATCTACGACTGCTCGACCGGCGTGCGCGCAGGCGCCGACACCAATGGCAGCTTCGGCCTGAACTACGGCGCCAAGTTCAACAGCGGCTCCTACGACCTGCTCTACCCGGTATATGCCCACATCAACGAGCCCGTGGCTTTTTCAAACGCCATCGGGAGCCCTTTCAAGCTGAGCAGCAGCTTCAAGGTGGCGGGCTATACGGCGCCGGGCTATCAGGAATACCTGAACGGCCAGCGCGTGGTCGCCAAGCTCACCACCCATTCACCCACGCTGCAGGCCTATGTCGATCTCGATGCGAGATTCCATGCCTTCGTCGGCGCGCAGGCCTGTTTCGCGGGCTTCTGCACCGGCCCTGCACTGGCCCCTCCCGATGTCAACGTGTCACGGACGCTGGTCGGCATCAACCGCAACAACGACGGACGCATCCAGATCGGTGACGACATCGTCCAGCTCAAGCAGTACCGCACCTTCCTGGACGGCAATGTGACGGCGCGGCTCAACATCCCCAATGTCGATGGCGTCTCCAGCCCGGCCAACAGCACGGCCACCCAGCTGAACAGCCACGGACGCGACAGCATCCTTTCGCTGAGCGCCAACGTCGGCAACATGGTGTCCAAGGCCGTGGGCATCCCGCTGGTCGGCAACGCGGCAGGCATAGGCTACAACCTGCTGAGCATCAACGCGGGGCTGGGGCTGGACCTGGCGCAGACCTTCAGCGTGCAGCTGACGCCGATGGAGACCTTCAATTTCCTCAGCCCCGTGCGGCGCCAGCTGGCCGATGGCTCCTGGAGTGGCTTCACCAAGCAGATCACCGTGCCGCTGGGAGAAGACCTGGTGCTGAAGTCCAGCGTCATCAATGTCGGCGTGGTGCCGTCGACCGCCCTGCAGCTCACGTTTTCCAACCTGACCGAGCTGGTCGTCCAGGGTGACTTCAACGTGCAGGCCCTCGCCGCCGACATCTACGGCCTCAAGATCGGACCGCTGTACGACTCCGGCCCGGGCGGCGTGGGCAAGTTCAACATCCCGCTCTACCAGGACAGCTTCAGCTTCTCCACCGGCGCCATTTCCGGCCTGCCCTTCAACGTGCTGCAGTCCTTGCCCCTGTCGACGAGCGCCGACCCGGGCTATCGCGCGCTGTTCTTCGTTGGCG
This sequence comes from Roseateles sp. P2_H4, assembly GCF_056403315.1. NCBI lineage: Bacteria > Pseudomonadati > Pseudomonadota > Betaproteobacteria > Burkholderiales > Sphaerotilaceae > Roseateles > Roseateles sp. P2_H4. The sequence continues at coordinate 2,754 of NZ_JBFUFR010000026.1, read as the reverse complement.
ATCAGGACGACCAAGGCCTGGCGCCGGGCGAAATCCGCGCCGTCCAATACCTTTGCCGGGCCTGCCCGTCCACGCATGTCAGCGACACCGATCCGTCGGTGTTCAGCCAGTCCGGCGACCGCGTGTTCATGGTCGACGGCGATGCGCTCAAGCTGGCCACCAACAACCCCGGTGAGGTCGGCACCGACGCCTCGCAACTCGCGCTGCTCTACGGCACGGGCTTCACAGGCCAGCGCGTCGAGTTGGTCTCGCCGATCGGCCTGCCCAGCCCCGTTCCGGAGCCTTCGACCTGGCTGCTGATGGTGGCGGGCTTCGCCGCGGTGGGCGGCGTCGTGCGGCGGCGGACGAACCAGGCCGCATGAGTGCTGCGGGCTAGGGCTTGGTCGCCTGCTGCGCCCTCACCTGCGTCATCACGTTGACGAAGCTGTCGGTCCAGAAGCGCGCCTTGTTCTTGGCCAGGTGGTCCAGCAACTGGTCGTGGGCCTCGCGGGTCACGCTCAGGTGCTCGGCGCCGACGCCATGGAAGAGCAGCGAAACCAGCGCATGCTGGGCCGCCGCCTTCTCGACCAGGGCGATCAGCTGTTCGCCCGTCCAGCCTTCGACGAAATAGACCGGCATGGCATAGGGGTCGAGGCCGGCCGTGTCGGTGACCATGCCCGGGCCGGCCGCACGGTAGGCGACGAAATAGGGCTTCAGCGCGGCGACAAAGTCCTGGCCGCCGGCCTGCATGTCCAGGCAAGGCGGCGTGAAGGTGCGCTGGGTTTTGCCATCCAGCGACTGCAGCCAGGTGTTGGCGGCCAGGATGTGCTCCTGTACCTGGACCGGCGTCTGCTTGTCCAGGTCGCGATGCGGCGCCACCCACTCCCGACCGGGCCCTTTGGCCGAGCAACCGTGGAAGAGACTGTGATTGCCCAGCTCATGGCCGGCGGCCGCAGCGGCCTTCCATTCGTTCTGGCGGCCGGGCAGCGTCGGGCCGTTGATGGGCACATAGAAGCTGGCCCGCAGGCCGCGCTTGTTCAATGCCGGGATGACATGGTCGAGCTGGCTGTCCAGGCCATCGTCATAGCCCAGGCTGACGGCCGCCTGGGCGCCGTTCGGCCACACGAAGGGTGCCGCCGTGGCAGCGGCCGCAACGAAAAGGCCGAGCGCGGCCACAAGCATCTTTCGCATCACATTCCCTTCAAGAACTGAACCGCCATCAGCGCGCCGATCAGCACCGGCTGATGGACCATGTAGAAACTCAGCGACCAGCGCCCCAGCAGGGCCAGTGGCCGCGGCGCGCTGCCCGCCCACAGCTGCGGCCGCGCCCGCGTGACGACAAAGCCCAGCAGCATGACGCCCAGCCAGGGCAGCACCGGCACATAGTCCTCGGTGATGGGCTTGTGGGTGACGAGGCCGATCCAGTTGGTCCAGCGCATGTCGAACCAGGGGCTTTGCACCAGCCGCGGTGCGGCGATGGCGGCGGCCGCCAGCACCAGCAGCACCGCGTTCGGCAGCCGGCTGAGGCCCATGCGCAGCAGCAGCAGCATGACGGCGATGCCGTGCAGCACGCCAAAGCTGATCCAGCTGTTCGGGAACATGAACCACGAACCCGCCGACACCAGCAGCGCGCAGCCGGCCACCTGGGCCCAGCGCTTCCAGAAGCGCGCGGCGCCTTGGCCCGCCAGTACCGCGAAGGCCTGGCCGCCGCCGGCGCAGAACAGGAAGAGGCTGACGATGCAGACACGCTGCCAGGTCCAGACCGGGTCGCGGTAGAAGTCTTGGCGGATCCAGCCGAAGTGGTTCAGGTCGAAGCCGAAATGGAAGGCCGCCATCCAGACGATGGCCAGGCCGCGCAGCGCATCAAGGCGATCGGATCGGGCGGGCGATGCGGGCATGCAGGGCGTCAGGGAATCACGGCGGACGCGGGATTCTGGCCTCTCTGCTGCTGCAGCTGGTTACGGCGCTGCATCTTCTCCTCGGCGATGCGGCGGCGCGTGATGCGGTCGCCCTCGTCCGGGTCGGCGGCGCTGTGCATGGCCTCGGCGCGAAGGCGGGCGTCGTAGCGGGCCCGGTCGCTGAGCTGGGTCTGCGCAGCCTGGGCCTCGCGGCTGATGACCCAGTCGGCCTCCCGGTAGCGGCCCTGGCCGCTGCGGCACTGGCGCACGCGGCGCACTTCGTCCTGCAGGAACTGGCGCTCGGCATCGCCCAGCGTCGTCGAATTGGCGCGCGTCTCCATGCTGCGGATCTCGCCATCGCCCGGGCAGGCATTGCCGACGGACGCTTGTGGCGCCGAAGCCGCCGGCGCCCGGCCCAGTGCCGCGTCGACGATTTCCGGCTTGATGGCGTCGACGACATTGGTCCGCAGGTTGCGCTCCGACACCGGCTGGCCGGCCTGCGGGCAGGGCTTGTCGCTGAAGTTGACCTTGCCGTTGACCTCGCATTTCCAGACCTGCTGCGCCCATGCACCCGACAGCGCCAGCGACAGCGCAAGGCCGCAAAACATCCCCCTCATCCCAAACCTCCGTCACCAAGAGCGCCGCACAACGCGGCGACCGGAGGTTACGCTGACAGGGTCAACGCGGTGCTGCGTCCAGCTCGCCGGCGGGCTCGACGGGGTTGACGCGCGGCAACGCGGCCAGTTGCTGCGCCCTCGGGTTGCCGCGCTGGATGAAGCCCGGCGGCGCCGGTGCCAGCGGGTCGGCCGGGCGCCGGTGCGCGGCCGAGCCACGTCGGCGTGCGCTGCGCTCGGCGATGGCCGAGACCGGCCTGGCC